>JABDCF010000004.1 GCA_013288235.1 Bacteroidota bacterium | reverse complement strand
CCGAATTTGTACAGCGGATCTTTGGAGTCATAGGGCATGTCTTCTTTTTGGTTGCGAACAGCTTCCATTGACGACGGCATTTCGATGGGCAAATGGCCTCCTGGTTTATATTTACCAAAAACAACATCAAGCAGCGCTGCGTCACTAGAGCCGAAACTGGCAAAAAGACCTTTTGCATATTGGCTGATTTGTGGAATAACAGCCGCTCTATCCAAATAAATGTCGACTACTGTCGGCACAGTTTTTTCGAGGGTAAGGATGTCTTCTAATTGCTGGCCTTTAAAATCAAGATCACCCCAATGGAACATCTCAGCTAGGAAGTTACCTTTTGCTTCGGGAATCGGATAGTTTGGGGTTTGTAATCTTATGATCGCAATATCCGCTTGCTTTGGATCATCTACAATTGTACCGTATGCTGCCGCAACTTTTGGATTGATATTTTTGATATAAATTTTCAGCTTATTAGGCGCTAATGGCAGGGTATGATTGTCGTTTTTTAACAAGGTGAGCGATCTGCGCTGAGCATATAGTCCCGCCTTTATAAATTCGGGGCTTCCTACAATATCTGCCGCTTTTTTCTCGTCCACAAAAGGATTGTCGAATAAGCCTAACTGAAATTTTAAACGCAGCAATCGCGTTACGGAGGCATCAACACGTTTCTGGCTTAACTTTCCTTCTTTCACCAGCTTTACAATAATTTCCGGCAGATTTTCGCCGCCAAGCTGATCTACACCCGCATCAATTATTCTTTGCACCCGTTCTTCAGTATTTAACTTCTCAACGCCCCAGGCTCTTGCAACCCAGTTAACAGGGCCTAGTTTTGTATCGGTCACCAGCCCCCAGTCAGTACAAACTACACCGTTGTAATGGAATTTGTTACGTAAAAGATCAGTAATAATAGCTTTGTTATAAGAAAAGCCCACTTCTTCTACACCTTTTTGCCCCATGGGTACGCCATAATAAGGCATGATGGCCGCTGTTCCAGCCTTTAAAGCAGCTTCGAATGGAATAAGGTGGTATTTAAAATTATTACCAGGGTAAACCTGGCCCTTTTGAAATGCAAAGTGCGGATCCAGGCCTTCTTTTTGTGGGCCACCACCCGGAAAATGCTTAGTCATCATGGCAACACTGTTTTGGCCTAATTTTTCACCCTGATATCCTTTAATGTAGGCGGTAGTCATTCGGGCTGACAGTCCGGCGTCTTCTCCAAAGGTGCCGGAGATACGCGGCCAGCGCGGCTCAGTGGCCAGATCAACCTGCGGATGTAAACCCTGACGTATGCCAACTGCCAGGTATTCCTGCCGGGATATATCAGCAAACCGTTCCATTTCTTTTTCATCACCAATGGCTGCTAAGCCCAAAGGATCGGGCCACATGGAAAACGTTTTGGCCGACATCGCGAAGATAGCAGCGCCGCCCTGATTGCGGGGATCTGACGCTATGGTAAGCGGAATACCTAACCTGGTTTTTTCCGCATATTGCTGCATCTTGTTGTACCACATGGCTAATGTATCCGGCGCAGGTACACCAAATAAGTTAAAATGGGTGATATGATGCTTGTCCATTTCGGTTGTTCCAACCGGCGAAATACTTGCCAGAAAATCATTAGCAGGCTGTTCTTCAATGGATCCGTCCATATTCACCCTCACCGGCGAGTAAAACATCATCCCGGCCTTTTCTTCCAAGGTCATTTGTTTAAGTAGGTCCTGCACACGTTTTTCAATAGGTTGCCTCGAATCTTCGTAAACATCCATCTTCCCATTTTTATTCAGGTCGCGGTAGGCGACATCCCCATCTGTGCGGATAAAACCGGATTTGGCGGTAACTACCGGGGATAAGTTGTTTTCGAGCCGGTTTTTGGCAAAAGCGGATACCGTTAACAGTGCCCCGGCACCTGCTGCGTAAGTAAGTGATCTGTTGATTCTCATTTTTGATTTAATTTTGTTTATCTGGAATTGAAAATTTCTTGTTCTTTTTTTAAGAGTTGCATTTGCTATGGGCAATGCGATTTCCTCTAATAGACGCTCAAAGTCACACCGAAATTTGGTTTCAAAAAAAATACTGATATAGTAAAAGCAACGGAACGGTCTTGGCGTTAATTAAAACTTGCCCGAAACTCTAATGGGCTCACACCACTTTTACTTTTAAACAATTTTGAAAAACTCTGGCTATGCTCAAAACCCAATTCGTATGCGATTCTACTAACGGATAAATTGGTGGTAGAAAGTTTTTCTTTTGCTTCTTTAATGAGTTTTTCATGGATATGTTGTTGGGCAGATATGCCAGTCAGTTGTTTTAGCAAATTACTCAGATAAATTGGAGATAAACACAAATCGTCTGCAAGTAGTTGCACTGTTGGCAAGCCTTTGTTAGTAAGGTTTTCGCTTTTAAAGTAGCTTTCTAAGTAATCTTCTACTTTGCTGAGTGTTTGATTACTAGTGACGTTGCGGGTTACAAATTGTCGTTGATAAAATCTATCGGCATAGTTGAGCAATGTTTCTATTTGAGCTAAAATGATGCTTTGAGTGAATTTATCAATGTCTTTGTGATATTCCCGCTGTATGTTTTGAAATATGCTCTCAATAACTTCCTCTTCTTTTTCAGAGAGGAAAAGAGCTTCCTTAATAGCATAATTAAAATACTCATACTTTTTGATGCTTTTTGCTAAATGCGTACCCCATAAAAAATCGGGATGTAATAATAATAAATAGCCACTTGGGTTACTGGGAATACTAATATCAATTTCGAATCGTATTACCTGACTGGGTGCTACAAAAGACATAAGACCTTCATCAAAATCATAGACTTGCTGCCCATAATGTAATTTTCCTCCAACATCTCTTTTTAAGCCTATCGCATAAAAATTAAGAAATACTGTCTTATTTTCTGCTGCAGCGTGGTTAATACTACTATAATCTACAACACCAATAAGTGGGTGTTGTGGTGCTTTTAAACCCAGCAATCTGTGAAAAGCCGTAATAGATTTAAGGTGTATTGGATTGTCCATATTACTGTTTTTAAATTCTGGAGTTTTCGTTTAAAATTATTTGTAATTAATATTTATACGATTTCTATAATGTTTTCTGATTAAGAATCTGCAGACTATTCTTATTTGATATTCTGCAACTATATTTTAAGTATTAACTTCTTTCAGAATTATCTAAGCCCTGGAGTTGATATTTTTTTTTATGCCAATAAAAATATGATACAGCTACGATGGAAAGATCAAACAACGCAGGTATTGCATGCCATATAGGTGCGCCGCTTAAGATATGACAGGCAGCGCCCGCTATAAGTTCGAAAAATAAGCCTGCATAAGCCCACTCACGAAGAGTAGGGAAACGATTACTTATGAAAGCAATAACAGCCAAGGCCTTTGCAAATCCAAGAATTGTTGCTATATACCAAGGCAAATTAATAGCAAGGGGAAGTTGAATCTGTGCTAGATTTACAAAAGCACTTACAGCAGTCATTAATGTCATTATTATAGTAAAAACAAATCCAATTTTGGATGTTTTATTAATGTTATTCCAAATCAGTCGATTATTCATAATATTTTCTTTTAGATTAGGATGCTAACCTACAACTAACAAAATATTGGAATGTAGCCAAAGTAAAGATAGTTGTAGCCGAATTTAATTGAATAGATGAGATTATTTGCAATCTACATACTTGTAATTCAACCTGCTAACTTCTTCAAATCCTGTAAAAAGTGGTTCGAAAATTGTTCTGTCAAGACGACCTCGAAAAAGTCAAAAAGTCTCAAGTCGAAAGTCTTGAGACTTTTTGTTTTAATGGTACGGCAATAACGCGGACATCGACTGCGATATTTTAAAACTTAACTCAGCTGATTTTCTATCGGATTTGATATTCATTGCCATATTTCAAATCGGTATTTGAGAAGTCCCAAAAACCAATTTTCCCCCAAATATTCGTTATTGCGTAGGCTTCGCCGCGCGGTAGTCTTTCCAAAGCCACTCCAGCGCTTCGGGAAGTGTTTGCATTTTTACTTTGTAATCAACATGCCGGGCATTGCGGGCAAAAACAAACTGGTATGGGTAGCCTTTAGCAGCGAGTACCATTGCCATCTTTTCATTCGCGACTACCCAATCGTGCATGTCGTCGCGCATTATGTTTGGGTTAAAGAGGTCCTGGTCGCCTACTTCCATCCATATCCGCAATGGTTTTGGGCGGCTTTTTGGGATGATAGTTTTATAAAACCCCCATGCGCCTTGCGGTGTTTCCGGATTCCAGGGCCATTGCTGGTTTATATAAGTACCGGAATAAGTGAGCACACGGTGGTACCATTCGGGGTGGTACCAGGCCATGATCAGGGCGCATGATCCGCCTGAACTGCCACCCATGGTGGCGCGACCGGCAGGGTCTTTGGTTAGTTTTACCCGGCACTTGCTTTCTACCAGAGGTAGCACTTCATTTTCAACAAATTCCGCGTATACGCCGCTCATGGTATCGTATTCCAGGCCACGTTCGCTGCCCTGGGCATCGCCGCTGCCGTTACCAATTGAGACAGCGATCATCGGCGGCACTTTGCCCTCGGCAATCAGGTTGTCTAATACCGTGAAAAGCAAATTGTCAGGTCCGTCGGCACCAACGATGAATGGCGCTACTGTGCCGGCTACATACTGTTTTGGAACATACACTGCCAACTGGCGTGTGTAGGGGGCCGGATGGCTCGTAGTGACGATTAATTTAGCAGGATTTGCCGGATCTGCCGTGCCAAATGTATTGGGTTCGCGGGCAATGCCGGGGTAAATTTTGCTGTCCCTGGAATCAATGGTAAAACGGTATATCGTCCCCTGTGGTACGTTAGCCTGTACACTCGATTCCGGTGCAGGATTATGTGTGGGGCCGATAATGAAATTCCCATTGGAGCCGGGCGAAGGAATGGCGCCATCCGGTAATTCGGTGGCCGATACATACCCGGGTGTATGCGGGTCGCGGGTTGGCGGCTGGGCCATGGCCGGGTTTACACTCCATAGCATGCAAAACAACAAACCGGATACTATGGTGCTATTGATTATTTTCATTAGCTTCATTTATTTTTGATTGAATGGATGAGATCGCTATGCCTGCGTTTTAAATTTAGGGTTTTATAATCAATTATCGCAAATTAGCCCGCCAGCGTCTTAAAATTCTTCAAAAAGTTGTTCGAAAATTACCCTGTCAAGACGACCGAACATTACGCATCGAAAACCCTCTTCAAAGAAATTTGGAGAGGTTTTTTAATTTAATAATGATCCGGGATTGAGATCGTATATTTGATAAAAGCTGCTATGCAATTCTTTTATAAAGTATTTGCATAGCTTTAATATAAAAACGCTTACATGTCCTTTCCGTTTACTATTCAATGCTATTAATTTATAGGTATTGAGTCAAGAATAAACAAATATGCTACAACAAGTTTTATCATACCAGATAGCTGACAGTATTGATATAAGAATGTTTAAATCTGCCTTTAAGGCTGATTTGTATTTTAACGATACCGACGAATTATTTTACATAATAGATGAACGCCAATATATTTATGTTTTTAAATATGGAGTTGTTTGTTTTTTAAACTATGATGCAATCAAAATTTCTGAATTTTTAAGGTTAATATCTTCTTATTGCAGAAACAAATTTGACCAAAGTTTGGAGGAAGAATTTAAGATACAGACAAATTCTGGAAAGAATAAGATAGGCTTCAATTCAATCGAGATTATAGGAGAAGACATTGAAGTGCTGCGTTTAATAATGCTGAATGTTTCACAGTCGGTCGCACTCGATTATTATCATGAGCAAACAACTAAAATGATGGAGGAAACGAATTATCATACGCAGATACTGGAAACAAAAGGACGTCTTGACATATCTGGAATAAACCTGAAAAAATACATAGGGCGAACGCTCGTATTAAAAAACCGCATTGCTGAAAACCTTTATATTTTTGATTCTCCTCCTGAAACATGGGAAGATGAAAACCTGAATAAAATTCATAACGATCTTAAACGGACCTTTGATTTGAAAGAGAGGTTTAGGAATATACAGGAAGGGTTAAATATTATAAAAGATAACTATGAACTTTTTAGGGACCTGTTGCAATATCGAAACAGTTTCAGGCTTGAATTGGTGATCATTATCCTGATCCTGGTGGAAGTACTTAATATTTTCGCCCAAAAAATATTTCATTGAACTTTCTTAATTTTATAACTCCTGATGCAAAATATCTTTACTGATAAAGCTATATGTCCAAAATATTAACTTTACTGTTTCTTGTAATTTTAGGCGCCCAATGTTCTGCCGATGGACAAGCTATTCAACCCATCGATAGCCTCTATTTAGGTTCCTTGCCACAATTTTCCAAAAACATAGAAAATATTCGGGAAAAAGTTTGGCCGGGCATGACCATGGGGCCTTATTGCATATTCAGGATTGGTGGCCCGGCTTTTTTGAAAAACCATCCAAATCCACCGGCTAAAGCCAAACTTTTGAAAGACAGCATTTATCAATTTAGCCAGGCCGACTTCGCTTTATTGGGGACATCACAAACAGAGATCAACAACCACCTTACTGCTCATAACAACTACGGACAATCTTTTTATGTGAGCGAAAACCAATTTTATGCAGAAGTATTTCACGAATTGCATCATGTTTATCAGCGGAATTACATTAAAAAGTTAAAATTCGACAATCCGGCGGAATTACTGACTTACCCCGAGAATTTCCAGAACGACGCAATAAGGCAATATGAAGACGAGCTACTACTTTCCGCCTTAACGGGCCCTACTCAACAATTGAAGGAAAACCTAAATAAGTTTTTTAGCTGTCGTGCGCTCAGGCAAACAATAATTGGCGAAAAATACCTTAATTATGAAAAAGACGTCGAGTCTTGCGAGGGGCCCGCAACTTATTGTGAATATATGTATATGAAGGAATTTTCATCCACTGAAAAGGAACAGGAATATATACACAAACGATTTTTTTATTCATTGATAGAACCGGCTTATGGCCGTGAAGGCTTAAGAAACAAGCGGCTGCTAAGTGGCATGGTCCAATGTTTATTGCTGGCTAAACACTTTACCAACTGGCAGCATGAATACTACAATTCAGGGCAATCATTAAGTGATTATTTTTTCACTAAGTTTAAACCACAGCAAGTAAAATTACCGGCCCTTGATAGTTACGAGGCCAGAGCAAAATATTTTACCGCTATGGAAACAGCAAAACACATAGCAAATATTCAGTCTTTTAATAATCAGGGAGGGTTAAAGATTACGGTTCAATTTAAAAGCCCACCGGAATTCAGGGGATTTGATCCCATGCATGCAGAAGCTATAAACGATAGTTTAATAATTCACAGCACATTACTTAAGTTGGGTAAAGGCGCTAATTACTTCACCGCTGCTAACGAGCGTGCAATTACGAAGGTAAATGGAAGTGTATGGACTGTGAGAAGTTTAACTTTCTTTGTTTCTGAAGACAGAATCTCTCTCGAAAATAATACCCTGACTTATAAAGGGCAAAATATTTCGGTTAGCTGGCAATATTCATCACAAAAGAAAGAGGGTAATGAGTATATCGTTACGGTTGATTAAACAGGGTGAGGCACCGCATCGGTTCAAAAGCTAAGGTGATTTCGTTCGAATATATTTAACCGATACCCTGGCCGAATGTGAGCACATTGTTATCCGGGTCGTGAATAGAGAACTCTATTTGCATCCATGGCTTATGCTCCAATTTAGTGCAGTTAACGTTTTGCATTTTAGCAAAATGGTACAGCGCGTCAATATCATCAGTACGGATATACACCTGTCCATAGTTTTCCGATGGGTTAGGTCTTTAAACTCAAAAAAGTGAATTTGTACACCGTCCCTTTGTACCATAAGGTAGCCATCGTAGTCTGCGCGGCCAAATTCCCTAAATCCCAATTTGTTTAAATAGAAATCCCGGGTAGCGGACTTATTGCGCATTGGTAATTTGGGATTGATATCTGTAAGCATAGTTTTCGGTAATTTAAACGGCAACGGAAAATCAAATCTGAAGAATTTTGGCTTGCTATTCACCCCAGCACCTTGCCCAATTTGATTTAGGCGAGAGTCCAAACGTTTTGATTGTCACTAATTCCCCCTTATATTGTCATGCATAGCACCCTTTTAAATATTTAAATGGCTATATGTTTGTATCGTTATGTTTAAGTGCAATAAACAAGAAAGTTAACAGGGAAAGGTGTACCAATTAAATGAAACCGGGCCGATGCCGAACCCGGCGCTAAAAAAACTTAATTGGCTATTGGGGGCCTGGACGGTATCCGGCGAAGCCCACGGCCAGGTTACTTTCAATTGGATGGAAGGTGGGTTTTTTATGGTTCATCATATTGATATGATTGGCATAAAGGGCATCGGATTTATTGGGTACAATGCGGAAATCAAAAAATTAAAATATCATTATTTCGACAATAATGGGCAAATGCTTGAATGCACCTGTGAAATAAGCGAAGGTCAGGAAATTGTTTTCGTTGGTGTGCAAGGTGTTAAGGAAAAGTTTAACGGGGAATTTAGCAATGGTGGCAAAACAATTGATGGTAAATGGGTGTGGTTAAAAGACGGCAAAGAGTTGAGTTGCCGGGTTAATTTAAGAAGGATCGAATAATAGATCAATAAAATAAAATTATGAGAAAAGTAATTGTATCGAATATGGTTTCCTTAGATGGCTATATAGAGGGCGCCAACCAGGAGCTGGACTGGCATATAGTAGATAGCGACTTTTTAAATTATGCGGAACAGACGTTAAATTCAGTAGATTGTATTTTATTTGGCCGGAAAACTTATGAAATGATGGCGGCTTACTGGCCATTGCCCGAACAAGTAAAGAATGACCCGGTTATTGCCGCAAAAATGAACAACCTGCCAAAAATTATTTTTTCAAAAACACTGGATAAAGTTGAATGGAAAAATTCAACTTTGGTTAAGGGCAATATTAAAGAAACCATTTTAAAACTAAAGGAGCAATCCGGAAAAGACATCGTAATATTAGGCAGTGGTAGTATTGTATCGGCCCTTATGCAACTGGGCTTAATTGATGAATACAGGGCAATTATAAGCCCTGTTATTTTAGGGGGCGGCAAGCCTCAATTTACAGGCGATTTGGATAGAAAAACACTAAAATTAACAGATTTAAAACGACTAAGCTCGGGCGTGGTCATACTTTATTATCAACCAATTAATTAACCTTAATAAACACTAAAATGAAAAAGATCAACATTATTTATTGGATTTCAACAGGCCTTATTTTGGCCCTGATGTTATTTTCTGCAATCGGAAGCTTTATACCTAACCCGGAAGCAGCGCAG
Organism: Bacteroidota bacterium; assembly: GCA_013288235.1. GTDB lineage: Bacteria > Bacteroidota > Bacteroidia > Sphingobacteriales > Sphingobacteriaceae > Mucilaginibacter. The sequence goes on along the minus strand of JABDCF010000004.1, from coordinate 66,334 downwards.
AAGATGGCCCCCATGGGCTACCAGCCTTATGTCTTCCATTTTTTGGCGGTAGCTAAAATATTAGGTATAATAGCGATCCTTACTCCCGGCTTTCCCAGACTGAAAGAATGGGCTTACGCAGGGTTTGCTTTCGATATGATAGGGGCGGCTTATTCAATGATTGTAACTAATTTCGCGATTAGCGATTGGGGCATGATACCGGTTTTTCTGGTTATTTTGGCCGTATCTTACATTTACCACCATAAGAGATTAAAGTTGAAGACGGGCGGAAAAGATGCGGTAGTATAGCATTATCCGCAAAAACACACTGCTTTGTTAAAACTCAAACGTTATTTTTCTTTATTCAGCGAGGCTGTAGCAGGTAGCGAGCAGGATTATACCGTTGGCAGTATACGCCGGGCGGTAATACTGCTCGCTATCCCCATGATCCTGGAAATGATGATGGAATCGGTATTTGCCCTGGTGGACATATACTTTGTTGGCAAACTGGGCAACGCGGCCGTTGATACCGTAGCATATACCGAATCGATACTAAGCATAGTTTACTCCATTGCTATGGGGTTTAGCATGGCGGCAACCGCATTGGTCGCCCGCCGGGTAGGCGAGAAGAACTACAAAGAAGCCGCCCATTCGGGGATGCAGATCATCTTGTTTGCTTTCTTTGTTTCATTGATCATTTCTGCAGTAGGGATAACTTTCGCAGGCTCCATCCTGCATTTTATGGGTGCAAGTGACAGAATGATCGCCGAAAACATCCGTTATACCCAAATTATGTACGGTGGCAACCTGGTAATCATGCTGTTGTTTTTGATCAATGGTATATTCCGCGGCGCTGGTGATGCCAGCATAGCCATGTGGGCACTTTGGATAAGTAATATTTTTAACATAATTCTTTGCCCGCTGTTGATTTACGGACTTGGCCCGATTCCTGGGCTTGGTATAAAAGGCGCCGCAATAGCTACGACGATTGGTCGCGGCATTGGCGTTTTATACCAGTTGTACCGCTTGTTCATCCGCAAAGGACTGCTCAGTTTTTATTTATCGCAATTAAAGCCCCATAAAGAACTATTGATGCAAATCATTAGCCTTGGGAGTACAGGGGCGGTTCAGTTTATCGTTAGTTCGGGTAGCTGGATATTTTTAACCCGTTTAATGTCGGGGTTTCACGAAGCCGCCGTTGCCGGTTATCAAATAGCCATCCGGCTGCTGATATTCTTTTTGCTGCCGGCCTGGGGCATGAGCAATGCCGCTGCTACTTTAACCGGCCAAAACCTGGGCGCAGGCCAGCCCGACAGGGCCGAAAAAAGTGTATGGATAACAGCCGGGTATGTTACTGTTTTTATGGTGGCCGTAAGTTTGTTTTTCTTTCTTTTTGGCACCCCAGTTGTAAATTTTATGAACACCGATCCCGGGGCACGCCATTATGCTATCCAAACGCTTCAAATCGTTAGCCTGAGTTACATATTTTTTGGCGTTGAAATGGTGATGCTGAACGCATTTAACGGTGCGGGCGATACACGCACACCAACTTTAGTGTACTTTGTTGGCTATTGGCTTTTCCAGATACCGCTGGCCTGGGTATTAAGTCAATATTATATCAGGGAACCCAAAGGGATTTTTATTGCGATCGTTATTTCGCAATTCGTGACCGCCCTGTTAGCCTACTATCTCTTTAAACGCGGCAAATGGAAAATGATAAAGGTTTAACTTATTAAGTTTATGGATATGATAGAGGTATTCAAAACAAATGTAAATAGCAAACAATTGGCAAACAGGTTGTTAAAACGCTTAATTCAAATTTCCCCGCGTGCCGGTTTAATTTTGACCTTGATGATTGCGACCGGATACTTCGTGCGCAAACCGCCGGCTGCCCGGTTGAAGTGGCAAAGATCGTTCAAATTGCGGAAGGCCATAATGTAAAGATCAGCCTGCTGGAGGATTGAGAAATACCGGGATTTTATTCCGCTACCATTATCTTGATCACTAATTTCTTTACCACATCATAGCCATCAACCTTAATATTGGGCCGGTGTACATCTTCAGGGAAAAAGAGGAAGAAAGTTCCTGGTTTTGCTATGTAATATTTCCCGTCGGCGCTATAATTAGCATAGTCTGCTTTTTCGTCATACGGTTTTGTTACCGTGGCAGTGGCTAAAGGCGCGATACCAATTTTTTCTTCACCCTTAATTACATATTGCAGGTCAATATATTTCCGGTGCGATTCCCATGCAGACTGTTCAAAAGTTTTAGACGGTGCATCGGTTATCATGGCATAAACAGTATCCTCATCTATTACATATTTACCGGATTTTATGGTTAGAAGGTCGCTATCCCTTAAAAAAGCGAAGGCTTTATCCCATGCGGCTTTATTTTTGTGATATTGTTCAGCAAAAACAACTTTATTTACCGAAGGGTCGACATTTAATTTTACTCCGTTGCGCCAATCGGCGCTTTGCAGCCATTCAGCGGCGCTTTTCTCAGTCCAGGTGGTTGTATTTTGTGCCATAATTTTTCCGGTAATACTTATAAAAGCAAATAACAACAACACTTTTTTATGAAGCAATAATTTTTTCATTTTATAATTGCGGTTGAATTTCACTTAAAGAAAGTTTAAGCCAATGTAAAAACTATTTTACTATTATTTGCTAACCTAAATGTTAACTTTGGTTTTGAAGTTTATTAGGTTGATTGAGTTGGATTAAGTTGGTTGGGTTGACGAAGACCAACTCTTACTTCGAGCCATTTTTACCATTCACTTAATAAACTACTCACTTAATCAACCAATTCAATTGAAAATACTGCACAGTGTACATCCAGGTGATTTTAAGCAATACGGCACCACATTAATAAGGGAGCGGTTTTTAATAGACAACATTGTTAAACAAGATACTATCAACTGCGTTTATACCCATTACGACAGGATGATAGTTGGCGCAGCAAACCCGGTTAAGGACGAGCTTTTATTGGAAAATTATCCAAACCTTCGGGCTGACTATTTTTTAGAGCGCAGGGAAATAGGAATAATTAATGTCGCCGGCGATGGACAGGTTATAGCAGATGGAAAAGCATACAGTCTAAAAAAATTTAATTGCCTGTACATTGGCAAGGGCATAAAAGAGGTCGCTTTTTCAAGCGATAACAAAGATAACCCGGCTGTTTTTTATCTGCTTTCAGCGCCCGCACATACTACTTATCCAACCACCCTTATGAGTATTGACGAAGCCGCAAAAGTTAATGCCGGCAATTTCGCTACAGCCAATGTACGCACCATAAATAAGTACATCCATGCCGATGGCATTAAAAGTTGCCAGTTGGTAATGGGATTAACAATATTGCAACCGGGAAGCGTTTGGAATACGATGCCGCCCCACACGCACGACAGGCGTATGGAGGCGTACTTTTATTTCGATTTGCCGGTCGGCCAAAAAATAATGCATTATATGGGCGAAGGGGACGAAACCAGGCACATCACCGTTAATAACTATGAAGCAGTTGTTTCGCCACCCTGGAGCATACATGCAGGCAGTGGCACTTCTAACTATAATTTTATATGGGGCATGGCCGGCGAGAATTTGGATTATACCGATATGGACGCAATTTCGATAAGTGACTTAAGGTAGCCTTATGAAGAAATTTAACCACAAAGACAAAAAAGATTTCACAAAGGCCACAGAGAAAAACTTTCAAAACTTAGTGCCCTTAGTGAAACCATAGTGCCCTTTGTGGTAAAACTATAGAACCTGGTTTAGAGATATTTATAAATAAAAAATGACGGATCAATTTTCATTAAGCGGAAAAGTAATTATTGTAACCGGCGGTACCGGGATTTTAGGAAACTCCTTTGTTAACGGCATTGTTGAGGCCGGGGGCACAGTTGGTATTTTGGGCCGCAATAAAGTGTTAGCCGAAGAACGGGCCAATCATATCAATGCTAATGGGGGCAAAGCCATCGCATTGGTGGCTGATGTGTTAAATACCGAAGAACTCATCGCAGCAAAAAACAAAATCATAGAAGCCTATGGAAGGATAGATGGTTTGGTTAACGGTGCTGGCGGCAATATGCCCCAGGGCGTTTTACAGCCCGATGAAGATATTTTCAGTATGAACCTCGAGGGCATGAAGCAGGTGATGGAAGTTAATTTATGGGGAACACTTTATCCTACCCAAATATTCGGCGAGGCAATTGCTAAAACAGGTAAAGGTAGCATTGTTAACATATCGTCCATGAATTCAAAACGGGCAATAACAAAGGTACTGGGCTATAATATGGGCAAAGCCGCTGTTGATTGCTATAACCAATGGTTTGCCGTTGAACTGGCTAACCGTTACGGTGACGCCATCAGGATGAATGCGCTTGCGCCAGGCTTTTTCTTAACGGAACAAAACCGTAATTTGTTAACCAAACCCGAAGGCGGTTATACTGCGCGCGGCGAAAAAGTAATAAGGAACACGCCATTTAAACGTTTCGGCCACCCCGATGAACTGATAGGCGCATTGGTTTGGCTATTGAGCGATGCATCGGCATTTGTAACTGGCTCGATGATATGCGTAGATGGCGGGTTTTCGATATTTGGGGGGGTGTAGTTTGGTTGATTAAGTTGGATTGAGTTGATTAAGTGAGTGGTTTGTATAATAGTTGATTAAGTTGGATTGGGTTGATTAGGTGAGTGGTTTTAGCTGAGCCAGCCCGATCAACTTCTAAATTAGCATAGTCAACCCGATCGAACTCAATAAACCAAATAAAAACAACTTAATCAACTCAATCCAACTCAATAAACCAATTAGACTAACTTAATCAACCCAATCCAACCTAATCAACCCAATCAACCAATTAAAATAACTTAATAAACCAATTAAATAACTTAATCAACCTAATCCAACTTAATAAACTTAATCAACTAAACATGATCAATCGTCGAAAATTCATTCAAACAGCATCGGTTGCGGGGACAAGTTTCCTGCTGGCGCCGCATTTAGGCAAAGCTGCCGGGTTTTTCAAAGGGTCGCCTAATGAGAAGGTAGTTATAGGTATGATGGGGACGCATAGCCGGGGTTTATATCTCGCCCAAAACTTTGCCCGGTTTCCAAACGCCGAAATTGGTTATGTGTGCGATGTGGATTCGAACGTAGTGGCAAGCACCATTGCGGATATTTATAAAAGGACGGGTAAAAAACCGGAGGGTATAACGGACATCCGCCAGCTGTTGGAGAAAAAAGATGTTGATGCCATTGTAATAGCCGCGCCCGACCACTGGCATGCACCTGCAACCATAATGGCTTGCCAGGCAGGTAAACATGTATATGTTGAAAAACCATGCAGCCATAACCCGCACGAGGGTGAAATGGCGGTAGAGGCGTCAAAAAAATATAACCGGCTGGTGCAAATGGGTAGTCAGCGCCGCTCTTTCAGCAATTGCCAGTTAATGGTGAAGGAATTGCACGATGGCGTGATCGGCCGCACTTATTATGCAAAGGGCTGGTATGCCAACCACAGGCCCAGCATTGGCATTGGCAAACAGGTACCAGTGCCTTCAAATCTTGACTATGAACTTTGGCAGGGCCCCGCGCCGCGTAAGCCATACCAGGATAACCTGATCCACTATAACTGGCACTGGTTCTGGAACTGGGGCACCGGCGAAGCATTAAATAACGGTACGCACGAACTGGATGTGATCCGCTGGGGTCTGGGTGTTGATTTCCCAAGCAAGGTTGTATCAACAGGCGGCCGGTTTCAATTTAAAGACGATTGGCAAACACCCGATACTCAAAATATACTATATAATTTCCCAAATGATACAGCTGCCGAATGGGAGGGAAGAAGCTGCAATGGTTTTAACATTGAAGGCTTAAGCCGTGGCGTAACCTTCTACGGCGATAAAGGCACACTGACCTATGATGGTGGAAACGGCTACAAAGTATATGATGGCGATAATAAATTTGTAAAAGAGGTAAAAGATAACACCGTTGTGGATGCCACCAACAAAGTAAGCCCGACAGCGGCTTTAGATGGCCTGCATATGAAAAACTTTGTCGATTCTGTTCGCGGCGTAACAAAATTAAATTGCCCTATCGAAACAGGGTTTAGATCAACCTTGCTGCCACAGTTAGGCAATATATCTTACCGCATGGACAGGGTGTTGCATATCGATACCACAAACGGACACATTTTAAATGATCCCGAAGCCATGCAGCTTTGGCACAGGGAATATGAAAAAGGGTGGGAAGTGAAGGTGTGATCGCGCTGTGAACTAATCATTTTGTCATTGCGAGCGATAGCGCGGCAATCGCGAACCATACAGAGCAACCATGCAAAGTTCGTGATTGCTTCGTCGTTCCTCCTCGCAATGACAAAGTTTTTGATCGCAGGAAATAGCTACTACATTTAAAGTCAGAGAAGAATTCATTGCTAAATATACCATTATGAAGAAATTAACATTAACAGCCACAACTATACTACTAACCGCAACCTTCATCCTGCCATCCACAATCCACGCCCAGAGCACCCCATCGCTTTTTGATGGCAAAACCCTTAAAGGCTGGAAGCGCCTCGCAGGTACTGCTGATTATAAAGTTGAAAATGGCGCGATAGTAGGCACAACCGTACTTAACTCGGGTAATACATTTTTGGTTACTGATAAAGAGTACGGCGATTTTATCCTCGAAATGGATACAAAAATCGAAAGCCCGCTAAGCAATTCGGGCGTACAGGTACGCAGTCATTTTGATCCCGCCGCGCATGATGGTAAGGGCAAAGTTTACGGTAGGCAGTTTGAGATAGACCCGTCAGACAGAAAATGGTCGGGTGGTATTTATGATGAAGGCAGGAGGGATTGGCTATACCCGCTCGATTTGAATGCCAAAGCAAAAGATGCGTTTAAAGTTGGCGTTTATAATCATATCCGCATGGAATGTATCGGCAACGAAATGAAAACCTGGATAAACGGCGTCCCTGTTGCGGATATGATAGATACCGTAGACAGCAGAGGGTTTATCGGCTTACAAGTACATGCTGTTACTACGCCGGAACAAGCCGGGAAAAAGGTTTATTTTAAAAACCTGGTCATCCAAACAAAAAACCTTAAACCAAAACCATTCCCAAAAGATATTTACACTTTAAATTATATGCCTAACCAGCTTTCGGCGCATGAAAAAGCCAGCGGCTGGAAGTTATTATACGATGGCAAAACTTCAAACGGCTGGCGCGGCGCTACAATGGCAACATTCCCGGCTAAAGGATGGGAATATAAAGATGGTGTAATGCATGTTTTGCCTTCAGAGGGAAAAGAAGAATCAGGCGGCGGGGATATCGTTACAGATGACATGTACAGCGCATTTGATCTTTCGTTTGAGTTTAAAATAACGCCCGGCGCCAATAGTGGGGTTAAGTATTTTGTTACCCTGTCTGAAGTTACCAAGGGTTCAGCTATTGGGTTAGAATACCAGGTGCTGGATGATAAACTGCACCCTGATGCTAAACTTGGCCGCAATGGCGACCGTACCCTGGCTTCCCTTTATGATTTGATCCCATCAAACAAACCCGAACGTTTTATACGGCCCATAGGGGCATGGAACACCGGCCGTATAATTGTTTATCCCAATAACCACGTAGAGCATTACTTAAATGGCGTAAAAGTATTGGAATATGAAAGAGGCTCAAAAGAGTTTAAAGATTTGGTAGCCATCAGTAAATACGTGATATGGAAAAACTTTGGCGAAGCTAAAGAAGGCCATTTGTTATTGCAGGACCACGGAAATGAGGCTTGGTTCAGGAGTATTAAAGTAAAAACACTGTAACATGATTTGACCAGGATTAAACGGATTTAAGGATGAACCACGATTTTTGGATTTAATGGATTTTTACGCGGGATGCTTTTACTATCAATTATCGAACAAGCATCCCGCTAATCCTTAAATCCCCTTAATCCTGGTCAAAGCTATAATACAAATAAAACAGGGAAGGCAATATCAGAAAACTGCCAATAAAAAGGCCCCAGCCCAAATCATCAATAGTTTTGGCGGTCGCGTGCAGTGATAACAAGGACAAATTCTCTCCACCTTTTATCATAATAAAATAGGGGAAATGCATATAGCCAACTGCTAAAAGTATCATCGTGACCTGGAAGGCAGCAAATACGCGGATGATCTTCTTTTTCCCTTTGCTCATCAGCACCCAAAGTAAAACCAACGAAATTGCTGCCGCAATTACAGCAATAAGGCTAACCGGGTTGCCGAATATGAAATGCGCCAGCCGGATATTTTCTAATTCGGCCGATAAAAACACCATCCCGCCAAAAGCTACAGCCAAAATGTTCATTAGCCTCGCTTTGCGGATAAAGCGTTTGACATCTGCCTCGTCCTCAGCTTCGCCGATGAGGTAAACAGCCGCAAGGTACCCGCTTAATGCAACTGTAAAAAGACCTACCGCCACCGAAAAATAGTTTAGCCAGTCAAAGATATAAGCGGATTGAAAAGTGGTTTCGTGCAGTCCGATTTGTCTTGAAATAGCGCTCCCGGCTATAATCCCTAAAAATAAAGGTGTTATAAAGCTTGAATAAACAAAAACATGGTTATAAAAATTCTGTGTCCTTTCGCCTTTTATGGCATCATAGCTTCTGAAAGCGAACGCTGTCCCCCGGGCGGTGATACCTAACAACATTATAAGCAACGGGATATGCAGGTAAGTACACATATCGCTGTATATCACCGGGAAACCCACGAATAAAATAACCACAGCAATTATCAGCCACATATGGTTTGCTTCCCACACAGGGCCGATGGCCTGGTACATGGTTTTGCGCGTACGCGATTTGTTTTTATGCGAGGTAAACAGCTCAATTATCCCAGCGCCAAAGTCGGCCCCGCCTAAAAGGAAGTATAGTACGATGGCCAAAAACAAAAATGTGATAACGATATACAGCATAATTTTAAGCTTTACGGTCGTACAATTCAGGCACCATTTTTATCTGCCTGCTTAATAAAAATATAACAGCTATGCTCAATATAAAATAGATAGCCGTGAAAAGATAAAAAGTATAATGTATGCCCGGCATAGGGGTAACTGCTTCGCTGGTGCGCATAATTCCCTGTATTATCCATGGCTGCCGGCCAACTTCGGTAACCGTCCAGCCGGCCTCAACGGCTATAAAGCCAAACGGGGTTGCCAAAATAAACAGGTTGAGGAACCATTTTTTTGACAGCCAGCTTCTTTTTTTCCATATCGCAATAAAATATAGCAGACCGATCAGCATCATGGCCGAACCAATAGCTATCATTAATTCAAAAGCCAGGTGTGTAACTGTTATTGGCGGTTGGTTTTTTGTTGGTATTTTATCGAGCGCGTTAACGGGCTGTTTAAAATTATCGTTCACCAAAAAGCTTAACAGGCCGGGTATTTCAATGCCATCGTTAACTTTTTTGTTTAAAGTATCGGGTATACCGCCAATAACCAACGGCGAATAAGGCTGTGTATGAAAATATGATTCCATTGCAGCCAATTTAGCAGGCTGCACTTTTGCCGCATTTTTTGCAGATATATCGCCGCTAAAGGGTTGTAAAATAGCGGCTACAGCACCAAAAACTATAGCTATTTTAAATGCTTTGGTATGAAATAGGACATTCTTTTTGCGGGCAATCATTAAAGCGTGTATCCCCACAACAGCAAACCCCGTTGCTGAAAATGCAGCAAGCGTCATATGCAAGGCTTCGGAAAACCACGAGCCATTAAACATGGCTTTTATCGGGTCGACATTAAGGTACTGGCCGTTTACATAGTCAAACCCTGAAGGATTATTCATCCATGAATTTGCCGATACAACCAATATACCAGATGCTATTCCGCTTACGCCAACCAAAACGCCTGTGCCCCAGTGGAACCATTTGTTAAACTTGCCCCATCCGTATAGGAAAAATCCCAATGCTATGGCCTCAATAAAAAAGGCCACACCCTCTAAAGAAAATGGCATTCCGAATATGGGCCCGGCATGTTCCATGAACTTTGGCCAAAGGAGGCCCAACTCAAATGATAATATGGTGCCTGATACTGCTCCTGTGGCAAAAAATATAGCCACGCCTTTGCTCCAGGCCTGGGTAATATTTTTATAAACGGTATCCCCGGTTTTTATCCATTTATAATGGGACACGGCCATAAAAAGCGGCATAACCATGCCAATACATGAGTATATGATATGAAAACCCAGCGATATGGCCATTTGCGACCGGGCGGCGATAAAATCGTTCATATTGGTTGATTAAGTGAGTGGTTGATTGGGGTTGATTAAGTTGAGTGATTGAACGGTGTGTAGGTTCGTGGGGTAGTTGTTAAATAATTAATTTTTAACTAACCATTCACCTAATCAACTTAATCAAACCCAATCAACCAATTCCTATCCAATACAAATATACCTATTGTTGATTTTAAGCATCTGTAAACTCAAAAATGGCCGTTAAATAGAATTATTCTAAAGAATTTTAACATTTTTGCTATCAATTGTAAAAAAAATGATACGTCGTAATAAAATTATTCTATACATTTACGACATTGAAATAACCCTGTACCAATACCTGATTAATTGAAACGGTTTTTTGCCATCGGATTTTTAACAATCCACCTGTTTTACATAGGAGGGTATAGCCTGTTTTTTCAATATTATATTAACCAGGCGGATACCCAAATGGTAAAGCAGATATTTGAAAATAAAATTGATAAAACCAAGCTTATCGAGTTAAAAATACCTGTTAATATGCCCACCATTTCGGATTGGACAGAGTATGAGGAAATTGTTGGTCAAATTCAGTTAAAAGATGCCTACTACAATTATGTAAGGCTTAAAATGACACGTGATACTATGTATTTTATCTGTCTTCAAAATACAGATAAAACACGCCTGGTGTCTGCAAACGTTATCACAGTAAAGGAGATCAGCGACGTTCCGGTAAGTAAAAAAGGGCAGGCGCCGGTATCTAAAAAAGTTAATACTTTAAGTGAGTATAATTTACAAACTTTTAAATATAGCTATGCCGTAGTCGGTATTTCTGTTAAAAAGAATAATGCCATGTTATCTTTCCAGTTGATTAATCCCTTCATTGAATCCCCGGGTAAACCACCCAATTTCGTAGCCTAACATTGCTTAAAAACTGTTACGCGCTTTACTATTTAAATTAAGGCTGTGCTGCAATTTTTTATAGCGTAAATATGTGCCATTGCAATTTGCATTTGAATGGAACTTATTTTATCTATTGTAATTGCTGACGTTTAAAGGCATTGTCTATTCGGGCTGATGACAATCTATGGCTTATAATGCTTTTTTAAGTATTCGTAGCCGATTGTGTCAGTGTATTTCTCAAACCATTTTTATTTACTGTTTTAACAAAAGATTATGATGAAATCTTTACACCTATGCTTTTATAGGTATTGTATGGCTGTATGCTGTTTAATTGCCTTTTCAAAAATAGCCCGCGCCCAAACGGAAGCGGATGCACTGATGATCCCCAAGAATTATTTATGCGTTGGCGGAATGTACACGACAAATAGCTGGACCAATTACTGGGAGGGTACCTTTAAGCGCGATAATGCAAATATCGGGAAGGTGACCACCAACATGTATGGTGTCGGCGCAGTTTACGGGATCACCAATAAGTTGGATATTTTCGCTTCGGCGCCTTATGTTACTACCAATGCCTCCGCAGGGACACTTAAAGGGCAGAGCGGTATTCAAGACCTCTCGGTTGCCTTAAAATGGGTTGCTTTTCAAACAGAGATTGGTAAGGGCATATTCACGGTTGATGCTATCGGCGCTGCATCAATACCGCTAACCAACTACGAACCCAATTTTTTGCCGGTATCTATAGGTTTACACAGCGAAACCGCGTCGATCAGAGCGCTGGCCAATTATCAAACCGGGCGCTTTTTTATAGCTGCAGCCGGCCAGTATATACAACGAAGCGATATCACAATCGACCAGAATTCTTATTACACTACTCAACTGATATATAGTAATAAGGTATATATGCCCAATCAAAACAATATCCTTATTAGCTCAGGGTACCGCAGCCTTAAGTTTAATGCCGAAGCCATCTTCACCCAAACTACAACATTAGGCGGTTTTGATATAAGGAAAAACGACATGCCTTTCCCAAGCAACACTATGAATATGACCACTGCCGGCGCATTATTTAAATACAGCTTTGAATCAGTTACTGGCCTGGAACTTACTGCAGGTGGTAATTATGTTTTAGCAGGCAGGAATGTTGGCCAAAGCACCACTGTGTTCGGTGGCTTCCTTTACATACTTGATTTTTCGAAAAAAACTAAATAATTTAATTATGAAAAGATATAGATACTTCATACAACTGGTTATTTTAACGGGTGTATTTTTTTTAGGGTCGTGCAATAAAGCAGTTATTGACCGTACAACTTTATATCCTGCCCTTGCCCCTTCGAATATTGATTTAAATGCAGATACCTGGAAACCAGTATTAATTACAACCGCATCTGCGTTTACGGTTGCCGCCCCTGATGCCATCGGTTCGCCTGCTTATACGGCCGACCTGGAGGAGATAAAAGGTTATCAAAGCAGTTTAACAAGCGATGAGAAAGCGATCATTAGTTATTGGAGTGCAGGCGCAGTACTGCGCTGGAACGAAATTTTACGTGACCTGGTGGCCAAACATAACCTGCCGCCTTATCAAAACGCCGACGGATCTTACCCTGCGCCAAGCTCAACTAACCCATTTGCATACCCGCAGTTCCCTTTCTCAAACCCGCCTTACGCGGCGCGTGCTTATGCCTATGTTAGTGCAGCGCAGTATGACGCACTTATAGCAGCTTACCACTTTAAAAAATTATACAACCGCACAGCACCTTATACCAATGATGCAGCTGTACAGGCCCTGATACCAAAATCTACGCTGCCATCATATCCAAGCGAGGATGCTGTAGTTGCTGGCGCTACCGTTGAGATAATGAAGTTATTGTTTCCTACAGAGATAGCTTATATAGAGCAAAAGGCTGCAGAAGAAATGCAATACCGCATTATGGCAGGGGCCAATGTACGGGGCGAATTAACTGCCGGCCAATCATTGGGCATACAGGTTGCTGATGTTTTTGCAACACGGGCCCGTGGCGACAGGGCTGGTAAAGCTATCGGTACACCGGCCGAGTGGTTATCGCTTCAGGCAAATGCAACTTCGAGAGGAGACCAATTCTGGACAAGCCTCGAATCGCCATCCAGGCCACCTATGCTGCCTTTATTTAGCAAAGTGCTGCCGTTTTTGTTTGATACACTTACAGTAGTTGCATTGCGCCCCGGCCCGCCGAATTTGGCAGGCTCTGAGGCATTTAAACAAGAAGAGGCAGAAGTGCTTTCGTATAGCCAGCACCCAACACGTGCCAACCAGGCACAGGTTGAGTTTTGGGCAGACGGGGTTGGAACTTATACGCCAACCGGGCACTGGAATGCCATTGCGGCCGACGAATTTGTAAAACAGAATTACAGCGAAGTACGCTGGGCCCGCAATTTAGCCTTGTTAAATATGGCCGAAATGGACGTGGCTATTTGCTGTTGGGACACCAAGTATTTTTACTTTAATGAGCGGCCTACGCAGGCAAATCCTGAGATAAAAACCTTAACAGGTATTCCAAATTTTCCATCGTACACATCAGGGCATTCAAACTTCAGTGGTGCTGCCGCAACCGTGTTAACTTATTTGTTGCCAGACAGGGGTACCAAGTTTACAGATTTGGCTAACCAGGCAGCATTGTCGCGTTTGTATGGCGGCATACATTACCGCAGTGACGTGGAAGTTGGCCTGGTAACCGGGAATAAAGTTGGCCAGTATGCCATAATAAGGGCCCAGTCTGATGGAGCCGGAAACTGAGGATATTTCGGATTTCTGAATTTCGTCCCGATAGCTATCGGGATCGGATTTAAAAAAATAATAAATAAACAACAATTCACCCACAATAATTCACAGTAAAACCCAATTATGAAAACAGTTTTAAAATCGATTTTAACAATTTGCTTATTTATTTTACTTACGCAAGCAAAAACTTTTGCACAGGGATGCGTTGCCATTAGGAGTACAGGCGGCATATGCGAAATGAACGAACACCCGGACAGCACATCAACAAACGGGTATTGGTTATATAATGATAACGACCGTTATTATAAATCATTCAGGCATTTTATAGGTAAGCAGGAACAATTTCAGCGTATAGCATTACACAATAACGTAATAAACAAAGTCGTTCAGATGGATAACACATTTACCCGTGTGTTTAATAATCGCTGGTCGCTATCAGTTGATCTGCCATTTGCCGATAATAGCCGGTCGCAGGTAAGCAGTGGTACAAGGTTTAGTACACATTCTGCCGGTATCGGCGATATGAGTGCCACCGCATTATATTGGTTATTTGACCCTAAAAAAGCAACGAAAGGAAACATCCAGGTTGGTATGGGCATAACATTTGCCACCGGCAATGATAATGTTCAGGATTATTTCCTTAACGGCGCAACCGGTGTAAGGACGCTTCAGCCTGTTGACCAGTCTATACAGCTTGGTTCAGGCGGTACTGGTGTTTCTCTGGATGTAAACGCATATTATAACTTCACGCATAGTTTTGGCTTTTATGGTAACTTTTTTTACCTGAGCAACCCTACCGATGTAAATGGGACTTTAACTTCTGCAGCAACGCCAAGCGCAGCCAAGCTTGCCGAAACAAGCAACGTAAATAGTGTGCCCGATCAATACCTGGTAAGGGCGGGCGCGAGTTTGGCGGTTAAAAAATTCAGCTTCTCATTAGGCGTGCGTGACGACTGTTTACCTGTACGTGATATTATGGGCGGCAGTGATGGCTTTAGGAGGCCTGGTTATATTTTATCTCTTGAGCCAGGGGTGACCTACGGCTTTAAAAACATAGCCTTTTATGCTTATGTGCCTATTGCTGTTATCCGCGACCGCACGCAAAGCGTACCTGATGAAAGGACAACAGAGATTACCGGTGTTTATACCCATGGAGATGCAGCTTTTGCTGATTACGTTGTAAACGTGGGCGTGACCGTTAAATTTTAGTAAAAGTTTGTAATATAGTCGAATGAATTAATATCATGTTACAGAACGATAGAAAAATATATTACACATTGCGTTTTGCAGCCGCAATGTGTTTTATTGGGCATGGCTCGTTTGGTATAATTACCAAACAAATATGGTGCAACTATTTTGCCGTTTTTGGTATAGCGCATAATACGGCATATTCACTTATGCCTGTAGTAGGCACCGTTGATATATTAATGGGATTATCATTGTTGATATACCCTACACGAGCAATTACATGGTGGCTTGTGATATGGGGTGCGGTCACTGCCTTTCTAAGGCCAATGTCTGGCGAACCTTTTGCCGAATTTATTGAGCGCGCCGGTAATTTCGGCGCGCCATTGGCATTGCTCATTTTAAGTAGCAATAGTGAAAAAGAATTTAAAAGGTTTTTCAGGCTTCTGAAGCCAAATAGTACTATTAAGACGGAAATACTCGAAAAAGTTATTAATTGTTTAAAAGCGGTGGTTTTTCTGTTGCTTTTTGGTCATGGATGGCTTAACCTGATCGAAAAGAAGGGGATTATGGGGCAGTACGCCTCCATTGGTTTTTCAAACCCGGCGTTAGTTGCGCATATGGTTGGGATATTTGAGATCGTAGCCGCGTGTACAGTAATTATCCGCCCGCTTCGCCCATTAATATTTGCTTTTTTTATATGGAAGATAGGGACAGAGCTTTTTTACCCTCACTGGGAATTATTTGAATGGATAGAAAGAGGGGGGAGCTATGGCGCTATACTGGCGTTATGGTTTGCATTACCCAGAGTTTCATTAAAAACGAGAAATACATTGGTTACATCATAGCAATAAACTGTGACCCTTAAATTTTGATATAGTTGATTTTTTGATTTAAAAGGTAAAGCCGGGCGTGAGATACCCGGCTTTTTATTTTAGTTTTGCGTTTACAACATTGTTTTATAAAATGAATACTGCTGATCAAAATTTTGCTGCATTAGGGCTCAACTTACCTCCGGCACCAAAGCCGTTGGGTGTTTACAAACCCTGTTTAATAGATGGGAAATATCTGTATGTATCGGGCCACGGCACTGTTCAGGATGATGGCACACTTATAATTGGCCGCATTGGCGAAAAAATAACACCGGAGGAAGGAAAGCTGGCCGCCCGCCAGGTGGGTTTGGCCATATTGGCAACTATAAAAGCTAATCTGGGTAGCTTTGATAAAGTGAAACGGGTAATAAAGGTTTTGGGCATGGTTAACTGTACGCCCGATTTTGAAAAACACCCTTTTATTATTAATGGTTGCAGTGAATTATTTGCAAAAGTTTGGGGCGAAGATAACGGGATAGGGGTACGCAGTGCCGTTGGCATGGGCTCGTTGCCTGATAATATACCTGTCGAGATAGAGGCTTTGTTTGAGTTGTTTTAGGAAATATATTGTGTATAAGGTGACCAGAGTAGTTTTTATTTGAGAAAATAACGGGCAACCAATTGTAATACCCCAACTCCAACAACCCAAAGGATAGTTTGAATTTTTGCGCTTCCTATTCTGTCAATAATATCTATTTTCAGATCTTTTATTTGATTGGTAGCCTCAATTTTTACTTCTTCTTTAATTGTAGCCTGGAGCGCATTAACAACATCTTCAGCAGTCTTATCATCAGTTTTATCTTTAATTATTTGATAAAGCTTGATTGTTGAAATTTGGATGTCCATAAATTTAGTTTTTGTATTAAAGTATAAATGTAGGAAATAATGTCTTTACTTTCCTGTTTAATGTTTTTTCTTGCGATAGCTAAGTTAAAAACAGGAAATTTGTGTTTAGCGAATAGCTAACAGCAGTAGCTGTAATAAGTTCGCTAAATGGTTGTAAAATTCTTAAGTATAATTAGATGACAGCAAACGATTGGTACAATATCAACGATATTGAAAGCTTAGATACGCCTGCATTAGTGGTTTATCCCGATAGGGTAAAACAAAACATCAA
Source organism: Bacteroidota bacterium (assembly GCA_013288235.1). GTDB lineage: Bacteria > Bacteroidota > Bacteroidia > Sphingobacteriales > Sphingobacteriaceae > Mucilaginibacter. Next base: position 49,300 of record JABDCF010000004.1, on the reverse strand, counting down.
AATACTGAAAAGTATGATAGATGACGTTTCCCGGTTGCGGCCCCATGCTAAAACTTATAAAAGCAAAGAGGTTGTACTATTAATGCTCGAGGCGGGTATCCATAAGTTTAAATGCGCCACAATTGCTGAAGCAGAGATGTTGGCAATATGCAAAGCGCCCGATGTTTTGCTTGCTTACCAACCTATAGGGCCTAAGCTAAAACGGTTTGTAAAGTTGATAATAACTTATCCGGAAACTAAATTTTCTTGCCTTGTCGATAACATAAGTGCGGCTGTTGAAATATCTGCGACCGCGGTAAAAAATAAGATAATTACAAAGGTATATATCGACCTGAATATTGGCCAGGATCGGACAGGGATAGCGCCCGGAAAAGCTGCGTTACAGCTTTATGTTGATTGCGACCTGCTACCTGGCATAAAACCGGTAGGTTTGCACGCATATGACGGCCACCTTCACGATGCCGACTTTAATGTCCGTACTGATGAGTGTAATGAGTGTTTTGCCCCGGTAAGTAAATTACAGGCAAACCTGGTGCATTTAGGTTATCACGAACCTGTGATCGTAGCTGGTGGTTCACCAACATTCCCTATCCATGCTAAACGGAATAAAATTGAATGCAGTCCGGGCACTTTTGTTTATTGGGACAAAGGTTATCAAACCATGTTAGCTGAACAGCCATTTTTAACTGCTGCTTTGGTGGTAAGCAGGATAATATCTTTGCCTGATGAAACCAAAATATGCCTGGATCTCGGCCATAAATCTATAGCGGCTGAAAATGAACTGAGCAAACGTGTTTATTTTTTAAACGCGCCGGAGCTGATAATGACTAGTCAAAGTGAAGAGCATTTGGTAGCTGATGCAGGCAAAAATCATAAGTACAAGGTAGGTGATGTGTTTTATGGGCTGCCATACCATATATGCCCCACAATAGCCTTATATGAACGGGTAATTGCCATTGAGAGTAATAAAACGAACGGAGATTGGAAAAACATTGCCCGAGACCGTAAAATAACCGTTTAGGTTTGGTAAGGATATCAAAGCCGGGCGATACCTGTTCCAATGTGCCCTCCGTTGATGCGCTGTGGCCTTCGTATCCCGTCTCATGCTATGTTTTTAAGACATGTTGAAATGATTTTGCATAACAGCTTCAATTTATTGAGCTTATAAGGTAAATTGCGTCAACTAAAAAAGACATAAACACCTATGAACTCAACATCATTAAAAGGACAATCGGCGTTAGTAACGGGCGCAGATAGCGGTATAGGCAAAGGCGTAGCTTTGGCGCTTGCTGCGGCAGGTGCTAACGTAATTATTAACCATGTGGATGCGCATGAAGTTGCTGAACAAACAGTTGACGAAATAACCGCAGCTGGCGGAACAGCTTATGCCATCCACGCGGATATAAGTAAAGAAGATGACGTGCTTGCCATGTTTGCTGAAATGTATCAACAATACGGCACTATTGATATATTGGTAAATAATGCCGGCCTGCAAAGGGATTCGCGTTTTGTGGATATGACTTTGGAGCAATGGAATACCGTCATCAGCATAAATCTTACCGGCCAGTTTTTATGTGCACGTGAAGCCGCTAAAGAATTTATAAAAAGAGGCGTAATACCTGAAAGGAGCAAAGCAGCGGGTAAAATAATTTGCATGAGCAGCGTACACGAGGTGATTCCATGGGCAGGCCATGTAAACTATGCAACGAGCAAAGGCGGTATTAATATGTTTATGAAAAGCATAGCACAGGAACTGGCGCCGCATAAAATACGCGTAGTTGCCATAGGCCCGGGCGCCATACAAACACCGATAAATAAATCAGCCTGGGATACGCCCGAAGCGTTAACTAAATTACTTACTCTTATCCCTTATAACCGCATAGGCGAACCGGATGATATTGGCAAACTGGCTACCTGGCTGGCATCCGATGAAGCTGATTACATTACAGGCACCACTATATTTATGGATGGAGGCATGACCCTGTACCCCGGCTTTGCTGACAATGGTTGAGGGGGTGTTGTAATGTTGGAAGGTTGTAAAGTTGGCTTTGCATATTTAATAGCGAAGTGGAAAATTTACTTTTAACGTTTTAACCTTACAACTTTTCAACTTTCAAACGACTCCATCTCTTCATAAATGTTTTAATGACATTTAAATGATAATTTCAACGTTAATTTAAAGTAAAAAAGCCATTTATTTAATGTGAATGCAGTTTTATGGCCATTTTTTCATTGACATATTGTAAAAAATACACTAAGTGATTTGTGAAAATTTAAAATTATCACCTTAAAACCACTTAAATTATAAAATATTCATAAAAATATCTTAATAATTTCTGCTTTAATAAATTTATCATACTTTTGTTGCGGATTTAAAATTTAAAACAACCATGAAAAAGATATTTTTAACAATCGCAACCGCTGCTTTGTTCAGCGTTAATGTATTTGCTGCCGACGGTGGTAAAAAGGTTACTGAAACTGCTGTTAATGTTTCATATGCCGTACAACAAGAGTTTACTGCTGATTTTGCAAATGCACAAAATGTAGTATGGACTGAAACAAAAAATTGCCAGAAAGCCGATTTCATCATTGATGGCGTAAAGAAAACCGCATTTTATACCCCTGCAGGTGATTTCTTAGGGACTACCCAGGTTATTGGCTATAATGCCATCCCTGCTAAATCACAAAAACTGATAGCTGATGAATACAAAGGCTATGCAGCAGGTAATGTTATTGTTTACCAGGCCAATGAGGCTTTGAACAGGGACATTGACGCTACATCGTACTTTGTTGACCTGAAAAACGACAGACATGAAGTTTTGGTTAGGGTAACAGGTTCAGGAGACATCGAGTTTTTTAAACAAGTAAAATAACCTTCCAAATTTTATTTCATTCAGTTACAAGCCCCTGGTTTTCGGACCAGGGGCTTTTTTTATTCATTTTAAAACAAACTGTATAGGATAAACCTTTTTAATGAGGCACTAATTATTTGTGCTTCTATATATCCGTTATGTCTAAAACAATAATTGTTTCAAACAGGCTGCCTGTAAAAATATCAAAAAATGAAGATGAATATACCTTGTCGCCAAGCGAGGGAGGCTTGGCCACCGGCTTGGGGTCGATCTATAAAAAAGGAAATAATTTATGGATCGGCTGGCCGGGGATTGAGATTACGGAAGGCGAAGACAGGGACAAGGTTATTAACCAACTTTCCGAACTAAAACTACAACCTGTATTTTTATCGCAGGAAGAGATCAATGAATATTATGAAGGTTTTTCGAATGATGTGCTATGGCCGGTTTTTCATTATTATTCCTCAACCTATGCCTATTATAAAAAATCAAACTGGGATTGCTACAGGGCAGTGAACAATAAATTTAAAGATGCCATATTAAAAGTTGCGGAGCCGGGAGATGTAATATGGATACACGACTATCAGTTGCTACTGGTGCCCGGTATGGTCAGAAACTGTATGCCCGATGTCTCCATTGGCTTTTTTCAGCATATCCCTTTCCCCTCGTATGAGATGTTCAGGCTTATTCCCTGGCGCGATGAATTGCTTAAAGGCATATTCGGCGCAGATCTTATTGGCTTCCATACTTTTGATGATGTAAAGCACTTCTTAAATACTGCTGCAAGGTTATTGCCTGTAACCGCGTCGGCAAACGTTATTACATACGATGAAAGGTCGGTTGTTATTGAATCTTTCCCGATGGGTATCGATGATAAAAAATACGCGGCACTACCGCTTAAAAATGCTGTAAAAGTCCAGGCTGAGTTGATCAAAGATAACTTTAAAGATTGCAAGCTAATTATCTCTATCGACCGGCTTGACTATAGCAAAGGTATATTACAGCGATTGCAGGCATTTGAGCTTTTGTTACAGCAGTATCCGGAATATAAGGGCAAAATAGCGCTTTATATGATTGTGGTACCTTCAAGGGACTCGGTACCACAGTATGCGCACTTAAGAGATGAGATAGACAAAAGGGTGGGGAATATCAATTCCATATACCGTACCATTGAATGGAACCCTATAAACTATTACTATCGCTCAATCCCTATTGAAATACTGTCGGCTATGTACAGTGTTGCTGATGTTTGCCTGGTTACCCCGATGCGCGATGGTATGAACCTGGTAAGTAAGGAGTTTGTAGCCAGCCGGATAAACGATGACGGTGTTTTAATTTTAAGTGAGATGGCCGGTGCATCAAAAGAGTTGATCGATGCGCTTATTGTAAACCCCAATAATGCCGAAGAAGTCTGCAATGCCATTATAACAGCGGTTAATATGCCATTGGATGAGCAGCAGGTACGGATGCGTGCCATGCGGCAAATTGTTGCAAAGTTTAACGTATCGCATTGGGTGAAGATATTTATGGATAAGCTGAAAGAGGTTAAACAATTACAACGATCAATGCAAACCAGGCACGTAAGCGGAGCCACGGAGCAATCGATAATAAACCGCTACCATAATACGAATAAGCGTATCATATTTTTAGATTATGACGGCACATTGGTAGGATTCAGGTCAAATATCCAACAGGCATCGCCAGACCAGGAGTTATACGATCTGTTAAAAGAGCTCACAAGCGATCCGGCCAATGAAGTTGTATTGATAAGTGGCCGTAAACACGAAAACTTAAGCGAATGGTTTGATGATAGTAAGCTTTATCTCATTGCTGAACATGGTTCGTGGTTTAAGCAAGAAAATACGACCTGGCATAAAATCAGCGGGCTAACCGATAATTGGAAACATGATATTTATCCTTTACTGGAAACTTATGTAGATCGCACCCCCGGGTCGTTTATCGAAGAGAAAAGCTACTCACTGGTGTGGCACTACCGCAACGCTCAAAAAGGCCTCGGCGAACTGCGCGCAAACGAGCTGATGAACAACTTAAAATACTTAGCCAGCGATAAGGGCCTCCAGCTTTTGTCGGGTGATAAAGTGCTTGAGATAAAAAATGTAGAAATAAATAAAGGAAAGGCAGCGTTAACCCTCATTGATAAAAATGACTATGATTTCATTATAGCCTTTGGCGATGATTATACGGATGAGGACTTATTTAAGGCATTGCCTGATGGCGCTATAAGTGTAAAAGTAGGCAGCAACTTTTCCGCAGCAAAGTTTTATTTACGCAACCCGGCTGAAGTGCGTAAACTGCTCACGGGGTTTACACGGAGCCAGGATTCAAGGATCAAGAACCGGGAGCCACTTTTGTCTTGATTTATGGCTCTTGATTCTTGGCTCACAAAAATACCGGCCTGTCTAATTTCATCGCAATCCGGTAAGCTGCATTCATCAATCCCACATGACTATATGCTTGCGGGAAATTACCCCATTGGCTGCCATCATTTTCATCCACATCTTCGCTGAAAAGCAATAAATGGTTTGAATATTGCAGCAGGTTTGCAAATTCGTGTTGTGCATCCTCTATCCGGCCTACGCTGGCCAGCGCCTCAACGTACCAAAATGCGCATATCAGGAAGGTGGTTTTAGGCTTGCCAAAATCATCTTTATATAAATACCTGTAAAATAAGCCGTTTGGTGTTCTTAGTTCTTTCTCCAATGCATTTAAATGGTTTTTGGCACGTTCTGACGCAGGGTCAAGGTAATTCATCATGATCAGCTGTAGTGTGCTGGCATCAAGATTGGTACCGCCCGCCGCATTTGTGTAAACTTTCCTCACCGGGTCATAGCAGCTTTCGATATGTTTGGCTGCCCGTTTTTTTAATGATAGTGCCTTTTTAACCAACTTCTGATTATCAATGGTACGCGCCATCTTTTCTGCCGCCGACGCACCCGCCCACTGAAACAGGTTACTATAGCAGTGTATATCAGCCATATTCCGGAATTCCCATATGCCGGCGTCTTTCTCATCAATAGTACGCTCTATTTTATTCAGCAGGAAATCTATCCATCTTATCGAATCCTTCCTTTCTGAAAATATAAACCTATGGTCGGTATAAAGAGGCAGAAGCGAGATCATTACCTGCCCGTAAATATCGTTTTGGATATGCTCATAAGCCTGGTTGCCAACCCGTACCGGTTGGTTACCCATATAGCCTTCCAGTTCGGTTAGTATGTCTTCGGTAAGTATTTTATTACCGGTAACGCCGTATAGTGGCTGGTACCTGTCTTTTTCATTGAACGAGATGTCGGCCACGTAGCCAAAATATTTTTCCATTTCTTCAAAATGGCCGATGTGATTGAGCGCTGTAATTACATAGTAAGTGTCGCGCAGCCAGCAATAGCGGTAATCCCAGTTGCGGCCACTTCCCGGCGACTCAGGCAAACTGGTGGTACTTGCTGCAATTATAGCACCAGTATCTTCAAACTGGTGGATTTTTAATGCCAGCGCCGACCGTATCACAAACGGCTGGTAATAAGTAGCTATGGATGAGTGCTTTATCCAGGTGCGCCAGTATTGAATGGTTTCGCGCAAAAAACGCTCGGCCGTGCTTATTAAAGGCGCTTCAAGGGGTTCGCCATAGGTTAGTACCAGGTAGCGGCTATCATTCAACACAAAGGGCTGTTCATCAAAAACATAGCTAATTGGTATATTGGTTGTGAGCCGCATGTTTTCATCACCTCCCAAAAATTGAATGTGGTTGCTGCCGCGGTTTACATGCAGTTTAGTGTTGCCATAGTCAGAAACAGGCTCACACTTAACAACAATTTGCGGTGTACCCTCGAGTGGTTCAATTTTACGAATCAGCATCAGCGGCTTATAATAACGCTGGTGCTCAAAATAACGTGGGGCAAAATCGGTTATCCGGTAACTGCTGCCGCTTTTTGCGGTGATCTCAGTGATCAGTACATTGGTGTTTTCAAGGTAATATTGATGTGATGTATAATCTTCAAGGGGCAAAATTGAAAATGCGCCGCCTTTTTTGCTATCAAGCAGGCCACCGAAAATAAACGTACTGTCAAATCGGGGCCAGCAAAGCCAATCTACATTGGTATTTTTATTTATATGGGCCAAAAAAGCGCAGTTGCCAATTATGCCGGTGTTATAGGTATGTCGTTCCATATTAAAAAGTTCAACAAACTTTTTAGCAGAATGTTCGGGGGATTTCGGAAGTCGGAATGCCGATTGCGGAATTTTTGTTTGATTCTGCATGGGAAAACATGCACTACAGGGATAACCTCCTGCCATTAACAAGGAAGTGCTTAGAAAAATCCTTCAAAATAATTCCGCAATCGGCATTCCGACTTCCGCATTGGAAATAATTGTTAATTATAAATTATATAATTCCCATGTAATTAATAGATATTTTTTCAAATCACTATTGCTTAATAAAACAATCCACCTAACTTAGTATATTATTTAAACAGATAAATTATAAAGTTATGAGTTTACGGTTGGGAGATAAAGCTCCAAATTTCAAAGCAAAAACATCAGAAGGTGAAATTGATTTTTATGAATACCTGGGCGATAGCTGGGGTGTATTATTTTCGCACCCTGCCGATTATACACCGGTATGCACCACAGAATTAGGGAAAACAGCGTCGTTGAAAAGTGAATTTGACAAACGCAACGTGAAAGTTATTGCATTAAGCGTTGATTCAGTTGAGTCGCATAAAGGCTGGATAAGCGACATTAATGAAACACAAAATGTTGAGGTTAATTTCCCGATAATAGGGGATGAGAACCGGGAAATTGCGCTCGCTTATGACATGATCCACCCGAATGCATCTTTAACAGCAACTGTAAGGTCGTTATTTGTTATTGCGCCCGATAAAACGATCAAGCTTACTATTACCTACCCTGCCTCAACAGGGAGAAACTTCCAGGAAATATTAAGGGTCATAGATTCACTACAGTTAACGGCTAATTACAGCGTAGCAACCCCGGCCGACTGGAAGGACGGCGAAGATGTTGTAGTGGTGCCTGCAATTAAAACAGAAGACATCCCGGCGAAATTTCCGAAAGGTTTTACACAGGTTAAACCCTATTTACGATTAACTCCGCAACCAAATAAATAATTTTATTTGGTTATTAATATATTTTATATATTTGAACAGATTGGTTTTTCTATGCCAAACTGTAAAAGTTGGTATTTTTTCAGTTTTCAGCATAGTTTTTTAATCTGTAACACAATTTTTTTATACAACAATTATAATATTTATGAAAACTGGAAAAGTAAAATGGTTTAACACACAAAAAGGTTATGGTTTTATTGTTACCGACGATGGTAAGGATCTTTTTGTACACTTTAAAGATGTACAAGGCGGCGTAAACGCCATTAAAGATAACGATAGCGTTACATACGACGTAGAAGAAGGCAGAAAAGGATTACAGGCAGTAAATGTAAAAAAAGCATAATTTAAAAGATTAATCTCTTAGGGACCTCTGCCAGCACAGGGGTTTTTTTGTGGAGAAAAATTTGAAATGACGAAATACTGCGTCTCTTTATACCAATTAAACAAGATAAGGATATACAATTCATTGTTTATCTGGACTATATAACCAATTATTACAATTATGACAGCTGATACTTCGGCAAAAATTACCAGGAATGCAGTTTTGCTGGTACTGGTGGCGTCTTTGGGCTACTTCGTTGATATTTATGACCTGCTAATTTTCCTGATTGTAAGGAGAAAAAGCCTTGCCGATATCGGTGTAAAACCGGCGGATGTATTATCTGTTGGTACCGACATCTTTAACTGGCAAATGTTCGGCCTTTTGCTCGGAGGTATTTTATGGGGCGTACTGGGAGATAAATTAGGACGTTTAAAAGTGCTTTTCGGCTCTATCATATTATATTCAGTTTCCAATTTTGCAAATGGTTTTGTGCATGATATTAACACCTATGCCATCGTACGTTTTATTGCAGGTTTAGGACTTGCCGGCGAATTGGGCGCCGGAATAACCCTGGTTAGTGAAACCCTGAGCAAAGAAAAACGTGGCTATGGTACGATGATCGTGGCGGCGATAGGCCTTTTGGGAGTAGTAGCTGCTAACTGGATTTCAAAATTTGGATGGCGCGAAGCTTATTTTATTGGCGGAGGGTTAGGAGTTGTCTTATTGTTTCTTAGGATAGGAACATTTGAATCGGGAATGTTTAAAAATATTAAACAAGCGGGGGTTTCAAAAGGGAATTTTTTAATGCTGTTTAACAATTGGGGCAGGTTTAAAAAATATTTGTGCTGTATTTTAATAGGGGCCCCACTTTGGTATGTGGTTGGCATCTTAATTTCATTACAGCCCGAATTTGGGGTGGCGTTGCATGCCACAGGTAAATTGAATGCAGGTGATGGCTTACAATACGCTTATATATGCATAGCCATTGGAGGGATTGTTGCAGGCCTTTTATCGCAATTCTTTAAATCCCGTAAGTTGGCAATGGTTATTTTTCTGCTGCTCTCGGCGGCCAGCGTTGTACTTTATTTGCAGTCAACCGGCCTTACAAGCCAGCAATTTTTATGGTTATGCGCTTTTATGGGATTTGCTGTTGGTTACTGGACAACGTTTATCACCATTGCCGCCGAGCAGTTCGGTACCAATATACGATCAACGGTTGCTACAACCGTTCCAAATTTTGTTCGCGGTTCACTTATTTTAATTACTATCGGCTTCAAATCGTTGGTATCGCACTACGGAATGGTAAATAGCGGCTACATTATGATGGCTATACTTACTGTATTAGCGCTGTTGTCATTAAGTCAATTGAAAGAAACATTTGGTAAAGACCTTAATTATGTTGAAGTTAGTTGAATAAGTTGATTAGGTTTATTGAGTTGACTAAGGTAGTAGTTTTTGAGGATCGATATTTTAACCCGATCAACCATTCGCCCAATCAACCTAATCAACTACCTTTGCCCCGATGATAAGTAAGGAACAAATCACTGCCGATTACCAGCAAATACAGGATGAAATATGTGCTGCCCTTGAGTTAACTGATGGCAAAGCCCATTTTGAAGAAGAAAAATGGGAGCGGGAAGGTGGCGGTGGCGGGCGCACCCGCGTTATTCAAAACGGGAATATTTTTGAAAAAGGCGGCGTTAATTTTTCGGCGGTTCACGGCCAATTGCCTGATTCGGTAAAGAAAGCCCTGAAAGTTGAGCAGGATGATTTTTTCGCCACTGGTATTTCCATTGTAATCCATCCTAACCACCCGATGGTTCCCATCATCCACATGAATATCCGGTATTTTGAGATGCCATCATCATTTGGATCAGGCGTGGAGCCTGTACGATGGTTTGGCGGGGGGATCGACCTTACCCCGCACTATGTTTTTGAAGATGACGCCAGGTATTTTCATGCTTATTTAAAGTCCGTTTGCGATCCATTTTATCGTGACTTTTATCACCGGTTTAAATTATGGGCCGACGATTATTTTTTTATAAAACACCGTAATGAAACCCGCGGGATAGGCGGCATATTTTACGATCGTTTAACCGCAAGTGAAGACCTGACCTGGGAAACCATCTTTGAATTTTCGAAAACATTAGGGCGTTCATTTATCCCTATTTATACTGAATTAGTGAAACGAAACCGGGATAAACCATTTGCCGGAGATGAGCAGCAATGGCAATACCAGCGCCGTAGCCGCTATGCCGAGTTTAACCTGGTTTATGATGCCGGCACTAAATTTGGATTAGAGACCAATGGACGCATTGAATCAATTTTAATGAGCTTGCCCCCAACTGCCAAATGGCTTTATAATTATCAACCGAAACCTGGCGGAGAGGAAGAAAAAACTTTATCTTTATTAAAAAAGGGTATTAATTGGGTTTGATAGCCTGGGAATAAAAATTGTTTGCAGCCATTATGAAATTAATATTTATCGTTCTCTCTTCGTTTATTCTATATTCCTTTCAACTACAGCCCACGCTAAAAGGCTCCTGGAAGTATGCAGGCGATATCTTTAACGGAAAAAAAGAAGCGGCACCAAAGGAATACGCCTTACTAAGAAAATATGATGGCGCACATTATGAAGCATTTGTAGTAGAAAAAGGCTACAAGGATGAAAAATACGAAACCGGTAACTACACATTAAGAGGCGATACTTGTGTTGATACAGAAACATTTTGCAGCCAGCCGTCAAAGATCACCAATATACCTATCCATTATTTTTATGCAGTTAGAAATGATACACTTGTTTTAAAAGGCGTATTACCAAATGGCAAGCGTGTTGAAGAATATTGGAAAAGGGTAAGATAACGGTGTCCCGATGCTTTTTGAAGATACTTACCGTACTATTGAAAAACCAAGCGAAGGAATATTCAGCGATAGGGGAAGCAAGTTTTTGGCTTATGCGTATCCAATAAATTCTGAAAATGAGGCAAAGGCCTATCTTTTAAAATTAAAAGCCGAACATCCCAAAGCAAACCACCATTGCAGGGCTTTGCGGTTGGGTATCGACCGTTCAGTTTTCCGGATAAATGACGATGGCGAACCGTCCGGAACAGCGGGCAGGCCTATTTTAAATGTGTTGCTTTCCCGCGATCTCACTAATATTGCTATTATAGTTGTACGCTATTTTGGCGGGACGTTGCTTGGCGTTCCCGGATTGATAAATGCTTATAAAACGGCAACTGAAGAAGCGTTAAAACATGCAGTTGTCGTTGAAAAGACAGTTGATGATATTTATACTATTGAATTTGATTATCTGTTGATGAACGACATAATGAAGATAATTAAAGATGATAATTTAACCATCATTAACCAGGTATTTGATAATAATTGCAGTATTCAGGTTGCTATCAGAAAAACACAAGTAAACCTGGCCTTATCAAAGCTAAACAAGCTCGATATTGTTGTAAAGTATGATTATAGCTTGTAGAGACGGAATGTTTTTCGTCTCGGAAATATTAAGGCGAACAATGAATTTATCGGGTAATTTACCTGTGGGAGATTAACAAGATGTGGCTATTCCACTGTCTGCCCCATCCTTATTTCTCTTAGTTTAGCTTTTTTAAAAATGTAAACACTTTCGAAAGTCATTTCATCGTCTTGTACAGTTATCGTATCACAATTAATGCTTTTTACGTTAATTAATTTCAGAAAAACATCTTGGTTCATGCCAATGGAAACTTTTTTATTTAATTGAACTTTATCGTTTTTTATATCAGCGTATTCTATGTAAAAGCCATGATTATAAAATAGGGTAATTTTATTTATTCCATCTGTGAAATTATACAGGTAATAGCGCACTCCTCCATTATTTTTATCCGTATCTTTTGCCATTTTTAAAGCTACAGGATTCATGAACAATGACTTAATTTTATTGGTATCGGCTTTAAAAACCTGGAGGGCTAACGCATCAAAACTAAATTCCTGATTAGTTACCGTTGAATCGCAGTTAGAATTAGAAATAGCTTTTTCAGCCTTTGCTTTTTTTGCGGATGTTGCTGTATCGGATGTTGATTGGGCCGTATTGTTTTGGCATCCGGCAAGACTCGTTAACACCGATATTATTAGAAAAGTATTTAAGGTTAAGGCTCTTTTTTTCACGCTATTAGTCTTGCTAAAAAACTATCGTTAAAAATACAATTATTGCTCAAAATGTAGAGACGCAAAATATTGATAACTATATACAAGTTTACACTAAATAATTAAAAATAAATTTGTTTTTGTGTAAATAACTACTATATTTGTATTGTAATTCAAACGCAATGATAAATATAGAGTTCAAATCAATAAGAGAGTTAATCAAGGCATTTCCCGATGAACAAACTTGTATTAACCATTTAGAGCAACTTCGCTGGAACGGAAACGTAGTAAGTCCGTTTGATGAAACTTCTAAAGTTTACGTTACTGCAAGAGGCTACAAATGCAAAAATACAGGTAAATATTTTAACGTTCGTACTGCTACTCTATTTGATAACACAAAGATAGAATTACAATCTTGGTTTATTGCAATTTACCTTGTCACCGCTCACAAAAAAGGCATATCTTCTCTCCAATTAGGACGTGATTTAAATGTTACGCAAAAAACAGCTTGGTTCATGTTACAGCGTATCCGTAATTGCTTCGGTATAGATGCCGCTGAAACCGAAATTGACAACGATAACAAACTTGGTGGTTCAGGCGTAATTGTTGAAGTTGATGAAACTATAGTTGGCGGGAAAGTTAAAAACATGAGCAATAAAAAACGCAAAGTGATTTTAGAAAATAAAGCAGACCGTCATAATAATAAAACCGTTGTTTTAGGCTTAATGGAACGTGGTAGTAGATTGCGTTTACAGGCCGTTAAACCTACTGATTTCGTGCCTAACTTAGTAAGGGCTAATGTTGATACCGAAAGTGTGTTAATGACAGATACAGCAAACACCTACGTTACAGTAGGCAAAGAATTTGCACATCATGGAGTAGTTGACCATAGCAAAAAAGAATATGGCAGAGGCGTTTATTACACTAATAGCATTGAGGGCTGTTTTTCACTTTTTGACCGTATGGTAATAGGTATTTATCATAATATATCTGCAAAGCACATTCAGAAATATGCAGATGAATTTACATTTCGTTACAATAGCCGTAAAACAACTGACTTAATTCGTTTCAATTCTTTACTGGCTAATTGCACCAATCGTTTAACCTATAATAACCTTACAAAATGAGTGAAGAATTAAAAAATTTGTCAAAGGCATTGTGCACTGGTGAAGACACCTTTAACGGCGTTAAGCTGGTCGCCTCAATTTTAGATGATGAAGATAGAACCCACGTTTTTTCAGAACGAAGCTTATCAAGCGCTTTTGGATTTAAAGGAAGTGCGTCTTATTGGGAGAAACGTAAATTAGGTGCCGCGGTTTTGCCCGCTTATTTGTCAAATTCTGCGTTAAAGAATTATATATCAGCTGATTTAGTAGATAAATTAGCTGCCGCGGTTCCTTATATCTCAACTGGTAAAAAGGTATCAACGGGATTAGAAGCTACGGCGTTGCCGTTGATATGCGATGTATTTGTCAAAGCTGGTAATGACAACCCTAAAAACGAAGCATTGGTTAATGCAGGTAAACGAGCATATGCCATAATTATGGGGTTCTCTCAATTTGGGGTTTTAAAATATGTCGAACAAATTACCGGGTATAGGTATACAGATGAAGAAACACAAATAGTAAAAAGCCTTAAAGAATTCGGCGTTTCTCCGGTAATATTAGAATGGCAAAGAGAATTTCAAACCGATTTTTACAGAAATATATACAGATTAAAAGACTGGCCTTTCAATCCAAATACCGTTAAGCGGCCACAAGTAATAGGTAAATATACTAATCAATATGTCTATAATTACTTACCAAAAGACGTGTTTCAATGGCTTAAAGAGAACACGCCAAAAAACAAAGATGGCAAGTACACCAAAAAACTATTTCAGTCTTTAGATGAAAAAAGAGGGAAAGAGTTATTAAGAAATCAATTAGTTTCAATAACTACCATGCTTAAATTATCGCGTTCATGGCAAGAGTTTAAGGATTTATTTGCAAGATCATTGGGTCAAACACAAATCGACTTTAAAGAGCCTGAAATGGTGTTACCTAAGCCAAAATTATTAGAGAAAGCAAAGAAAGATGCTAATCAGATAAAAATGTTTAACGAGCCGGAAAAGTTATCTGATTTCAACACTAATCTTCAAACAGCACTTAATTACAATCCGAAAAAATAAAGATAACAAACTAATTATAGAGGATATTGTGATTCTTGTAAATTAGGCAACGCTACGCATTTCAGGAAAATAAACCGAAATATCTACTCCATTTAAATAAACATTTACAGTAATTTCATCGTTGTTATTTGCACCTTTTGTGGCATTAGTTGGGTTTTTTAATTCCACTTCTTTATTAAGTAAAAGATTAGATAATTTCGTTTTTATAAAATTAGACACGTCTACACTTGTAGTATTAAAATTTTTAATCTTAATAAATTCTCCAGCATACCCCTCCCAAGCCCATCGAGGAGAAATCTTTATAGTGTTGGCATTTATTATTTCGGTTACTCTAAAAGCCATAGTGTAAAATTATTCTTTATTTTTTATTATTTTGTAATTTCTTTATCAAGTTTTGTGGAATTCGTTTCTGATTCCATTATAGTTTTCGTGTGTATTGATATCCATCCGACTTGTAATAAACAAATTATTCCGTAAATTAAGCAAGTAATACTTCCAATAATTAAAGTAACTGACGACCAGTGACTATACAGGTGAAAATATTTATCCTTAATAATCATATCAAACATTATCAAAACAAGAGCCAAAAATAACGAAATAACAATCCTACAAAGTTGTCGTATTGGATTAAGTAATTTTAATTTATACTGATTTTTTATTTTACACCACGTTAAACTCCGCGAACTTTTCTTTATAGTTTTCCCAATAGTGCTATAATCAACGATATTAGCTAATTGTGAAGCTATTATTGCTTCCAGTTGCTCTTGCTCTTGTTCGTACTTTTTCTTTATTACACCCGATCCTTTGCTAAACACAGACAGAAGTAAAACCATCAGTGGTATTACAAAAGAAATCATAGCTATTAACAACTTAACGTATGTATCGATGAATTCGTGCAAGATTGGTTTATTTAAATTATACTTTTTAGGTCTATAAAAGTATAATTTGTAAGCCAATTATCAAAATAAAATACTTTACATTTAAGCTGCCTAATCAGTAGCCTTTTTTATGGATGATTATTTAAAATTATTGGATTATTTAGAGGAATGGGGAATAGACAGATTGGTTCAAGTCGATCACTTGCTACATGAATGGTTTAAAAAACAACCAAACGTAGACCCTAATGAACCTCCCGATGTTATTAGCGACAGGATAGCGCATTTTGTTGATGAAATGCATGAAAGTAAGCATATTAGGCTGGAGAAACACAGACAAAATGAAGATGGTTCAGGTCTTTGGGAGGTTAGGGCAAGATTAACTTCAGGTGGACTTGAATACTTAAACAATTACCGGTTGGTGCAATCAAACCTAAATTTAAACAAATCAACAATTACAAGCAATAATATTATTTCAGCCAATTCAAAGCGGCAAACATGGATTTTAGGCGTTGTGGGGTTTTTTGCATTGGTTAGCATGGTTGTATCTATTATGACGTATAGATTGGACAATCAAACAAAGCAATTATCAGTTCATATAAAACAATTACAACAAGACAGCCTAAAACTGCAAAAAGAATTATTTCAGCTAAAGATGCCCCATACCAAAAAGAATTAGGTTTACGCATTATATGGTAACCCCCTTTCTATAGGTGTAAAATTGTATATAGTTACCAAAATATTGCGTCTCTACAAAAATAATCCTCACAACCATTGGTGGAATTTGTTTATAAACCAGTTCTTCACTAACTGCGTTAAAAAACAGTACGCTACCAATATCGATAACAACCATGGGAAAAATATAAATGGCATTGGCTCTAATTTAAATGCCGAAGCCAAAGGTGAGAACGGCAGAAATATAGCTATAGCCATTATAGCAGTGGTTAACGCCAACACCGGCGCAGTGGCCCAGCTTTGTATAAAAGGTATTTTGCGGGTGCGTATCATATGCACAATTAACGTTTGCGAAAGCAAGCTCTCGATAAACCATCCTGTTTGAAAAAAGCCCTGGTGCTGCGGCGAATTGGCTTTAAAGAAAAACCACAACAACGCGAAAGTGGCATAATCGAAAATAGAGCTTATGGGGCCTATAAAGATCATAAACTTGCCAATACCCCCGGCATCCCATTTACGTGGTTTTTCTATATAATCTTCATCCATCCTATCCCAGGGGATGGATATTTGCGAAATGTCATACAGCAGGTTGTTTATTAGTATTTGTATTGGCAGCATGGGTAAAAATGGCAGCAAAGCACTTGCGCCAAGCATACTAAACATATTGCCAAAATTACTACTGGCAGTCATTTTTATATACTTGATGATGTTGCCAAACGTACGGCGGCCGTAAATAACCCCTTTACGCAACACCATCAAATCTTTTTCCAACAGGATGATATCTGCACTTTCTTTGGCGATATCCACCGCTGTATCAACCGAAATGCCTACGTCGGCATCGCGCAAGGCGGCTGCATCGTTAATGCCATCGCCCATAAAGCCTACGGTATGCCCTTTTGCCTGTAATATCTTAACCACCCTTGATTTTTGTACCGGGCTTAGTTTGGCCAGGATACTAACATCATCTATCTGGTTGCTAAGGTCTTCGTCGCTCATGTGTTCCAGATCGCGGCCTAACAAAATATTAGTGAAGGGGATACCTACATCCTTGCATATTTTTTTAGTTACTATCTCGTTATCACCGGTTAGCACCTTTATACTCACGCCTAATTTGTGCAGCGCATCAATAGCCAGGCTTGCGGATGGTTTTGCGGGGTCTAAAAAGCCAATAAAGCCGGTGAGTATCATGTCGCTTTCATCAGCTTTACTGTAAGTTAATGGCCGTTCATCATATTCCTTTACAGCTACTAACAATACCCTCAGCCCCTCGGCATTTAGCTGGTTTGATTTTTTCAGCACTATCTCCCGCATTTTATCATCCATCGGGATAACGTCATCTTTTTCTATCTGCAAGCTGTCATCTTCTCCGGGGTCAAATGCGTGGGTACACAGGTCAAGTACTTCTTCAACCGCACCTTTACAGATCAGCAGGTGCTTATGATTTTTACCTTCAAGTATCACCGACATCCGCCGACGCTGAAAATCAAATGGGATTTCGTCAATTTTCTTATAGGTTTCTCCTTCTTTTAAACACGAATGTATATCCACATGCTCCAGCACTGCAACATCCAGTAAGTTTTTAAGCCCTGTTTGGTGAAAACTATTGAGGTAAGCCCACTTCATCACCTCGCTGTCCTCCAGGCCATAAACATTAAGGTGGCGCTCCAAAACTATCTTATCCATCGTAAGTGTACCTGTTTTATCGGTACAAAGAATATCCATCGCACCAATATTTTGGATGGCATTTAAGCGCTTAACCACCACCTTGCGTTTCGACATATTTACAGCACCCTTGGCAAGGTTTGCGGTAACTATCATGGGCAGCATCTCGGGGGTAAGGCCAACTGCGATTGAAAGGCCAAATAAAAATGCTTCCAGCCAATCATGTTTGGTAAGTCCGTTGATTAAAAAAACCAAAGGCACCATAACCAGCATAAAACGTATTAATAACCAGCTTACGCTGTTTACACCCTTGTCAAAGCTCGTTTCGGCGCGCTTACCTACAAGTGATTTTGATAATGAACCAAAATAAGTATCCTCGCCAGTATTTACCACGGCGGCCATGGCAGTTCCGCTCACCACATTGGTACCCATAAAACAGATATTGTTCAACTCCAAAGGCGATTGTTTGGCGGCATCAGCAACAGCATTCCAGGTTTTTTCGACAGGTAAGGCTTCACCGGTGAGCATCGACTGGCTTACGAATAAGTCCTTTGATTGCAGTATGCGTACATCTGCCGGTATCATGTCACCTGCCGAAAGCTGGATAATGTCACCCGGTACCAGTTTCTTTATATCGATCTCGCTTTTCTCTTCTTCCCTGATAACTGTCGCGGTGGTTTTTACCATCGATTTTAACTTTTCTGCCGCCTGGTTACTCCTGAACTCCTGCACAAACCGCAGCAAAACGCTTAGCATTACCATAGTACCAATAACCAATACAGTGGTATAATCCCTGTCGCCCGGTTTTTGAATAATTACATCGGTGATTAACGATATGATGGATAATATAAATAAAACGGCTATAAATGGGTTTATAAACGCCTGTAAAAGTTGTATATACCATTTTGGCGCCTTCTCGTGCGTTACTTCATTTAATCCGAATACATCAATGCGTTCGTCCACTTCATCGTTTGATAACCCCTTGATATTGGTTTCTAAAAAAGTGAGCGATTTATTACTGCTGCAAACAGCGATATTTTTAAGTTTGGTGATGGAGGCCGTATCAAACTCCTGCGGGCTATGCCCATTGCCGCGCTGTATAAAACTGTATTTTTTTATCTTTTCCTTTATAGTAGTTGGCATAATATGTCCTCCTTACGTAATTTAAGAAATAGCAACTTTAAAAAAGTGGCTATGCTGATCTGTGAAAATGTTCTTTTGAAAAAGGGGTTAACCAGCCACAAACATTAATCCTCAATAATAAATGCAATAAATGATTTATAATGTTAACATTATGTTAAGTTTATTGTGGCGGGTGATTTTTTAAAAATATTCAGCCCGGGCCTTGTATGGCACAATGCAAATGATAGATAAAATGCTGAATCAGATTGTAAATAAATAAGAGAAAGACGGGGGGGGTAAAGGCATAGATAAGCCTTTCAGCTATTTGCGGTTTAGCTGATGGAAGTGCAAAGCAGTAGTTGGCATAAATGTACCAAACACATCTGTTTGCCCTTCCCTGCAACAAGGTTGGCAATTTTAAGATCATGCTGATAACTATAACTCGGGCCTGCGTCCATATTTGTTGTTTTTAATTCAGGCAACCTGCGGCTGCCCTTACATTTCCGGCAAAAGTAGTTTTTTAATTTGAAAACGTTCTTCAATTTGAAAAATTTATAGTTTGAAAACGATAATAATTTGAAGATTTGATAACTTGACAATTTGAAAATGAAGAATATGTAATTTTCAATTTTCAAATCAACAAATTTTCTCCGAAGGAGCACTTTGTACAAATTAAACATGTATTTTAGTGGCATATGCAATCCTTTGAAATAGATAAATCAGACTTGCTGCGTATTGAGACGGCGTTGGAAGGCGACGACGCTGAATTAGAACTTGTTCTGAAGGAATACCATGCATCGGAGATTGCCCTGCTGTTTGAAAAACTTCCTCAGGAAGCTAAAGAAAGGATAATAAATATCCTTCCAATTGATGTAGCATCCGAAGTGATCGCGGAAATGGATGAAGAGCACCGCCCCGGTGAGTTGCTTATCAATCTTCATCCTGAAAAAAGATCTGAAATTGTTGAAGAACTGGATTATGATGATGCAACAGATATTATTTCGCAGCTGGATGAGGATGAACAAACTGAGATATTAAAAGATATTGACCAGGAAGATGCCGATAGCATACGTGCCCTGCTGAAATATGATGAGGATACTGCGGGCGGTTTGATGAACTCCGAGATCATCAAAGTAAATATCGGGCTTGATAAAAAAGATGCTTTGGACGAGATCATTCGCCAATCGGAAGAAATGGAGGAATTTTACACCATTTATGTGGTTGACGATGCGAATATTTTACAGGGAATATTGTCTATAAAGTCGATTCTGACGGCGAAAGCAGATGCCCACGTAAGTGATTTGGTGAATACCGATTTTGTATATGTAAAGGCTGACCTTGACCAGGAAGAGGTTGCCGGGCTCATCTCTCAATACAATTTAACCACTATCCCGGTTGTTGATGATAACATGAAGCTACTTGGTAGGGTTACCGTCGACGATATTATAGATGTAATGGAGCAGGAGAGTACCGAGGATATTTTAAAGTTTTCGGGTGTATCAGAAGACGAAGAGTTGAGCGGTAACTGGAAAGATGCAGTAAAAAGCCGCCTGCCATGGCTGGTGATCAACCTTGGTACAGCATATTTAGCTGCATCGGTTATCAGGCATTTTGATAGTACAGTTGCACTAATTGCCCCAATTGCAGCTTATATGACCATTATTGCCGGTATGGGCGGTAATGCCGCTACACAAGCGCTGGCAGTAACAGTAAGGCGTATCTCATTAAACGACCTTACCGATAAGCAATCATATAATGCTGTTTTAAAAGAATTTTTGGTTGGCATGCTTAATGGCGCAGCAAACGGCGTCATTGTTTTTTTTATTGCCTGGTTTTATGATGCCGACCCATTACTGGGCCTTGTTTTGTTTTTAGCTATGACAGGTAATCTTATTGTGGCGGGTTTAACAGGTGCATCTATTCCATTAATATTGAAAAGAATAGGGATAGACCCTGCAGTAGCATCATCCATCATTATAACTACCTTTACTGATTGCGCCGGGTTTTTTCTGCCCTTATGGTTTGCATCCAAACTTTTATTGCCGCATTTGCACCATTAAGGTAACGAAGTTTTTATTATAATTGCCCCTAAATAAGGCACACCGAAATATTATACAATGACCGAAGTAAGATACAACTGGACAAAAGAAGAAATAGCCGAGATATATCACAGACCTTTATTAGACCTGGTTTACGAGGCCGCTACTGTACACCGTGAAAATAAGGATTATTCGGAAGTGCAGATAAGCTCGTTAATATCTATAAAAACAGGCGGCTGTCCGGAGGATTGCGCTTATTGCCCGCAAGCAGCCCGTTATAACACAGGTGTTGATGTGCACGCTATAATGCCAAAGGACGAAGTTATTGCCGCAGCACAGAAAGCCAAAAATGGCGGTGCATCAAGGTTATGTATGGGGGCCGCATGGCGCGAAGTACGCGATAACCGCGATTTTGATAAGGTTATCGATATGGTGAAGGCAGTAAACGAGCTTGATATGGAGGTTTGTTGTACACTTGGTATGCTTACTGAAAGCCAGGCGCAAAGGCTTGCCGACGCTGGCCTGTACGCCTATAACCATAACCTCGATACATCCGAAGAAGATTATAAACGCATTATTACTACCCGCACTTATGACGAGCGTTTAAAAACCCTTGAGCATGTGCGCAAAGCAAAGATAACAGTATGCAGCGGGGGCATTATAGGTTTGGGCGAAACAGTGGAAGACCGTATTTCCATGCTTAAAACGCTATCAAATTTACCCAAACATCCTGAGTCAGTACCAATCAATGCTTTGGTGCCTGTTCAGGGAACACCACTTGGCGACCAGCCACGGGTTTCTGTTTGGGATATGGTACGTATGATAGCTACTACCCGTATTATTATGCCAAGGACGGTTGTACGCCTTTCGGCAGGCCGTACCGAAATGACTTTGGTTGAGCAGGCATTTTGTTTTATGGCTGGTGCAAATTCGATTTTTGCAGGCGATAAGCTGTTAACTACGCCAAACCCATCATTTGATACCGATATGGCTATGTTTGAGTTGTTGGGGCTAACGCCGAGAAAGGCATTTAAGAATGGAAAGCCGGGTGAAGTGAGGGTTTTAGAAGAACAAGCATAAACTTTGTTGGTGCAGGGATATTATAGGCCCTGCCCAATCTTTATAGTAAAACGCGGAACCTGCCGGTATACCAATCAATCATAAACTATAACTCTAATCAGATAACGGCTGCAGGCGTTTTTTGTTTTCAAAAGGCCATTACAAAGTCCATGAATTAAATACATTAAACTTTAATGGTTATGTTTTGTTACTGATATATGATGATCATAAATGGTTATGATCACTTGATAAATTAGTACAGACATGAAAATTAAATTTTTGTTACCTGTTATCTTATTGGGGGCAGCATTGACCCAAGGCTGTGTCAGCAATAAAAAGTATGCTGCACTACAGTCGGATTATAACCGGTCACTTGACACCAACCGTAACCTGAAACAAAGCTGGCAGGTTACCCAGCAAGAGCTTGCCAATTCAAGAGGGCAAGTACAAAGTTTACAAGATCAGATTGCATCGGCAAAATCAAATGCAGCCGCTTTGCAGGATGCATTAAATAAGTGTTTAGCAGGCACAAACCAGGGAAATGTGAATATTGCGAAACTGGCCGACCAGATAACAGCATCGGATAAATACATCCAGCACCTGGTGGAACTCAAAAATAAGAGCGACTCGCTGAACCAGATACTTAC
This sequence comes from Bacteroidota bacterium, assembly GCA_013288235.1. Lineage (GTDB taxonomy): Bacteria > Bacteroidota > Bacteroidia > Sphingobacteriales > Sphingobacteriaceae > Mucilaginibacter. Next base: position 26,608 of record JABDCF010000004.1, on the reverse strand, counting down.
CAACAACCTAACACGATCACTAACACCTGATGAAGCGAAAGATGTTGATGTAAAGGTACTTAAAGGTGTAGTTTATATTTCGCTATCCGACAATATGCTTTATAAATCGGGCAGCTATATGATCTCGCCTACGGCAGGAAGCATATTAAGCAAAGTAGCGAAGATCATAAACGACTACTCAAATTACGATGTGTTGGTTGAAGGTAATACCGATAATGTACCTATTTCGCAAGTAAATATCCGCAACAACTGGGATTTGAGCGCCTTAAGGGCATCATCAGTAGTACAGGCATTACAGACTACCTACAATGTTGTCCCTAAACGCTTAACAGCGGGAGGGCGCGGTGAATATAACCCTATAGCCGATAACGGTACGGATATGGGTAAATCGCAAAACAGGCGTACGGAAATTATTATTACTCCAAAACTCGATCAGTTTATGACGCTTATTGGGAAACCGGCGCCATCCGGCAACTAAGGTGTAAAATATTATTTCAAATAAAGCAGGGCTGCCCGATAAGGCAGCCCTGCTTTATTTGAAGGTATTTGTGATAATTAATTATAATGACCCGGTACCCAGTGACGACCACCGTATGGGCCGTAATTATAATGCCCAGGTACCCATCCTGGTCCATGTTCCCTTACTACACAAGAACTGAAACTTGCCGCCATTACCAATAGCAAAGCAAAATATTTGATCGTTTTCATAGTGATGTTAAATTTAATTTGTCAAATGTTTATTTATGATTTATAGACCCGTTGAAAGCTAAATGGTTTAAAAATAAGATGCTCGCTTTGAAGTATTTTGGGCCACTTTTTACGACAAAAGATAACGTAATAAATGTTAAATTTGTTAGCGCTCCGGCTTGGGCATATCAAAAGCCTAATGGTCGCGAACTGAAATTAAATGAAAAAAACTTTATTGCTTATTTCCATAGTGCTATTAATTACCTCATGCGGTAAAGAACTTGAATTTAATACGCCCGCCGCTAACGCAGCTGCAGCTGTTACCACATTAGCAGGCGGTATCAGCGAGGGGTCGTCCAGCGGTACCGGAGCAAATGCTTCATTTTACGGGCCTACGGGTATAGCTTTTGATGCCTCGGGCAACTTATATGTGGCTGATTTTCGCAACAATATGATCCGCAAAATAACTGCCGGTGGATTGGTGACAACGCTGGCAGGCAACCTAATACCTGGCTCGGCCAATGGTAACGGTACTTACGCTTCGTTTAATCAGCCAACTGGTGTTGCCGTTGATAATGCAGGTAACGTGTACGTGGCGGATGATGGCAATCATTTAATACGGGAGATTAGCCCCGCTGGCCTCGTAACCACTTTAGCAGGGAGCGGCTTGCCTGGTTCGGCCGATGGCACAGGCAATCTGGCTTCATTTAATTTCCCGCAGGGAATAGCGGTAGATGCCTCTGGCAATGTTTATGTAGCCGACTATGGTAATAACACCATACGCGAAATCAACCAGGCCGGGGCTGTAACTACTATTGCAGGCAGTACCAGTCCTGGGTCTTCTGATGGCTCGGGTATTAAAGCATCATTTAACCAGCCTACGGGGGTAGCAGTAGATGCCACAGGTAACGTGTTTGTGGCCGATTACGGAAATAACCTGGTAAGGAAGATAACACCGGCCGGGTTGGTAACAACCATAGCAGGTGGGGGTATTGCCCATGGCCCGGGCACAGCAATTACTTTTAATGGCACAACGGGTGTAGCGGTCGATGTTGCGGATAATGTTTATGTAACAGATTATGGGAATAATGTGGTGCAAAAAATTAGCCCCGCCGGTGCAGTAACTACATTAGGCAGCGGTACAGGTAGTACAACTAAAGGTAACTTACTTGTTGGCCCGTATGGACTTGCGGTAGATGCCGCAGGGAATGTTTATATAGCCGACTATGGCGACAACACTATCCGGGAAATAATTAAATAATACGACCTTGAGTTGTAGATTGGTGAGACAATTTAAGATGGGGTATAAAAACTGGCCCCGCCAAAATGACTTAAGTATAAAATAGGCTGGTAAATCTATCAAAACCTATCCTCATAAATACCTGCCGTCGGTGTTGATAATTTAACGTACTTTACCTGGCCTGCACCTTCAAATTCAAACCTTATGCCTTCAATTTTGCCTAATGTTTGTTTTTGCGGGGTATCCACAATAAGTTTATTGTTGAGATAAATTTTTAAATGGTGATTTTCAACGCTGCACTTTAAATTTTGAAATTGGCTGAAATCGCAACCAAAAGCGCTCATATCATGATCTTTACCGCTTATATAATTGCCAGCGTTTAGCAGGTTAAGATCAGAAATACAGCCTTTATCCGAAAATGGGATAACAATAGCCATACCTGCCCCTAAAAGTACCACATTTACCTTGCGGCAAACTGATGCCTCTACTGCCGATGCGTTTCTAAAAGTGGTTTCGAGTGCAAAATTTCCTGCATCTATGCCTTCAAATTCCTGCACGTTGGCGAATTTTACCCAGGTATCATTAAATACAGGTAAGCCAATTTTTGCGTGGAACAAACTGTCAGATATGCCCATAAACCCTTTGCCTCTTATTTCGTGTGCGGAAAGATAAATCGGTACCGGCTTTTGTTCAATGATGCCCTTCCAGCCATTTGTTTTTATGGATACCACGCATTCTTTTTTTATTTCATTGTCTACAATCAGCTTTGCCATAAAATAGCCTGGATTGTAATAGATGGAAGTATATTGTCTGCCGTTTCCGTCAATCCGCTCCTTGCGCGTTGGGTCCCATGATTGTTGTATGTAAACACTGTCCGATTTAAAAACCGACGCATCGTAATTAAAAACGACCGAATTTGGCAGCGAATCCGAAATCTTTACCGCTTCAAACTTTACTTTTGAAAGGTCAATGTTAGCTGACCTTTTTTTGAACGACATGTAAAATATTACCGCCGCTATCAGCGGTAATCCAATAAAAATAAAAGCAGCATTAATTTTTCCAAATTTTGGCTTTGCCTTACCTGGGTGTATTTGGCGCCCGGCCTCAGTTATTAAATTGGTGGTATTTTCGACAGCATTGGCAGGTTCATTAATACTGTTTTTTTGTTTAAAAGCCCTCCAGCTATCATAGCCGAGAAAACCCGTTAACGCATTTAGCGTCGCTGTTGTAGGGAAATTTTCATAGCGCACTTTGCCCCATATCCGCTTAAGGGTCGAAATGCTTAGCTGTACCCTTGTCTTTTCAAAAATTTTTTCGCTTAGCTGTTCAAAATCATCATTACTCCACGTGCTGCTGTCCCCCCAATTGAGATCGTCCTCGATCAGGCTACGGCACTTAATGAGCAATTGTTTTTCTTTTTCCATCCGGGTTAAAAGTAGCTACCTTCTTTTACTTATTTAGAGCGAAATCTGCCGTTATAAAAATTGAACATAATTGAAACAGGTTTGAACCGTGTGTTTGCAGCATATTTATGAGTTTTGGTTAAAATTAAACATCTCAAAACACAATGAACAATCTTTTATTTCGGCCGATGTTCTTTTCCTTTTTGTTGATGACATCCTTGAGCCACGCGCAAAAAGTTAGGAAATATAATTTAGGCGAACTGTTTAAAGAAGGCAAACTTATTTACTGCCCCGCGCAACACGTAAATGTTATTGACGCCGTTAACGGGCGGGGTGTGACAGCTAAAGGCATAGTGTTGCTGAAAAACGTTACGTTTTCAACAGGAAGTATCGACGTTGATATACGGGGGAAAGATGTTTTACAGCAAAGTTTTGTAGGAATAGCATTTCATGCGATTGATACCATTACTTATGAAGCCATTTATTTTCGCCCATTCAATTTTCAATCAACGGATTCCCTTCGCAAAAAACATATGGTTGAATATATAAGTGAGCCCGAATATCCCTGGTACAGGTTGCGAAAGGAGCATCCCTTAGTTTATGAAAATACAGTTACTCCATCACTTAGGCCAACTGATTGGTTTCACATACGTATTGTGGTGGCGGAAAATGAAATTACGGTATATGTAAACCATTCGCCGGTTGCCTCATTAAAAGTAAAAAAGTTGAGTAACCGTAACAATGGCTTTGTAGGCTTGTGGACAGATGCCCTGGGCCTTAACGGCGATTTTGCAAACCTTGAAATAACAAAAAAACAATGAAAATTTTATGCATCCTGCTTATGTCATTGATTTTTAACAATGCTTATGCACAGCCAAAACCTACAGTTCATAACTATTCGGTTATAAAACCAACTGATTGGACCATCCCGCGTACGGATACGCTCGATTATGCTTTTGGGCAATATAAAGGTCAAAATGCGCTGTTGCTGAAGCGAAAAATCGATAATTACAAATCGGCGAGTACTGCCTATCCAAAAGGCCTGGAGTTTAAAGATGGAATTATTGAATTGGATGCGGCCTGGCCAGGTGATAAAAACGGGTTTGTTGGCTTGGCCTTCAGAATAAAGGATGATCATCATTATGAGTCGGTTTATTTCAGGCCCGAAAGCTCAGGAACGATAAATGCAATCCAATACATGCCCGAAAAAAAATATGATTTTAACTGGTGGGATTACGAGGCTGATAAGTACCAGGGAAAAACCACTTTACCGCTGCACGGTTGGTTCCACATTAAAGTAATTGTAAAAGGCGGCAAACTCACTGTATTTGTTAATCACCATACAACACCCGATTTTATTTATAGTCTGTTGGACAGTAGCGTGAAAAGCGGCTCTGTTGGCTTTTGGTTGGGCAACAGCACTATTGGAGCATATAAAAATTTGGTGGTAACAACTTTTTGATGGTTTTTATATGCAAAACACACACAATTGGTAACATTTGGCCATTGTTCCTTGCCTCTTCATGAAAGTTTTTTGTTTTTAACAGAATGTGATTAGCTTTAATCCCTTAAAACCTGGTTAATTTAATCCATTTCATGAAAAACCTGCAACTGTTACTCCTGTGCGTTATTGCATCTGTTATTATATCCTGTAAAAGACATTCATCGGGTAACGGTTATGCTGGTTGGCGTACCTATGCCGGTTCAAAAGATGGTAACAGGTATTCATCTAACGATGAAATTACATTACAAAATGTTAACCGGCTTAAGGTAGCCTGGACATATACCTCCAATGATAAAGACAGCGCAAACCGCAGCCAGAACCAATGCAACCCCATAATGGTTGACGGTATACTTTACGGTACCAGTCCCAAACTAAAATTATTTGCACTAAATGCCGCTACCGGCGAACAAAAATGGCTTTTCGATCCCGCAAGCCAGGATACTTCAAAAAAGAATGATCCAATGGCTTATTACAAGGTATGCCGCGGTGTGGTTTATTGGGAAGGCAAAAACGGGGATAATAAACGCATTTTTTATAGTGTTGGGCAGAAAACCTATGCTATTGATGCGGGTAATGGCCAACCCATAATGAATTTTGGTAAAGGAGGTTATTTAGACCTTACTGAAGACCTGGGCCGCAAAGTAAAATCGTATGTTTCGGGTACTACACCCGGCATTATTTACAAGGACTTACTTATAATAGGCGCAAGGGTTGATGAATCAGAAGATGCGGCACCGGGGCATATCCGGGCTTACGATGTATTGACCGGCAAGTTGAGATGGATATTTCACACCATTCCACATCCCGGAGAATTTGGGTTTAATACCTGGCCGGATAGCACCGCGTGGAAAAAGTTAGGCTCGGCCAATAATTGGGGCGGTATGGCTTTAGATGAAAAACGCGGTATTGTTTATGTTCCGACTGGTTCGGTTGGCGGTGATTTTTATGGGGCACATCGTAAAGGCCCCAACCTGTTTGCTAACTGTTTGATCGCGCTGGATGCTGCAACCGGCAAATACATTTGGCACTACCAGGTTATACATCATGATATGTGGGACCGCGACCTGCCTGCAAACCCAAACCTGGTCACCATAAAACATAACGGAAAAACAATAGATGCTGTAGCGCAGATCACCAAACACGGGTTTATTTTTATGTTCGACCGTACCAACGGGCAGCCAATATTCCCGATTGAAGAAAAACCTGTACCAACAAATGCCTTGCCGGGCGAACAACCCTGGCCAACACAGCCTATACCATCATTGCCGCAACCTTTTGCCCGCCAGCATTTCGGGCCCGAAGATGTAACGAATATTTCACCAGAGGTACATAAGGCTATGCTGACAAAATACAATAAAGTAAAATACAATACCATGTTTACCCCGCCAAGCAAGGATGGCGATTGGATATTTCCCGGCTTTGATGGTGGCGGCGAGTGGGGCGGCGCGGCGGTTGATCCCGAAACAAAAATTATGTACATCAGCAATACCGATATGCCCTGGGCGCAGGTGATGATTGATGTGCCAAAAAATACAGATGATCATACATTAGCAGGCATGGGGCATACTATTTATAATAAGTACTGTATCTCGTGCCATGGCCCCGAATTAAAGGGAAATGGCACAGCTTACCCTTCATTGGTCAATATCGGTAAAAAATATAATGAGCAACAGGTAAGCCAGATCGTGGCAAACGGCCGCAATATGATGCCCTCGTTTAAACAAATTACAATGGATGATAAAAGGGCCCTCCTTGCATTCTTATTAAAACTGCCGGAAAAAGCTTCAGATGCTAAAATAATTTCAAAAGAACCAGTATCAAAAAATAAGCTAAACGATATCCCTTATACCATGAATGGTTATAAGCGTTTTCTCGACACTGACGGCTACCCGGGTATTAAACCACCCTGGGGAACACTTGACGCTGTAGACCTTACGTCAGGCAAGCTTTTGTGGAAAGTGCCATTAGGCGAGTATCCCGAATTAACAAAAAAAGGCATACCCATTACCGGTACCGAATTATATGGCGGCCCATTGGTAACCAAAGGCGGTTTGGTATTTGTTGCCGCTACAAAGGACGAAATGATAAGGGCTTTTGATAAAAAAACGGGTAAACAAGTTTGGGCAGCAAAATTACCAGCCGCGGGATATGCTACACCCGCCACTTATTCAATTGACGGTAAACAATACGTGGTAATAGCCTGTGGCGGTGGTAAAATAGGTAGTAAATCGGGCGATAGTTATGTTTGTTTTGCGTTACCATAGGAAAGGAGGTAAAAGGCGAAAGGTTAAAGGTAAAGGGTTTGCCTGGGGCCCCCTTCGAAAACACAATAGACAGGCGAGCTGAAAATTTTAATCCGTTAAATGAAAATTTACAAAAAACCTTTTACCTTTCGCCTTTTACCTTTAACCTAAAATTATGGACAAAGGACGTTTACAAGCATTCAGCGATGGTGTTATCGCCATTATCATTACTATAATGGTTTTGGAGTTGAAAATACCAGGCGGTCCGCATGGTGCCGACATCAGGTCGTTGTTGCCGCTTTGCCCGGTTTTTATCAGCTACATCCTTAGTTTTATATACATTGGCATTTACTGGAATAATCACCATCATACCATGCAGGCAGCTGAATCGGTAAATGGTACCATTCTTTGGGCAAATATGCATTTGCTCTTCTGGCTTTCGCTGGTACCATTTGTTACTGCCTGGATGGGCGAAAATGATTTTGCCCGCTGGCCAGTTACTTGTTATGGTGTTGTGCTGCTAATGAATGCAATAGCCTACGGGCTTTTAATGCTGGCGCTGATAAGACATCATGGCAAAAATTCATTGCTAGCCAAAGCTATAGGGAAGGACTGGAAGGGTAATATATCTATATGTATTTATGCCATTGCTATCGGCATTTCATGGCTAAATTCAACTGTAAGTTTCGGGCTTTATATTTTGGTTGCCTGTGTGTGGTTTATCCCTGATAGAAGAATCGAAAAAAAGATAGTCACAGACGACCCCGCTTGCGAGAAGTAGGTTAATTGGGTTGATTAAGTCAAATTCCAAACAAATTAAACAAGTAAATAGGGTTTACACTTTTACGGTTTTTGATATTATATTGTTGATAGCCAATATAATATCAAATCGCAGGGTTTGCACAAAACTTTTTTTCCTCCGCGATTTATCGCATGCAACATAACAAAGCACATAAAATTTTATGCCCCAGCAAACTGCCAGTCAATCGATAAATTAAAATTTAAGCGTGATCCCAAGTGTGGTTTGAAGTTCGGTAATGGGCAGTTTGGTTTGATAGCGGCCAACACCGGTATAAGTAGGGCCCGAATTTTCAATTTTTATCCCAGAAGAATTTATATAGCTGCATTTAAAACCAATATCCCAGCTATCTGTCAACGCGTAACGAACACCCGCGCTGCCACTGTATCCCCATGCATTGGCGCCGGAGTTAAGCTGGTTGAGATAAGTTGCCGAATTGTTTGAATTATCGAAAACTACGCCGAGTGTAGGCGTTGAAATACTTTTTATTAAACCCGCCGACGCCCTTAAATCAAGTGCAAACTTTTTATATAAGAATGTATACTGCGGCCCAATCAAAAAGTTGACGCTTTGGTAGCGGCCAACTGCGGTAACGTTGGTTTCGTCCTTAACAAAAGAAGCATTATATCCGTTAGCAAGGTTCTGCACGTCGGTTGAGTTGTATTCGCCATTGTCCTGGTAAGTGAAGGTTATGCCAAGGCCCAGGTTTTTATAAAGGTAAATCCCGAAATCAAAACCCAATGTCCCACTCTTTTTCGCAAACCCAGCACTGTTGTTGCTATAATTTCCCTGGGCAAAGCTACCCTGTGGTATTGAATAGCCGCCTATTATAGCCATATAGCTTTTAGCCTGTGGTGCATCGTCCTGTGCTTTTACATTTAAAGAGAATAGTGTAATTAAAAGAGCTGATAGAATAGTAAAGTTTTTTTTCATGTTATGGGAACAGGGGGTTGTTGTTTTATTTAGCGTTAATATTATTGCCCGGACTTAGTTGCACCGGTTATGCAAACGTATAAAGGATTGTATTAGTATCAATATTAATTCTTAAAAAATGTTAATTTTTATCTGTAACAAAAGCCCTACCGGCCGTTTTTGGCTTTCATAAAGTTTAAAACTACAACAACCGTTGACTATACAAATTTAAAATGCCGAAGATATAGATAATATTCCCAATCGGTACGGGGTATTTGCGAATTAGTAATTGTTCAATTATTGGTATATTAGTGCCGGTATGCTAACCAATGCTTAAATGAAGTTGTGCCTTATTAAATATTCCCTATCACTAAAAAAGGCCTTTGATCTTCCATTTCCACTCGTCGTTTTTTACTTGTTGTGCATAACATCTTCAATATATGGGCAAAATATCGAAAACCTGCATATTGAAAAAGTACAGGATGAAGAATTTTCAAACAACTATATAAATGATATACAGCAGGACAAAGATGGTTTTATTTGGTTTGGTACTGGCGAGGGGCTTTTCAGGTATGACGGCTACAGTTATAAAGCGTTCAGAAATTTACCGGGTGACTCTACTTCTTTAGTTAATAACACAATCTGGTTTTTATATCCTGAAAATAAAAATTTGTGGATAGGGTCGATAGCGGGCTTAAGTTGTATTGATATCAGTTCGCAGCGGATAAGAAATTTTCAGGCAAAAAAATTCCGGGATGTATTTGCCATACTTCCAAAGAACGATTCGGTTTTTTGGGCGGGGACGGCCGATGGTTTATATGAATTTAATAAAAAAACAAGCCAGTGGCATAAAATTCCGGCTTTTGGAAGAAACGTAGGCATAAGTTCACTCGCCGATGACCATAAGGGGCATCTATATTTAACCGGGGCTAATGGTTTTTACTGTTTTACCAAATCAAACGGCAGTTACAAATTCTATCATCCTGATATACCAATTTTTCCCAGGATAGACAAAAATTCGAAGATACCTTTTACAAAGTCACTGATCGACAAGGCAGGTAATGTTTGGTTTGGCACCTGGGGGGCAGGCCTTGTGATGTTTGATCCTAAAACGGAAAAAATAAAATCATGGTCGCACCAAACAGACAATGTTAATCTTGTACCATATAAAATAATAAAGTCCTTATTGCCCGACCGGGATGGCAACATTTGGATCGGTAATAAAGAAGGCGGGCTGACGATATTTATCCCGTCAAAAAATAAATTTATCAATTATCCTGTTGAGTGGAAAAGTGAAAATAAAATATCAGGGTCGGTGGTAGCCTTATTTCGCGACAGGTCGGATATTATCTGGATCGGTTCGGAAAACGGGATATTTAAATGTGATCCCCACCAAATTAACCTTTCAAAAACGGACCTGCTGTTAAAAACAGATACGGGGCTTGTACCGGCTCATATTTCACCCATTTGCATGCTTAAAGAAAAGGATGGCTTGTGGTGGATGGGCATGTATGAAGGCATATTTACCTATGACCAACATAAAGGCATATTGACTGATTACAGCAAGGTTTTAGGCCTGCCCGAGAACTTCGCAGTATTTAATATAACTAAGGACAGAAACGAAACTACTTGGTTTACTTCAAGAAATATGCTGGTAAAAGTTGTCAGGAATGCGGGTGCTAACGTTGCTTTGATGAAGTCTGAAATATTTAAAACGGATGACATTAAAAGCATAATAACTGCTTTGTATATTGATAAAGAGAACAGGATGTGGATCGGTACACACAGTGATGGCATTTTCAGGTTCGATCCCATCTCAAAAAAATTCATCTCATATCATTATATACAACGAAACTCATTAGATAAAATAAATGAAATAAATACATTTTGCGAACTATCAAACGACAGCATGCTGGCAAGCGGATATTTTACTGGGTTAATTTTAATGCACACCAATATAGGCAGGTATGAAAAGGTACGGTGGAATAATACAAACGATGCTATATTTAATAACCTTACAATTAATACAATTTATAAAAATGGGAAGGACGTATGGATAGGCACTGAGAATTACGGCTTATGGAAAACAGATTGGGGGCTTAAAAATCCATTAATAACAACGATTAAAGATGACCTGCCTTCGATGAATGTTTTATCTATAGTACCCGGCAAACAAAATAACCTTTGGCTATTAACTAACGCAGGCGTGATTAATTTTAATCTTCAAGAAAAAAAATTTACGGTTTTTGATAAAAAGGATGGCATTCAAAACCTGGACGGGTTATATTCAATAATAGCCGATGATGATGGCAGCGTTTCATTTGGGACCAAAGGCAGTATATACAACTTTAACCCGGCAAGTATCCAGAAAAACACCCAGTTCCCCGATGTATTAATAACCGATTTGAAGATCTTTGATAAGAATTACGATATACACAAGGGAGAAACTATTAAACTGGACTATAACCAAAACTATTTTTCGTTTGAATATGTTGCGCTAAACTACACCCAGCCAAAACTTAACAGATACGCTTATAAAATGGTCGGCCTGGACAAAAAATGGAATGATGCAGGTACGCGCCGTTATGTTTCTTATGCCAATTTAGATGAAGGTACTTACATTTTTAATGTAAAAGCCTGTAATAATGAAGGCGTATGGAATAATGTCCCGGCTAAGCTTATCCTTATCATTTCTCCCCCTTTCTGGCACCGATGGTGGTTTTATTTAAGCGTTGTCGCAATTATTGTAAGTATGATATACATAATATACGCCTACAAGATGAACCAGCTACAAATGACGCTTCAACTGCGCGACAAAATAGCGCGTGACCTGCATGACGATATAGGCTCGACGCTTAGCGGGATAAATATTTTTAGCAAGATTGCTTTACAGAAAATAAACTCAGACCAAAATAGCAGCCGCGAATTACTGGAAAAAATAAGCAGCCGGTCTGAAAAAACACTTGATGCATTATCAGATATCGTATGGTCTATCAATACCAGGAATGACAGTGTGGATAATTTTTTACGAAAAGCACGTGAATATCTTGCTGAGATATTAGAAGTACAGGGCATTCCGTTCAACTTAATTGTTGAGGGTGATATGGAAAACCTGAAAATTGGAATGGGGACAAGGAAGGAACTATATCTTATTTTTAAAGAAGCTATTTGTAATGCCTCAAAGTACGCCCAATGCACTTTTATTGAAATTCGTTTAACAAGGCAAAAAGATATCTGCACCCTAACCATAAACGATAATGGCAAAGGATTTAGCCTGAAATCGGTTTCTCCGGGCAATGGCATATACAATATGAAGCATAGGGCAAGTAAAATTGATGCAGTATTTAATATTAAAAGCGAAAAAAATAAAGGCACTTCCGTCTCTTTGAGTTTCCATATCCCCCGATTTCGGTAGCAATAAATGATAAATAATCTGCTTACATTTAACACGGACGACTATCAACCAACCAATCCCGGTTTGTTTTTTAAATAAATATCGCAGTTGACTGGCTGACTGAAAAAGAAATTAATGAAAACAAACATTTTGATATACGAGGATAACACCGACTTGTGCGAGGCATTGGTACAACTCATTAATACATCTGATAGCTATGTTTGTGCAGGAGCTTTTCAAAATTGCATAGATGTTTTAAATGACATTGAAACCTTAAAGCCCAATGTTATCCTGATGGATATCGATATGCCCTTAAGAAGTGGGATAGAGGCAGTTAGGTTGATCCGGGAGGTTAACAAAGAAGTGAAAATTATAATGCTTACCGTTTTTGATGATAATCAAAACGTGATAGCAGCCATATGCGCCGGCGCCTCTGGATATTTATTAAAGAAATATTGTTTTGAGAAATTGTTTGTCGCTATTGCAGAATCACTTGAAGGCGGCGCGCCGCTTAGTGCTAATATTGCACGCATGGTTTTAGATCATCTTGTGCAGAGCAGTTATGGCGCGATAGAAAAATACGATCTCACAGTTCGTGAAAAAGAAATACTTAACGATCTTGTAAAAGGGCATAGCTATAAAATGATAGCTGCCGCACTTAATATCAGTTTCGAAACTGTAAAAAGCCATATCCGCAATATTTATGAAAAGCTACATGTGCATAACCAATCCGAGGCGGTAGCAAAAGCACTGAAAAACAGGATAGTTTAGATGTGAGATATGAGATTTGAGAAAGGAAGACAGTGTTTCCGGTTTTAGACGAATCTCTGCCCATTAAGCTTACAACTAATTTATTGCAGTGAGTTCCATAACAAAGGTTTTGCCTTTGTATTTTACCATTCCAAAACCAGGCATATACCACGCTGTGTTTTCTGAAGTGTTCGACGGCATTTTTGGCCCTAATTTACCCAGTTTGGCCCTAAGCTTGTCCATCGCGCTCATTGCGTTGTTGATAGTATCGGCGCTGGCGCCTTTGAAAACAGTTGAAGATGTAGTTTTTGACGTTATTTTAAAACAATCCCAACTTCCTGCAGGGGTGGTAACAGTTTCTTTTCCTTCAACCATCCTATCGGTAATCTTAATGGTAGTAACAACCGTTGTGCCATTATTCATTGTTGACTCCATTTGGGTGGTGGCATCTTTTAAATGATCCCCAACTTGTATTCCTGCCGGAAATTCCATGTAATCCTTACTTATTACTTTAATATCCATTTTGACATTTTGCTGCGACTGTTGCTGAGAATTTAAACTCATGTCCATCATCATCACTCCACCATTACATTTATAGGCAACATTTGATGAATTAATTAATTTCCCATTTTTATCATATGCCTCAGCAACAACATTCGCCGTAGTTATCCCGTTCGCCGTACTCACATCAGCAACCCTGGTAACTGATTTAAAGGTTACATCTCCTTTATCATTGAAAGATGTCATCTCAATGGTCTTATTTTTTTGCATGTACATATACTGCGAGCAATCCTGCGCCAACAGTTTCGACATGAAGAAGAGTAATGCCATACCAAATACAAGTTTTTTCATAGAATGGTGATTTATAATACCAAAGCTATCACATTCGGGCGCGAATGTCAATCACCTAAATGGGGGATGCAAATATTAAAATATATGCCAACGCAGATGCGCCGATATTTTAGGTTTGCATAATTTCGACAGATTTAGGAAATTATTATAGGTATTGTAATCGATAAATGTATTGGAATTGTCGTATCAGGCAAGTGCAGCATTAAGCCGCACTGCCTTCAACAAACTCAACATCCTTAGGGGTATTAAGTATTTTATAGGGGTATTACGTCTCTTTATAATGGGGGGCGTTTTACAGGTCTTAATAAAGTTTCTGCCCAAAACATCCCTGCTGCGCATCGATACATAAAAGCATACCGTAGTAAAAATCTTTTGCTTGTTAGTTTTACCTAACAGCCACAAAGGTATAACAGGCAAATTAGAGGGGAATTAAAGGCAGATTAGAATGGGATTAAAAAAGAAAATAAATTGGTTCGGATCGCGTTTATCGAAGTCACGTGGTCTTTCAATCAATTAAAGCAATCGATTGCCGAATGATTTTTTTTTCTGATATTTACCTCCATTTAGATTGGCAGCTATCCAGGCATTGCGCCGGCTTACCTTGTGTTTACATCAATGATCAACTTTTTATAAATGAAAATCAGATACAGTTTTTCAATAATAACTTTAATAACAGCTATTTTATTTACGTGCAAGTTTTCAATTGCCCAGGTTCACCTTCCGCAATTGATATGCGATAGAATGGTACTTCAACGAGATATCAAAATAAAAATAAGAGGTACGGCTTCTCCGGGTGAAAATGTTAAAATAAAGTTTAATGGTCATAGCTACAATATTATTGCCGACAAAAATGGCCAGTGGTCGATTACCATTCCGGCAATGAAGGCAGGCGGCCCTTATACAATGGATATAATGGCCAGCAACCATATTATTCTTCATGATATTTTGGTGGGCGACGTATGGTTTTGCTCGGGTCAATCAAACATGGTGATACCGATGGAAAGGGTCAAAGAAAAATATCCCGGCGAGATTGCCATGGCGGATTATCCGCAGATCAGAAATTTTTTTATTCCAACAGTGTCAGACGTGAATAGGGTACGCGATGATTTTCCGCCAGGCAAATGGATGGAAGCCAACCCTAATGACGTGCTTAATTTTGGAGCCGCCAGCTATTTTTTTGCGAAACAGCTTTATGAAAAACATCATGTGCCTATCGGGCTAATTAATTCGAGCGTGGGTGGCACACCTATACAGGCCTGGATAAGCCAGGATGGGATAAAAAGTATTGCTGAATACGCCGACAGACTAACGGTATTAAGGGACACGGCTTATATGAACAATATTTTAAGGCATGATGCCGAAAGAAAGAAACTTGATAACAAGCCTGTTAAAATAACTGATAAAGGCCTGGATGGTCGTATAAAATGGTATGATACCGCTTACGTTGCCGAAGGGTGGCATAGTTTCTGGCTTCCCGGTTACTGGAACGATCAGGGTGTGCGCAACCTGAATGGGGTGGTATGGTTCCGTAAGGAAATAAATGTACCGGCTTCGATGGCAGGTAAACCGGCTAAGCTATTTATGGGTAGGATAGTGGACGCAGATGAAACTTATTTTAACGGTGTAAAGGTTGGTAATATTACATATCAGTATCCGCCAAGGCGCTATAATTTGCCTGCTAACCTCGTAAAACCCGGCAAAAATATAATTGTAGTCAGGATAACCAATACAGCAGGTAAAGGTGGCTTTGTACCC
The DNA here is from genome assembly GCA_013288235.1 of Bacteroidota bacterium. Lineage (GTDB taxonomy): Bacteria > Bacteroidota > Bacteroidia > Sphingobacteriales > Sphingobacteriaceae > Mucilaginibacter. The sequence goes on along the minus strand of JABDCF010000004.1, from coordinate 11,069 downwards.
GATAAGCCTTATTATATTACCGATGGCATTCAACAGCTTGATCTGCGCGGTGAGTGGCAGTACAAGGTGGGGGAGGTATTCCCACCAAAAAACGATAAGGATAATTATTCCTCCTTTTCGGCACAAAATGAACCGACAGGTTTATACAACACCATGGTTGCGCCTGCAATAAATTACCCTATAAAAGGTATACTATGGTACCAGGGCGAAGCCAACACAAATAAACCAGCTGAGTACGACCAGTTACTGCCAGCCCTTATTGCCGACTGGCGCAATAAATGGCAGGAGGGTAATATCCCTTTTATCTATGCGCAACTGCCCGGCTTTATGGAGGTGGATTACTCGCCGGAAGAAAGCAAATGGGCACGGTTACGCGAAGCACAATTAAAAACCTTATCAGTACCAAATACTGCTTTGGTTGTAACTATAGATGCCGGCGAATGGAATGATATACATCCGTTGGATAAAAAAGATGTTGGCGACAGGATGGCACTGGCAGCGGAAAAAATTGCTTACGGTGATTCTGCAACAGTATCGTCGGGCCCTGTTTATCAATCGGCAAAAATTGAGGGCAATAAAATTATAATCAGCTTTAATAATATTGGCAGTGGACTGATGGCCAGGGGCGGGGGAGAACTGAACCAGTTTGCCATAGCAGATGTAAGAGGGAAGTACGTTTGGGCAAATGCTATTATTAAAGATAATAAAGTAATAGTATGGAGCGATGAGGTAAACCGGCCGCTATATGTTCGTTATGCATGGGCAGATAACCCTGAAGGGGCAAACCTGTATAATAAGGAAGGGTTACCCGCCTCGCCGTTTACAACTGATACCCGCTAATAAACCAAACTACCACTATGAATATAAAAAGCTGTTTACTGCTTATTCCAATGTTATTAACCGGGCCGAATGCCCGGCTTCAAAACGCGCAGGTTTGGAACAATAAACAATGCGCTGTAGTACTAACTTACGATGACGCAATAGATGTTGACCTTGATAATGTGGTCCCGGCACTGGATTCGCTTAAATTAAAGGGCACGTTTTATTTAATAGGCTCATCGCCGGTTGTGAACAAACGGATGAACGAATGGCGGCTTGTTGCCAAACATGGGCACGAATTGGGCAATCATTCTATATTCCATCCCTGCGATGGCAGTTTGCCGGGCCGGAGCTTTATCGGCCCTGATAATGATTTAAGTAGATATACGGTTAGCCGCGCCGTAAGCGAGATCCGGGTGAACAACACCCTGCTTAAGGCCATTGACGGTAAAGACATGCGTACATTTGCCTTTCCCTGCGGCGACCGTAAAATTGGCGATGTGTTTTTTTACGACCAGCTTAAAAAAGATTTTGCCGGGGCAAGAGGGGTAAGCCCGGGATTGCAAACTATAGATAAGGTTGACCTGGACAATATCGACTGCTATGCTATAAACGGTCAATCTGCGGATTATATGATCGACCTGGTGAAAAAAGCTATGCAAACGCATACGCTTCTTGTTTTTCTTTTTCACGGTGTTGGCGGTGGGCATAACCTTAATGTCGGTCTAAAAGAGCATAGCCAGCTTTTGCACTTTATTAAACAAAATGAAAAAAATATTTGGGTGGCACCGATGGTGGATGTTGCGGAGCGTATTAAGGAATACCAGGTGGCGAAGGGGAATTGATGTTTATTTTTCGACTCATTATACTATTTAGCGCCTTTGCGGGTTCCAATGGGAAGCATTGGGCTGCTTATCTAAATTACAATATGTAAAGTGTTGGATAGTAGTTGATAAGGTTGTTTATTACAATTTTTTGAATTATTTTGCCCTATGTTTTCAAAACCAAATATCGTTAAGGCTGCGGTAATCGGCTTGTTTCAAATAGTTTGTTTAGTAGTATTGTTTGTTTACTGTCAGAACTATATCAAACAAATTATTGCGGAAAATCGGGAGAAAAAAGAAGCTGAACTAAGCCCTGTGAAAGATGATATCGGGCTAACGAAAATAGATTGGGCACAGGTAAAAGAATCGAAGCCTGAGCATGTAATTGGCGGGGTATATTTAGACCGCATCCAGGATTTTGATATAGTACATGCTAAATGGAGCTATGAATTTTATGCCTGGTTTAAATGGGATCCGAAGAAAATTAATTTTATCAATTTAAAAGATTCCGCAAAAGGCGCCATAACGATTGAAAATGCGCCGGTAAGAATTGTAAACGGCTCGATTGAACATATTGAAACACATTCGTTTTACTTGAACAGCAAAGGCGATTCTGCCTATGTTTTATTTCACATTGTGGGCTCAAGTACCAAATTCTTCGATGTATCCCAATACCCGTTGGATAATTATCTGTTGGCCATACAATTGGAAAGCGTTAGCTACGATGTACACCAGTTTGCTTTTGTGCCCGATACGGCCAATTCAAATGTGAGCAGCAGGGTGTCAGTAACGGGTTTTGAGATCGGTAAAAATTTTATCCTTTCAAAAGCCCATACAATTAAATCGTCATTGGGTGATCCGCGAAAAATTCAAAGCCAGCGTAATACACATTCACAACTGAGGTTTGCGGTATTTATAAAAAGGGGCGGGGTTGGTATTTATCTCAAAGTTTTTGTTACGCTTTATATAGCCGCCCTATTAGGTTTCCTGTCTTTTTTTGCATCTGAGAACGACAAAATGAGGGTAATAGTGGGCAGCTTGTTTTTTGCGGCGGCAACATTGAATATCATCATGTCAAGGATACCCGCCACGGGCGCCATTTCGGTTGCTGAAATTGTAAACGATATCAGCCTTGTAACCGTATTACTGATTGCTGGGAGGGAGACACTTATAAAATATCTTTTCCGGCATAATCCTGGCTTAAATACATTAAATAAATGGATCACCTTTATCATTACGTTTATTTTTTATGTGGGTATTAATGTAGCGATACCTGTTATCTGTATTAATGCGCTGGACAGGCTTTAAGCAGTGATGGATTAGAGGTCAAAGCGCAGGTAATATTACAGATATTTACGAGTTACATTATTTATAAACCAACACTACTGAAATGAAAAAATTAACAATTGTTTTTGCTTCATTAATAAGCATAGCTTCAATTGCATTCGGACAACGGTCGGTACAAGTGCCTCCAATGCGGCTAACTACCCAGGCTTTTGCCGATGGAGCAATTATTCCTATAAAGTACACCCAGGCTTCTCCGGATGGGGCAGTTTCCCCCGAACTCAGCTGGACTAACGTGCCACCGGGTACCCAAAGTTTTGTTCTTTGGATGCACGATGTGGATCTGGCATTAAATAAAACATCCGAGGATAATTTACATTGGCTGGTATGGAATATTTCCGGCCGGTACACAGCTTTACCGGAAAAAATGCCAATCGGGGCGCAACTCCCAGACAGTAGTTATCAAATTAGCTACGCGGGACCGAGCTACAGGGGCCCCGGAGCCCCGGCTTTAGGCCCGTTGCACCACTATATATTTGAATTATTTGCGTTGGATATCAAACTTAATGAAAAGGCAGGCAGTACTGCCCTGGAAACCAAAGCGAATATTTTTAAGTTAATGCAGGGGCATATTTTAGGTAAGGCTGCGTATGTGGGGTTGTTTCATAGGCCGCAGTAAGTAAGACAATGGCTTTAAAAAAATAATTTAAACAAACCAGTTAAGAAAACAATACATGGCAGATAACGATAACCAGCAAGGCGCTACGTGGCCTACGCCAAAATTTCTGTTTGAAGTTGATCTTACACCAACGCTAAAAGGTATACCTTTCCAGGAAGCTTCAGGGATGGATCCAGAAAACCAGGCGATAGAGTACCGGAAAAGCGAAAGCCCCTTCTTTTCAACTATTAAAATGCCCGGTATCGTAAAATACGCCATAATAAGCCTGAAAAGGGGGATTTTCGTAAATAACAATGACTTTTGGGTGTGGCGCAATCAAATAGCTATGAGCACGGTCAAAAAGGAAACAATATTGATCAGGTTGCTTGATGAAAACGGCAAAATAACTATGCAGTGGCAATTAATTAACGCATGGCCAACAAAAATTACAAGCACTGACCTTAAATCTGACGGGAATGAAATAGCAGTAGAGGCTATTGAAATAACACATGAACAACTTTTAAGTACGGATGCCTCCTCAAGCAATTGAGCTGATGTTGTATAGGTAACTGATCTTTACGTTGTTATATTATACCCCTCCTTACCCAATCCTCTTCGTCGATGACCTCACAATCAGCTTTGGCTTGATACTGATGATCTTTGGTATCACCTCAGTTTCTTCCTTATTATCCAATTCCTGGAAATAAAGGTTGGCAACGGTTTTGCCCATATACACGCTAAACTGGTCGATGGTGGTGATGGATGGGCTGGTGATCTCGGTAAAGGCCTCGTTCGAGTAGCCGCAGATACCCAATTCCGATGGTACTTTTATACCCATTGCCGACGCTACTTCAAGTACGCCCAGTGCCGAAAAATCAGATGTAGAGGCAAATATAGCATCGGGTGGTTTGGGAAGGTTTAACAATTTACGGGTGGCGTTGGCGCCGAGTTCTTTTGTCCAGGCATTTTCAATGATCAGCTCATCCAAAATGGGCATCCCATGTTTTTTTAACGCATTTAAATAGCCTGTTTTGCGTTGACGGAATATCTGCAGGTTTTGCGGGCCTTCCAATAAGGCGATGCGTTTATACCCCTGTTCTATCATGTGCGAAACAGCTTCCTCCGAAGCCTGTTCGTTATCATTAATAACTTTCAAAGTCTCCAGTTCATCGGCAACGCGATCAAACTGGATCAGCTGTATGCCATTATCTATTACATTTTGCAGGTGCCGGTGGTCGTTACTATCCACCGATAAGGATATTACTATACAATCTACATGCTGATTGATGAGCGTATTTACACATTTAATTTCTTTGCTTTGCAGTTCATTTGACTGGCAGATGATAAGATTATAACCTTTTTGATAAGATGCTTCTTCAATTCCCGCAATAACGTTCGAGAAAAAGTTCTGATTTATGAATGGCACTATCACCCCGATGGTTTTGGATTGGCCCTTGCGCAGATTTGAGGCAAGAGTGTTGCGTTTGTAATTTAATTCGGCGGCGGTTTTTAATATTAATTTTTTTGTGGCCTCGTTTACATGGTTACTATTATTTAACGCTCTGGAAACCGAAGAAGCGGCAATATTCAACTTTTCGGCGATGTCATAAATAGTAGTCCTTTTCCTGTTTTTCATATATTTTGTAAAAATGATAAAATAAATGTCGGCAATCGATTGCGGATTAAAAAAATAATTTAATTTCGTTGCTGAAAAGTACCAAAAAAAACCAGGAACAAAGAATCAAGAACTAAGAGCCAAGACGCAAAGTTGAAGAAGTCTTGAATATCAAGTTAGCCGTCGATGTCTTTGTTCTTGCTTCCAGGCTCTTTATCGTTATAACCCATACAAAGAATGTTATTATTAGGAATAGATATAGGGACTTCATCTATAAAAGTGTCAGTGGTTGATGCGGCATCACAAAAAGTGATAGCATCAGCCTCATTTCCTGATACGGAAAGTCCTATAATTGCCGTTCAATCCGGCTGGGCAGAGCAATCGCCTGAAATGTGGTGGGAGCATACACAACAGGCTATTGAATTATGCAATAAAACCAATTTTTACAACCCTTTGGACATTGCAGCTATAGGTGTCGCTTATCAAATGCATGGGTTGGTTTTGGTGGACAAAGATCAGCATGTATTGCGCAACAGTATAATCTGGTGTGATAGCCGCGCTGTTGAAATTGGCGATAAAGCTTTTGAGGCGATGGGGGCTGGGCATTGCTTGTCACACCTGTTAAATTCTCCCGGTAATTTTACTGCCTCAAAGTTGGCTTGGGTGAAAGAAAATGAACCCGAAATTTATGAGAAAACAGACAAATTTATGCTGCCCGGAGATTTTATTTCTATGCGGTTTACGGGCGAAATAAATACATCGGTTTCTTCGCTATCAGAAGGCGTATTTTTTGACTTTGTCGACAATCGATTGTCAAACGAAATAATAAACTATTTTGGTTTTGATAAAACGCTTTTTCCAGAGATACAGCCAGTGTTTTCGGGGCATGGCGGTTTGCTTGCGTCCATCGCGCAAAATCTGAAATTAAAACCCGGTATACCTGTTAGTTATAAAGCTGGCGATCAACCGAACAATGCACTTTCACTAAATGTTTTTAACCCTGGCGAAGTAGCGGCGACTGCGGGCACATCGGGCGTCATTTACGGCGTAAGCGACCAATTGGCTTATGATAAGCAGTCGCGGGTAAATACATTTGCCCACGTAAATTATGCGGAACAACAAAAACGCCTGGGTGTATTATTGTGCATCAATGGCGTCGGTAGTATGTACCGATGGTTAAAAAATGCATTCGGTTCAACAGAAAGCTATTTGCAAATGAATGTCAAAGCGAAAGAAGCGCCCGTAGGGAGCGCTGGCCTGCTTGTATTACCTTTCGGAAATGGTGCCGAACGTATGTTGAACAATAAAATAGTTGGCGCGCAGTTCAAAAATATCGATCTGAACATTCATGCGCAAGCACATGTGATTAGGGCAGTGCAGGAAGGGATTGCCTTTTCGTTCCGTTACGGGCTTGATATTATGCGTGAAAACGGGATGAATCCGACCGTAATAAGGGCTGGTAAAAATAACCTGTTTTTAAGTGAGCTTTTTACAGAAACCTTTGTAAACATTACCGGTGTACCCGTTGAGCTTTATAGAAACGATGGCAGCGTTGGCGCTGCGCTTGGCGCAGGCATAGGGGCTGGGATATTTTCATCAGCAAAGGAGGCGTTTGAATATATGCACCCGGTACAATTGATTGAACCATCGTCAAAACAACTTGAACCGGTTTACCAGCAATGGAAAAAACTACTTGAAAAACAATTGGAAAACTAAATCACCCAAAGACTTACAGAGTTTTAAAACTTTATAAGTTTGAAATAACAGCAAATCAATAATTCACTAATTCAACAATTCAATAATTATGATAATTACAGGAGAAAGGGAATATTTTAAAGGCATAGGCCAGGTAAAATTTGAAGGCATACAGTCGGATAACCCGTTGGCTTTTCGCTGGTACGATGAAAATAAGGTTATAGCAGGCAAAACTATGAAAGATCATTTACGTTTCGCCTGCGCTTACTGGCATTCGTTCTGCGGCAGCGGCGCCGATCCATTTGGCGAACCAACCCATTTATTCCCATGGAATGAAAAAGCCGACGCCGTTGGGCGCGCCAAAGATAAAATGGACGCCGCATTTGAATTTATTACCAAAATGGGGCTGCATTATTACTGCTTCCACGATGTGGATGTGGTTGATTACACCAATGATGTGAATGAAAACGACAGGCGCTTGCAGGCATTAGTTGAATATGCCAAACAAAAACAGGCAGCAAGTGGTGTAAAGCTGCTTTGGGGGACATCAAACCTTTTCAGTCACCGCAGATATATGAACGGCGCTGCTACCAATCCTGATTTTCATGTACTTAGCCATGCCGGTGCGCAGGTAAAAGCCGCTATGGATGCTACTATTGCCCTTGGCGGCGAAAATTATGTGTTTTGGGGTGGGAGGGAAGGCTATATGTCCCTTTTGAATACCGATATGAAACGCGAGCAGGAACACCTGGCTAAATTCCTTCATACAGCTAAAGATTACGCCCGAAAACAAGGCTTTAAAGGGACGTTCTTTATCGAACCAAAACCTTGTGAGCCAACAAAGCACCAGTATGATTATGATGCCGCTACCGTATTGGGCTTTTTGCAAAAATACGACCTGATTAACGATTTTAAACTAAACCTTGAGGTTAACCATGCTACGCTGGCCGGTCATACTTTCCAGCATGAACTACAGGTAGCTGCAGATTCAGGTTTATTAGGATCGATGGATGCAAACCGCGGCGATAGCCAGAATGGCTGGGATACCGACCAGTTCCCGAATGATATAAACGAGGTTACCGAAATAATGATGATCGTACTGGAAGCAGGCGGTTTCCAGGGCGGCGGTATAAACTTTGATGCCAAAATACGCCGTAACTCAACGGATCCGGCCGACTTGTTTTATGCACACGTTGGCGGTATGGATATTTTTGCAAGGGCTTTGATCACTGCCGATAACATTCTGCAAAAATCTGAATACTTAAAGCTTCGCAAAGACAGATATGACTCGTTTGACACAGGAAAAGGGAAGGCCTTTGAAGACGGCAAACTATCGTTGGAAGACCTAAGGGCTTATGCCATTGAAAACGGCGAACCTGGCACAACCAGCGGCAAACAAGAGTATATAGAAAACCTGATCAACAGGTATATTTAGTTGATTGGGTGAGCGGTTGATTGGGTTTGACAGGTGTTTATTATAGAACTTAATCTAACTCAATCAACTTTTAAATAAAAAATAACTATAATTGTCAGCCAAACAATTAAACTTAAAATTAAAGCCAAATAATGAACTTGAAAACCCTTTCTATCGGCGATTATGCTGTATTTCTTTTCTACTTTATAGTAGTATCTCTTTACGGCTGGTGGGTATACCGGCGCAAAAATAAGAGTGACGGTACCTCCAAAGGATATTTTTTGGCCGAAGGTTCATTAACATGGTGGGCAATAGGTGCATCGCTGATCGCTTCGAATATCTCCGCTGAGCAGATGGTGGGGATGAGCGGCTCGGGTTTTAAAATGGGGCTGGCAATTAGTACTTATGAATGGATGGCGGCAGCAACGCTGGTCATAGTCGCCGTATTTTTTATACCAGTTTACCTTAAAAATAAAATAGCTACCATGCCGCAGTTTCTTCACCAGCGGTACAATGGCACTGTGGCTATGATCATGGCTATATTTTGGCTAATGCTTTATATTGTTGTGAACCTGATGTCGATACTTTATTTGGGCGGGGTTGCAATAGCAGGTATTTCGGGCTTGGACTTGAGACTTGTAATCGTTTTATTAGCGGTTTTTGCTATAATTATCACGTTGGGCGGCATGAAAGTTATAGGTTATACCGATGTTATACAAGTATTTTTCCTTGTGTTGGGCGGCCTGGCAGCTACATACATCGCGCTGCATTTGATAAGCGAAAAATCTGGTACAACCGGACTTTGGAACGGCTTCAAGCTATTACGTGCAGATGCCAGCGACCACTTCCAAATGATATTCAAAAAAGGCAACGCCAATTACCTCGATTTGCCGGGTCTTTCGGTGCTTATCGGCGGTATGTGGATCACCAATTTAAATTACTGGGGTTGTAACCAATACATCACACAAAGAGCGCTTGGAGCCGATCTTAAAACAGCCCGGTCAGGTATCCTTTTCGCAGCTTTTCTAAAGTTGCTTATGCCGGTTATTGTAGTGTTGCCAGGCATAGCGGCATACGTGCTTTATCAGAAGGGTATGTTTCACCATGAAATGTTAAGCTCAAAAGGCGTTTTAGATGTCAATAAAGCATATCCTTCGATACTTAACTTATTGCCCAATTACCTCAAAGGACTTTCATTTGCCGCATTAACGGCAGCTATTGTGGCATCTTTGGCAGGCAAAGCAAATAGCATAGCCACCATATTTACATTAGATATTTATAAAAAGGCGATAAACTCAAAAGCATCAGAAAAAAATCTTGTTAATACTGGTAAAGTAGCCGTAGTGGTTGCAATGGTATTGGGCGTTTTATTATCATTTGTCATTGGCGATATGTTAATGGGCGAAGGCAAACAAGGCTTCCAGTATATACAGGAATACACAGGTTTTGTATCACCTGGTATATTTGCCATGTTTATCTTAGGCTTCTTCTGGAAAAAGGCAACTTCAAATGCTGCATTATTTGCAACAATAGGTGGTCTTGGATTTGCTATCGTGTTCAAGTTTTTGCCCTATTGGACTAACCTTTCCTTCCTGCAGCCCTTTGGTTTTTCAAAGCTAAATGCCGATGGCGTCTATGAAATTCCTTTTTTGGATAGGATGGGTTTTGTATTTATAATCTGTATTGTGGGTATGTATATTATATCGATGATTGAGAACGCAAAAGGATTGCGTACAAACGGATTAGAGGTAGACGTAAATATGTTTAAGACCAACCGAAGCTTTGCGATTGGTGCTATAGTAATTGCTGTTATACTTACTGCTTTGTATACTTTCTTTTGGTAATAATATATTCCAAATAAAAACAGCGATGGGGTTACACCTCATCGCTGTTTTTGTTATAAGTACGCTGCCGCGAGTTTAGCAAAGCGTAACTCGTGGTGCGGCATTTGGGAAGCTTTCAGCTTCCACGCTACAAAAGCAGAAAGCTTATGCCATGTAATATCACGGGTTAAGCTTTGCTAAACTCGCGGCAATATGCTTTTGGTTCGCGGCAGCTTTCAAAATCCTATCGAATTCCCCCCATCAACAGGTAGCACCACCCCGGTTACATATTTGGCAGCATCCGAAACTAAATAATAAATAGCTTCGGCCACGTCATCGGGCTGACCTAATTTGCCCATCGGGGTGCGCGACATTACTTTTTGTTTGCGTTGCGGGTCGTCATCCAGCGCTTTTGCCGACATGTTGGTTTCAATAAATCCCGGTGCAACACAGTTAACCCTTATCCCTTCGGGTGAAAGCTCTACTGCCATTGCTTTTGTCATCCCTTCAATACCTGTTTTTGCGGCGGTATAGGCAATTACATAAGGTATGCCGTATTGTGCCGCCATGGAGCTAATGTTTATGATGCAACCGCTATTATGCTTTAACATCGTTTTGGCAACCTCGCGGCTTAAAGCAAAAACCGATGTTAAATTTGTTAAGATAACTCGTTGAAATTCTTCATCAGTCACTTCGGTAAAAGGCTTTTTTTGATTAACGCCGGCATTATTTACCAGTATATCTACCGGGCCAAATTCTGCTGTAATTTCGTTAACTAACTGTGGTATGGCTTTTAAATTAGCCAGGTCGAAAACTTTGTAGCTGCAAAGTTGCCCCAATTGATTTAAAACTTCTGACAGGTTAGTTTCATTTCTTCCTATCATAACAACCCTGATATTGTTTTCAATAAACTTTTTTGTGGCTGCAAGCCCTAAGC
>JABDCF010000003.1 GCA_013288235.1 Bacteroidota bacterium | reverse complement strand
CAATCATTATATTTATCCTTTATAATGCCACTTTAACTATATGACCTTTAAAAGAATCTTTAAGATAATTGGGCGTATAGCAACTGGCTTTATCGCTTTTGTGGCATCATACCTACTATTTGCTTACATATTATCGCACATTAGTGTTGCTAAAGAAACGTCCTCCTCTCCAGCCGATGTTCCTATTTATATCCTCACCAATGGCGTTCATACCGATGTGGTACTCCCGGTTAAAAACAAAGCGGCGGACTGGAGCAATGATATTAAATATCAAAACACAACGGCAAAAGACACCACGGCCCGATACATCGCGTTCGGCTGGGGCGATAAAGGTTTTTATTTGAATACACCCACCTGGTCGCAGCTTAAATTCAGCGTGGCTTTTAAAGCTGCTTTCGCACTTAGCAGTTCAGCAATTCATGCAACGTTTTATAAGCAATTACAAGAAGGCCCGGATTGTAAAAAGTTATTTATCAGCCAGGAACAGTACTCAAGGCTGGTAGCTTTCGTCAGATCGAGTTTTAAAATAGATTCAAGCGGCCAGTTTATCAATATTAAAACAAACGCCAATTATGGTGTCAACGATGCCTTTTATGAGGCTAAAGGCAAGTATAACTTATTCTACACCTGTAATACCTGGGCAAACAACGCATTAAAATCCTGCGGGCAAAAAGCCTGTTTATGGACACCTTTTGATAAGGGGATATTTTATCAATACCGGAACAATGATTAGGAATATCTGACTAAAAAAGGCTTATGAAGTACTAAAACTCCGTAAGCCTGGCACGTTTTTAAATTAGTATTTCAGCACAATATATCCCGTTTTGTGCTTAGTTGCCCCGTTTACGCTATAATCAAGTGCATAAAAATAAGTGCCCGGGAGCTGCATTATTCCTGTTTTGCTTGCATGCCCGTCAAAAACCTTTGAAATATTGTCATAGCCCTGTGCCTCATAAACCAATGCGCCGTTGCGGTTAACAATTGTTAGTTTGTTTTCAGGGTAAGCAGTTATGCCATCGATCTGGAGGAAATCATTAATGCCGTCACTATTTGGTGAAACACCCGGGTGAACCGCAATGCCATCATTTTCAATAGACACGCTTGCTTGCGGTTCTACAACGCTTAAACCAGGCTGATAAAAAGCATTGAATACAGGCGCAGCAGCTCTGTTAACCGTTATCATAATACTTTTTGCAGTTATGCCATCCTGTGCGGTTATCGCGATACTCACCAAATTGGCGCCAACGTTAAGCGCTATGGGCGGTGACGCTGTTCCCGAGGCCACCGGATTGCTGTTCACCGTAATAGTGGCATTTGGGTCTTTTGCTGTAGGTATAACCGCCACGCTGGAAACATTGTTTGCAAAATATTCTTCGTAGTTCAAATAACCCTCCCCGGTGGTGCCGATAAGGGTTGAACGCGGGTTAGTTGAAACAGATGCCAATTCCGCATTGTTTGACGGACCGGCCCTGTTCACAGTTATAATAACGGTTTTGGTGCTTACACCATCGGGCGCTGTCACAATGGTGGTTATCACGTTGGCGCCAACACTTAAAGTTATGGGTGATGAGGGCGAACCCGAGATAGCAGTAATGCCGTTTATGGTAATTGTCGCATTCTGCTGTTTCGCAGTAGCGATAACCTGTATGCTCGTTGTGCTATTAGTTACTGCTTCAGTATAATTCAAATACCCGGGACCGGCGGCTTCAACCAGCGCCGATTCCCTTGGGTTGGTGGTGATGGATGCAATTTCGGCATTATTTGATGGCCCCTCCCTGGTAATGATAAGCAAAATTGTCCTGGTGGAAGTACCAACCGCTGCTGTTATTACCGTAGTGATGGTATTTGTACCGATGGTTAAAGGAATGCCTGCGGATGGATAACCCGATACCACAGCCGAGCCATTCACCGTGATGGTTGCATTTGGATCAGCCGCAGTTGGGATCACTTGAATAGACGTGGTAGTGTTTGTCACCACTGCAGTGTAGTTCAAATAACCTGGTCCGATTACACCAACCAGCGCCGACTCGGAGGGATTTGTTCTGATAGAAACCAGGCCTGCATTTTTTGTCGGGGCTACCCTGTTTACGGTCAGTGTATAGATATTTGTTGTTATCCCGTCCTGTGCTGTTACCACGATAGCGATGGTATTGTGGCCAATGGCCAAAGGAATACTGGCAGAGGCAGATCCCGATGCCACAGCTGAACCATTAACGGTTGCCGTAGCAGTATTGTCTGCAAGTGTTGGCGTTATGGTAAGGCTTGTTGTACCAATGTCCACCGGATCAATATAATTATTTGTGCCGGTTGCGAAAGAGGGGCTTAGTAATCCGGCGCTTACTGCAAGCCCCGCAAGCCCAGCATTTGACGATGGCGCACGTGTTACAACCAACGTATAGGTATTTGTCGTTACGCCGTCCTGTGCGGTTACTATGGTAGTGATCGTGTTAACACCAACGGCCAAAGGAATGGCCGCTGAAGCAGCACCAGACACTGTCACCACCCCGTTCACGGATATTGTTGCCAGCGGATCGCTGGCTGTTGGTGTTATGGTGAGGGAAGTAGCGGCATTGCCCACCAATGCGGTATAGCTTTTTGTAGCGGTTGCAAAGACGGGCGTTAAGGTTCCCAGACTAAGTGTAAGGTTTGCCAGGTTTGCATTCTTCCCAACTGTCTCTATGTTTACCGTAGCCGTGCCGCTGCCTGCGGCATTATAGGCTGTAACTGTATAATTTGTAGCTGGGCTCCCTACTATTGGTGTACCGCTGATAACACCAGTCTGATTATCAAAACTTAAACCGGCAGGTAAAAATGGGTCGATGTAATAGCCCCCTACAGGTTTAATTTCATCTATCGAACCGTTGAATTCAGCTGCCACATAAACATTGCCCGCACCATCCACTGCCACGCCTGCCGCCCTGGAAAAGCCGGAGCCTATTGAAATTGATGCGCCCCCGCCCACCGGGAACTCTGTAACTACGCCGCAATCGCAGCCCGCGAATACATTACCCGCCGCATCTACAGCTACGCCATATCCAATGTCAACAGTGCCTATAGTAACGAGTGCCCCCCCGCCTTTGGGGATCTTTTTTACTACGCCACTATCGTATTCAGCCTCATAAACATTGCCGGCTGCATCTACAGCTATGCCGCATGGCAAGTTAAAGCCGGAAGCTAAAGTGACCCTTGCGCCGCCACCTGCGGGTATCATTATTATTGTGCCACCATAGTAATCAGCTATATACACATTCCCTGAAACATCTACCGCCAAATATAATGACGAAATTCCGGAGCAAATTGTCACGGGAGCGCCGCCACCGGCAGGGATCATCTTTACTATGCCTTGCTCCCAATCAGAAACATACACATTCCCTGCGCGATCTACCGCGACACCCGATGCAGTATTGAATGCTGAACTTAAGGTAATCCGGGCACCCCCGCCAACAGGAATCTTATAAACCGATGTCCCCCAATCGACCATATACACGTTGCCTGCGGCATCTGTAGCTACATCCCATGGTAAATAGAGCCCCGAGGCTATAGTAGCCGTCGTATTGCTATAGCCTGGAGCGCCCACCGCCCCGGCGCTATTTACAGGCGCCAGCGGCGTTATCAGTGTGCCAAGGCCATAAGTTTTCGGACTGCTGTAACTAATTACAGGCGCTTGTGCCTGAGCCACCCATGGCAGCCAAAATAACAGCAGAATTGCAATAAGCAAGCGGTAACAGCTCGTTGATTGATGTGTTTTTTGCCCGCTGCCGTCGTTGCGTGTAGTGAGCGAGTTGCTTAACATTACGTTTCTCATCGCATTATATTTTAGGTGTGCGTTTGCAACCACTAAATATACCGAAAAAAAAACAGGGCAATTAAATAAAAAAGCTTTACAAAAAGAATCCGGCTAAACACATCTACTGGTCATTTTCAATGATGTGCCGTAAATCATAGCTCAGCAGAATTAGTAAAAATGACAGTACTCATTAAATAATAGTACTTTCATCAGCCTTTGTAAAATATAGGTAATGAGCTGATTATAATTCCGATAAACAAAACGAGGCCAAGAAGCTATGGCCTGCAAATCGCCTCACTACAACAGTTCTATGTATTGTTATTAACTTCAAAGGGGTTATAACTTTGAATTACATAATTACATTTTACCCTACCCTGACCCAACAAAGTGTCAACATAAAGATCAAAAAGGTATCTTTGCAGTCAAATGAGTAAGCACGGCAGGATATTAGTGGCAATGAGCGGCGGGGTTGACAGCTCGGTAGCGGCAGTAATGCTGCATGAGCAGGGCTATGAAGTGATAGGCCTCACCATGAAAACCTGGGACTATGCCTCATCTGGCGGAAGTTCAAAAGAAACCGGCTGCTGTAGTTTGGATAGTATTAATGATGCGCGTGCTTTGGCCGTTGGCTATGGCTTCCCGCATTATATACTGGATATCCGCAATGAGTTCGGCGACTTTGTGATCGATAACTTTGTTGACGAATACCTCGCAGGCCGCACCCCTAACCCATGCGTTTTATGCAATACCCATATTAAGTGGGAAGCATTATTAAAACGCGCCGATAAACTGGATTGTGAATTTATTGCAACCGGCCACTATGCCAATATCCGCTTGCAGGATAACGGCAGGTATGTAATTTCAAAAGGTAAGGACGAAAATAAAGACCAGTCATACGTACTATGGGGCGTATCGCAAAAAAACCTTGCACGCACAAAATTCCCTTTAGGCAGTTTTTCAAAACCCGAAATCAGGCAAATGGCGATGGATATGGGCCAGGTTGAACTTGCCGGTAAAAGCGAAAGTTATGAAATATGCTTTGTGCCCGATAACGACTATAGGGCCTTTTTAAGGCACAAAGTGGAAGACCTTGAAACACGTATTGCCGGGGGCAATTTTGTTTTAACAGACGGCACCATAGTAGGCAAACACCAGGGTTATCCGTTTTATACCATCGGCCAGCGTAAAGGCCTTGGCATTGCTTTGGGTCACCCCATGTTTGTAACCAGTATCCAGCCCGAAACCAATACCGTTGTTTTAGGTACTATTGAAGAACTTGAACGCAAACAAGCCTGGGTTAAAAACCTTAACCTGGTTAAATACGAAAACATAAATGAACCTATTGAAGCCATTACCAAGATAAGGTACAAGGATGCAGGCTCGCAAAGCACCATTCAGCAAATGAACGGGCATATGAAGGTTGATTTTCATCATAGCGTATCAGGCATTGCACCCGGGCAGTCTGCTGTGTTTTATGAAGGGAATGATTTGCTGGGCGGCGGGTTTTTGATGTGATTTTCTTGTTGTAAGGTTGGAATGTTGTAAAGTTGAAATGTTTTTTATTGAATAATAACCGAAACATACGTCCTCATTTTTTAGTTCTTATTATGCCTCCAAGCCTTTGGCTTTAAAATACTTTAACCTGCCAACTTTACAACATTCCAACCTTCCAACATTACAACAAACCGAAAAACAAATTGGCGTTTCGCTTTCTTTGTGTTTTATTTGCAAAAAATAATTGCTTAAATGGCTAAAAATCTACTGATAGTTGAATCTCCGGCGAAAGCCAAAACCATTGAGGGATACCTTGGTAAAGACTTTACAGTGAAGTCGAGTTACGGCCATATCCGCGACCTGGTTAAGTCTGACGATGCTATTGACATTGAACACGATTTCAAACAAAAATATGAAGTACCTGCGGATAAAAAGCAGGTAGTGAGTGAATTAAAGAAACTATCGAAAGAAGCAGACATGGTTTGGCTGGCATCGGACGAGGACCGCGAGGGTGAAGCCATATCATGGCACTTATTTGAAACATTGGGCTTAAATGATGCAACTACAAAGCGCATCGTTTTCCACGAGATAACAAAACCTGCTATATTAAAGGCAATTGAAACACCACGCAAAATTGACTATAACCTGGTTAACGCCCAACAGGCACGCCGGGTTTTGGATAGGTTGGTTGGTTTCGAGCTTAGTCCCGTGTTATGGAAAAAAGTAAAA
The DNA here is from genome assembly GCA_013288235.1 of Bacteroidota bacterium. Lineage (GTDB taxonomy): Bacteria > Bacteroidota > Bacteroidia > Sphingobacteriales > Sphingobacteriaceae > Mucilaginibacter. The sequence goes on along the minus strand of JABDCF010000003.1, from coordinate 71,592 downwards.
CCATCGCTTTCAGCCGGTCGCGTACAATCGGTAGCTGTTAGGTTAATTGTTGACAGGGAGCGCGAGATCAATAAATTTAAGTCGGAAGCCGCTTTTAAGATAGTTGCCATTTTTGGTAAAGGAAAAGAAGCATTTAAAGCTGAATTGCCCGAAAGATTTAGCAAACAGGAAGATGCCGAAAAGTTTTTGAGGGATTGTATAGGCGCCGATTTTGATGTGAGATCGTTAGAGGTAAAGCCTGCAAAACGTTCACCGGCAGCGCCTTTTACTACTTCAACCCTGCAACAGGAAGCGAGCAGGAAACTGGGATATTCCGTTTCACGCACCATGCAGGTAGCACAAAAACTTTATGAGTCCGGTCATATAACTTATATGCGTACCGATTCAGTTAATTTATCGGACACCGCTTTAAATGCTGCTGCCGAAGAAATTAATTCTGCATACGGCAACAAGTATCACCAGCACCGGCAATACAAAACAAAAAATGCAAGCGCGCAGGAAGCCCACGAAGCTATAAGGCCGACTTATTTTAACCAGCATACTATCAAAGGTGATTCCAGCGAGATGCGTTTATATGAGCTGATATGGAAACGCGCTATTGCTTCACAAATGAGCGAAGCATTATTTGAGAAGACTACCGCAAAGATCAGTATATCAACACGTAAAGAAGATTTAGTTGCCAATGGCGAGGTAATGAAATTTGACGGTTTCCTGAAAGTTTATCTTGAATCGAGCGATGACGAAGAAGATAACCTGCAGGACGGCGAAAATGCCATGCTGCCACCGTTAACCAAAGGCCAGCGACTGGAATTGCAGGAAATGTCGGCCACGGAGCGCTTTTCGCGTCCGCCGGCGAGATATACTGAAGCCGCCTTGGTAAAAAAACTGGAGGAGCTCGGTATTGGCCGTCCATCCACCTACGCCCCTACCATATCTACCATACAAAACCGTGGGTATGTTGTTAAGGAGGAACGTGAAGGCAAACAAAGGGCTTTCCGCGTTTTAACACTTAAGGCAGGCAATATAACCAAAGACGAAAAAACAGAAAATACCGGCGCCGAAAAAGGCAAGCTGTTCCCTACTGATATCGGTTCGGTGGTGAATGATTTCCTGGTGCAATATTTTAAGGAAATTGTCGACTTTAACTTCACTGCCAGCGTTGAAAAGCAATTTGACGAAATAGCACAAGGATTGACCGAGTGGACAGATATGATCCGTGGTTTTTATACCCCTTTTCATATCGGGGTTGAAAATACCATCAAGTCGGCCGATAAAGCGACTGGCGAGCGCGAATTAGGTTTTCATCCCGTGAGCGGCAAAAAGATGTCTGTGCGTATAGGCCGTTATGGCCCCTTTGTGCAGGTTGGTGAAAGCGCCAATGATGAAACGGAAGAAAAACCGTTATATGCGAGTTTGCGTAACGGCCAAAGCATCGAAACGATAACCCTTGAAGAAAGCCTTGAACTGTTTAAACTCCCTAAAAAAATAGGCTTTTTTGAAGATAAGGACATGACTGTCGCCATTGGCAAATTTGGCCCTTATATAAGGCATAATAGCGCGTTTTATTCGCTGCCAAAAGGTATTGACCCGCTGGATGTAACCGAAGAGCAGGCTATTGAGCTGATCATTGAAAAGCGCAAGAAAGATGCTGAAAAATTGATCAAAGCATTTGATGAAGACCCGACGGTTAAGGTATTAAACGGCCGTTTTGGCCCATATATAGAATTTGGTAAACTAAATGTTAAGATACCCAAAGGAAAAGAACCAAAGGATTTAACATTTGAAGAATGTAAAGAATTAGCCGCAGCTGCCGAGAAAGAGCCGAAAAAGCCCGGCAAAAGATTTGTGAAGAAGAAGTAAGTTGGTTGATTGGGTTGATTAAGTGAATGGTTTGATTAGGTTTCGCAACTACTCACTTAATCGACCAACTCAACTTAATAAACCCAAAATGATAAAAGACCTCCCCGAAAATATAGTAAAAGATATTGCTGTTGCCGTGGCGCTTGAAAAAGAAAGTGCCGAAAGCAAAATATGGTACGTGTATTTAATAAACCTGAAAAACGTACCTATTGAAAATGTGCTGATCACATCAAAAGGCTACGGTGAAAAGGATGGCACCCCGGTAAAAACCTCTACCCTCAGACATATGTTCCCGGTGGTTGACAAAGGTTCCTATAAACTCATCGAACCCATTGATGAGCAAACTTTCGGCTTAAATAATGAATACTGGCTTAGTTATTATATCGACGGAAATATTTACGATAAAAAATTCATCTTTCTTCCGGAAAGCATTGTTGATATGAATTTTATAAAGCTGCCGGTGGTTAACAAGGTTGGGGTGATGATATTGTAAGGATTATTAGAAGGTTCGACACGGATTATATTGTCCGCCATTTATTGATCGCTTTTCTATTTTCTTGAATTACATCTAATTGTTCTTTGCTGTAGATTGGGCCGCTTAATAAAAATGCCTCTAAATCATCAGTATCGTTTTTAGACTGATCATTATCCTTTTCAACCTCGCCTTTTAATGCTTGCCATTGAGTTTTAGGCAGCTTTTTAGCAATACTTACCAATTGCTCAAACCCTATGTCAATCTGTACCTGCATAAATCAAAATTTACGAATTATTTTTATTATTCGAATTGTCATTTAAGGGATATTAGAAGCAGCGAATTTAAATCTCCTAAAACAAATTAGGCACATGTTTTAAAATCGACAGAAAAAAACACCAAATATTCGCTAAGTATTTTTGGTATATACAACTCATATAGTAGGTTACCATATTAAAATCATCCCAAATCAGGTGTAAAAAATATATTTTACAAAATATTATTATTTGTCAAAAATTTATTAATTTTCCTGACAATAAACACACCATTTTCCCATGAACATCCCGGATAACCTTTCCCCAGGCAGGAAAGGGCTAATTAGCATCGGCGTACTGGCTACGCTCGTAATTCTCGTTTTATTTTTATTTTTTCACCACCGTCAGAAACCAGGGATCGATCCGGCTTTTAGCAAATACATCGAATCCTACACTACGGGCATCGTGTCCAAACAGAGTACGATACGCATCCGCCTGGCTGGCGATGTGCAAACTACCCATGTACAAAATGAGGCGCTGGCTGATAATGTTTTTGATTTTTCGCCATCCATCAGGGGGAAAGCCTACTGGGTTGATGCGCGCACTGTCGAGTTCAGGCCCGAAGGTAAGCTCGATCCTGATAAAAGTTATACAGCTGATTTTAATTTGGGTAAAATAATTAAGGTGCCCGATCATTTTGATGATTTTAAATTCGGTTTCCAAACCATCAAGCCTGATTTCACCGTATCGTTTACGGGTTTGCAAACAGCAACCAATACTTCCGTAGATAAAATGAAACTCGGCGGCATTGTGCAAACTGCTGATAACGAAGACCCGGCAAGTATTGAAAAGGCTATCAGCGTAAACTTTGCTTCGCCGGTTCAAATAACCTGGCAGCATAACCCTGTAACCAAGACGCATACGTTTACCGTGACGCAGTTAATACGTGAAAAAGATAAAGTAAACCCACTAACAGTTAGCTGGGATGGCGCTGGGCTGAACATCGATAAAAAAGGCGGCCAGGAGTTTCAGGTGCCCGCCATCGGTGATTTTAAGGTGTTGGATATCCGTGCGGTACAGGATAATGACCAGTACGTATTGGTGCAGTTTTCTGATGCGATAATGGTTGGCCAGGAGTTAAACGGGCTGATCACCGTTGGCAATGTGGGCGAACCCGCTTATACCATTGATGGCAGTACAGTCAAAGTTTATGCGCCAGAGCGGCTTGAGGGCAATTACAGCGTCTCGGTTAACGAAGGCATTGAAAATATATCGCACCAAAAAATAACCAAAACGTATTCGGGCAGCGTGTTTTTCGAAAACCGTTTGCCATCGGTTACTATCCCCGGTAAGGGTGTTATTTTGCCCGATTCAGGTAAACTGATGATGCCTTTCGAGGCGGTTAACCTAAATGCAGTTGATGTTAGTATCATCAAAATATATGCAGATAATGTACCGCAGTATTTTCAAAACAATGGCTTTGATGGTGCGGATGAATTGAGGCATGTAGGCCGCCCTATCGTACAAAAAACCATAAGGCTTGACGCCGATAAAAGCTTAAACCTTAACAAAAAGAACCGGTTTATGCTCGATCTTGACCAAATGCTGCGTGCAGAGCCGGGCGCTATATACCGCGTAATTATTGGCTATAGAAAAGAGTATTCGCTCTACAATTGCAGTGCAGGCGGGCCTGTACTTAAAAAGAATACCGATGATGACGAATACGGCTATGAAGGCGGCGGCAACAGCAACAATGTGGGCATTGTAAGTGACGAAGATGATGATTTTTGGACAAGATATGACAGCTATTACCCCGATGGCTTTAACTGGCAGCAACGCGATGACCCTTGTACAAATTCCTATTTTACCAAAGATAAGTGGGCAACGCGTAATATCATCGCATCAAACATTGGTTTGATAGCAAAACGGGGCAACGATAACGGTATGGTGGTAGCTGTAACCAATATATTAACCGCCAAACCGATGACTGGTGTTGATATTGAAATATTGGATTACCAGAAACAGGTAATTTTTAAAACAGCTTCGGACGCCGATGGCCTTGCAAAATTTAACCTTACGCGCAAACCTTACTTGCTGGTAGCCAAACAAGGGAATGAACGCGGCTATTTAAAGCTGGATGACGGAAGCTCCTTGCCCCTGTCCCGCTTTAATGTTGGAGGCGATGAAGTACAAAGTGGTTTGAAAGGCTTTATTTACGGCGAACGCGGCGTTTGGCGGCCGGGCGACTCTATTTTCATGTCGTTTATATTGGAAGACAAGCTAAAAACATTGCCTGCCGATCACCCGGTTGAGTTTGAATTGTACGATCCTAACGGCAAGTTATACAGGCGGATTACGCAAACAAGTTCAGTGGATGGCTTTTATAGTTTCCATACAGCAACGGAAACTTCATCGCCTACGGGTAACTGGTCGGCCAAGGTAAAAGTTGGCGGGGCTTTGTTCGAGAAAAATGTTAAGATAGAAACGATAATGCCGAACCGATTAAAAATTGGTTTAACCTTTGGCGGGGCAACGGAATTAACCAAAGGCGGCGATATAACCGGCGCGCTTACCGCACAATGGCTTTTTGGCGGCACTGCGCAAAACCTAAAAGCAAAGGTCGATGCCTTTTTAACGCCGCAGACCACCACGTTTAAAAACTTCGACGATTATATTTTTGATGACCCTACCCTATCCTTCACCACCCAAACCTCAACCATTTTTGATGGCAGGCTCGATGCGGAAGGCAAGGCAACGGTAAATACCAATATTAATATTGAAAAACAGGCACCCGGCCAGCTTAAGGCTAACTTTTTGATAAAAGTATTTGAGCCGGGCGGCAATTTCAGTATACAATCTTTAAGTATGCCTTATAACGTTTACCCGGGTTATGTTGGCATAAAAACGCCAAAAGGAAGCGATCTATCGGGCATGCTGTTTACTGATAAAGATAACACCATTGATATTGCCGATGTGGATACCAAAGGCATTCCGTTTGAAGGTACGCGTAATGTTGAACTGGAGCTTTATAAAATACAATGGCGCTGGTGGTGGGATGAGACCGGGAACGAGATGAGCAATTTCACCCAGGATAAATACAACAAGCTTATAAAAACCGAAACCATAAAGCTGGTAAATGGCCGCGGCAAATGGAATTTACATATTAACCAGGCCGATTGGGGACGTTACCTTATCAGGGTAAAAGATGAGCAAACAGGCCACTCGACAGGTAAGATAATATACGTGGATTGGCCAAACTGGTCGGAACGGTTGCAGCAAACCAACCCTACCGAGGCAGCAATGCTATCGTTCACATCTGATAAAACCAATTATAAAGTTGGCGACGATGCTACACTAACTATCCCCACCATGTCGGACGGACGTGCGCTCATCAGCTTTGAAAATGGGAGCAAAATTTTGAAAACCACCTGGATAGATACCAAAAAAGGGCAAACGCGCTATACTTTTAAAATCGATGAAACCATGTCGCCCAATATTTTTGTGAATGTCACGCTGTTGCAGCGGCATTCGCAAACCGTGAACGACTTGCCTATCCGTATGTATGGCGTGATTCCCTTAACGGTTGACGACCCAGCAACTATATTAAAACCAATTATCAGCATGCCGGATAAGATCAGGCCGGAAACGCGTTCATCGATTACCATCTCGGAGGCATCAGGTAAGGAAATGACCTATACCGTTGCCATTGTTGACGAAGGCCTGCTGGATATTACCAATTATAAAACGCCCGACCCGCATACCACTTTCTACGCCCGTGAAGCGCTCGGCGTTAAAAGCTGGGACTTATTTGATTACGTCATCGGCGCATACGGAGGCGGACTTGAACGTATTTTAAGTATCGGTGGGGATGGCACGGCGGGTGCTAACCATAATGTCTCTGTCAATCGTTTTAAACCTGTAGTGAAGTTTTTAGGGCCGTTTAGGTTAGGCAAGGGCGAAAAACAAACGCAAAACTTCACTTTGCCGCAGTATATAGGCTCGGTTAAAGTAATGGTTATTGCGGGGCACGATGGCAGCTATGGTTTTGCCGATAAATATGTGGCTGTGAAGAAGCCATTGATGATACTGGCAACCTTGCCCCGAGTTTTAGGGCCATCGGAAAAAATAAAGCTGCCGGTAACCGTCTTCGCAATGGAAAACAACATCAAGACGGTTAACGTGCAGGTGCAGTCGAACACTTTCAGCAACCTGGCCGGGAATGATCAAAAAAAAGTGACCTTTACAAAGACAGGCGACCAACTGGTAACCTTTGATCTGGATGTAAAAGATTTTGTTGGTGTTGGAAAGGTGAAGATCATCGCGAAAAGCGGTAAAGAAACATCGGCTTTTGATGTTGAACTGAATGTGCGCAACCCTAACCCGCCTGTTACCAAAATATTTGAAAAGGAGTTGAAGCCCGGTGAAACATGGGCGACATCCTATTCGGCAATTGGCATTAACGGCACCAATAAAGCCACGCTCGAGGTAGCTTCCATTCCGCCATTAAACCTTACCAAACGGTTGGATTATTTGATAGAATACCCATACGGCTGTGTAGAACAAACCACTTCATCAGCGTTCCCGCAATTATATTTAGACCAATTGCTCGACCTTACCGCGCGGCAAAAAGCGGAGACCGAGCGCAATATAAAACTAACCATCAACAGGTTGAACGGTTTCCAGCTGACCAATGGCGGGCTAAGCTATTGGCCGGGCGAAGGCGAAGCCGATGAATGGGGCACCAATTATGCCGGCCATTTTATGCTGGCTGCACAAGCCAAAGGTTATAGCCTGCCGCTTGGCTTTTTAGAGCATTGGAAAATTTACGAAAAGCAAAAAGCCCAAACCTGGGCGCCAGACACCCGCAGTTTTTATGGTTCGGATTTAATACAGGCTTACCGTTTATACCTGCTGGCTTTGGCGCGGTCGCCGGAACTTGGGGCGATGAACAGGTTGAGGGAATTTAAATATTTGAGCATTGAAGCACGCTGGCGTTTGGCTGCTGCTTACAAACTGGCCGGGCAGCCGGAGATAGGTTTGCAAATGATAGCTAACCTTCCGTTAATCGTCAAACCATATAATTCCATGTTCGGCACCTATGGCTCTGACCTTCGGGATGATGCCATGATACTGGAAACATTGACCCTGCTTGGCCAGCAGCAAAAAGCAGCCGCTGAACTGCGGACGGTTGCCTCAAGATTGTCGCAGGATGACTGGTACAGTACGCAAACAACGGCCTATTCGCTCATCGCGATAGCGGAATATTGCGGGAAGAACAAATCGGGCAGTAAGCTATTGTTTAATTACCAGGCAGGAAATGCAGCATCAAACATAAATTCGCCTTCGTATTTATGGCAATCCGATGTTGCAGCAAACGGCGGCAAAGTATCGTTAAAAAACAGCGGCAATAACAGGCTGTACGTAAGGCTGATACAGCAAGGGCAGCCATCATCAGGCCAGGATGTGCAATCAGTTATTAACCCTGATGTTTTGCAGATGCGTGTGGGCTACTTTACCCTTGGGGGCAAAGAAATAGATCCATCCAAACTAACGCAGGGAACTGACTTCGTAGCCCAGGTAAATATCAAAAACCCGGGCAAGCGCGGGCGATATGATAATATGGCGCTTACGCAGATATTCCCCTCCGGCTGGGAAATTTTGAATATGCGGATGATAGGCAACGATGAGGCTTTTCCTTCGTCCGAATCGGATTATAAAGACATCAGGGACGACAGGGTTTATACCTATTTCAGCCTGCCCGAAGACAAGGAAGTTACCTATTATGTAATGCTCAACGCGGCCTATGCAGGCAAATATTATATGCCTGCGACGTATTGTGAAGCGATGTATAATAATTCCATTTCGGCGTTGAGGAAGGGGCAATGGGTGGAGGTAGTGAAATAAGTGAGTGGTTGATTGGGTTGGATTGGGTGAGTGGTTAAACTTATCCAATCCAACCCTATCAACCAATTTTACCCTCCCCTGACCATTCTTCAATCCCAAACCCTCAATTTTACTTTCACATTTAAAATCATCAAACTTATGAAATACAATTTTTTAGGCAACACCGGCCTGGTGGTTTCCGAATTATGTTTTGGCGCCATGACCTTCGGTGGAAAAGGCTATTGGGAAGCCATAGGCAAAGTACAGCAAAAAGAGGTGAACGGCCTGATGAAGGTTGTTGTGGATTCGGGTATTAACTTTATTGATACGGCAAATGTTTACTCATTCGGCGAATCTGAAAAGCTTTTGGGGCAATCGATAAAGGACCTTGGCATTAATCGCAACGACCTGGTAATAGCCACGAAGGTGCGCGGCAGAATGAGTGAAGGCCTAAACAATGTCGGCCTGTCGCGTTACCATATTTTCCAGTCGGTTGATGAAAGTTTAAAACGCTTACAGTTAGACCACATCGATGTTTTATATGTACATGGCGTTGACCCCAAAACACCTGTTGAAGAAATTATGCGGTCGCTTAATGATATTGTGCTTACCGGCAAGGTGCGTTATATAGCAGTTTGCAACTGGCCCGCGTGGATGGTAATGAAAGGTTTAGGCATAGCTGAAAACCATCGCTGGAACAAGTTTGTGGGCATGCAATATTTTTATGCATTGGCAGGGCGTGATATCGAGCGGGAAATTTTACCGTTAGCCGCTGATCAAAACCTTGCCATTATGCCCTGGAGTCCCTTGGCGGGTGGCTTCCTTGGCGGTAAATATGGCCGCAATGCTGAAAAAGCAGAAGGCTCACGCAGGGACACTTTTGACTTCCCACCCATTAATAAAGAAAAAGCTTATGACATTATCGATGTAATAACAGAAATTGGAAAAGCGCATAACGCTACCGTTGCCGAAATTGCCCTGGCCTGGGTACGCCAGCAAAAAGGGGTGACAAGCACCATCATCGGCGCCAAAAGTGTTGACCAATTGAATGCCAATATCAAGTCGACAGAGGTTATCCTATCATCGGATGACCTTAAAACTATCGACGAAGTAAGCGCACTGCCGAAAGAATACCCCGGCTGGATGGTTGAGCGGCAATCGGCTGACAGGGCATTGAAGTAGTCAAGTCCGGAAGTCCGAAAGACAATAAATCTTTCGGACTTTTATTTATTCCTGTAAGGTTTTTCCGGTTTCAAGATAATAATTGATCGCTTTTTCCCAATCCTTTAAATCATGTTTATAAATTGCCTGTAACATCACTGGGTTTATTTCATTGCCATTTTCATTCAGGCTGGTAAACCTATATGTTATTTCAGCAGTTGTGACGGCGCTGTTTAAAGCTTTGCATTTGACTGTTATTGTCCAAAACCTGTTTTCCGTTGATACCAGGTATTGAATTAAATGTTCTTCCGGTTGATATTTAGTTACTATCCATAAAAAACCATCCTCATGATGGCCGTGTCCATGAGTTTTAAAAGTAGTTCCTTCTTCTATTAATTCGGATGTTGGATAAACAACGACAGGGGCCCATTCATTCGCCCATTTCCGTTCTTCAAAAACACCGAAAAGCGGAAATACTTTTTCTATTTTCCCGTTAAGTTGAATAGTTGCCGATTTCTCGACCCTCGTTGACTGAAACTGCGCCTTGCTTAATTTTTTATTAAATGGAAGCAGGAAAAATGGCACCGTTAACATTAAAAATAATTGTTTCATGTTGTATAATTTTGAAACAAAAGTATTTTAAAGGTTACCATTAGATTTGTTGAAAATTGGGAATTTGCTTTCTTTTAAAATAGTGGATGGTGATGTGTCAAATGTTCTTTTAAATAAATTGCTGAAAGATGAAACACTTTCAAAACCAACAGCATAACAAACATCCGTAACTGTGTGTTGCCGTTTCTGCAGAAGCTGGCGGGCTTTCTGCATTTTTAATTCAATAAGGTATTGATGCGGCGTGAGCCCATACAAATCTTTAAATTTTTCTAAAAAATGAAACTTGCTCATACACGCTTCTTTGGCTATTTCGTCAATAGTTAGGCCATTTTCCATTGCATTATCTTTCATGAATTCTTTTGCAACGAATAAGCGTTTATACAATTCCTCTTTTGTTGTTTTTTTTATAGCATTTAACTTTTTTAATTGATAGTTGACGTTCATAAACTCCACAATAAGGCTAAACAAATTGGCATCGATCTCCTGTTGGTTTATTCGCCCCTGTATTAACAGTGAAATTATATTTGAAATAGCCTGATTTAAATGAAAGGGTACCGATGGGATAGCTAACGGACCAGCGCATTTATCAAAGGGCTTCTCTAACAAGTGTTCATCAGAATTATTGAGCGAATAAAAGCACTCATTTACAAACTCCTCGTTAAAAAATACAAACAATGTTTTCAATGGTAAGGCGTCATTGAAAGTAATGGCTAATTCATCATTTGGATTTAATAGATAAAAACATCTTTCTGAAATAAATACAGGTTGGTTGTTGACGAGATATTGACCTTTGTTTATAAAGTTAGTAGCAAAAAGATACGGGGTAGCATGTGGAGGATAGTAATATTTCTCCCTGGTATAAGCATATAGAATTGTGTTGCCTGATTGCCCCGGGCGGCTATTGTTGTTGTCTTTTTGGGGATCCGGAAGCACAGAAATAATCATAAACTAAGCCCTGAAAATAAAACCATATTTTATTAACAATAACGATCAGATAACCGACAAAGTTTTCACAACATGCTCCACCTGGTCAGCGTGTACATCCAAATGCAGCACAAAACGGATGCGGTTAGGGCCTGTTGATAAAGCTTTGATGCCATGCTCGGCCAACTTTTGCAACACCGTGCTTGTGGGCTCGACCGTATCAAATAACACAAGGTTGGTATCTGCAGGCAATACATTGCTCACCCATGGACATTTTGCCAGTGCATCTGCCAGTATCTGGGCATGGGCATGATCTATACTTAACCTTTCTATATGATGGTCGAGCGCATAGATGCCAGCTGCGGCTAAGAAACCAGCCTGGCGCATACCGCCGCCAAAAACTTTACGTAAACGGCGCGCATATTTTATAGTTTCTTTATCGGCTAAAAAAACTGAGCCAACCGGCGCGCCAAGGCCTTTTGAGAGGCAAACCGAAATGCCATCAAAATACTTACCATAATCGGCAGCTTTGTCACCTGTTTTTGTCACCGCATTAAATATGCGGGCGCCATCAAGGTGAAGTTTCAGGCCCTTTGCTTTGCATAATTCTGCTATTGGTTTAATTTGTTCAAGGGTATAGCAACTGCCTCCGCCTTTGTTTACCGTATTTTCCAATACCACCAAGCTTGTGCGTGGGTAATGGTCGTTAATGGCATTAATTTCCGGTTCAATCATTCCGGCGGTAATTATGCCGCGCTCGCCGTACAATAAACGTGTGGATACGCTTGAGTTAAAGGCAATGCCGCCGCCTTCGTAACGATAAACATGCGATGTCTGGTCGGCAATAAGTTCATCCAATGGCTGGGTGAAGCATTTTATGCCTATTTGGTTGGTCATGGTGCCCGAAGGGCAAAATATGCCCGCTTCCTTACCAAATATTTTGGCGGCTTTCTCTTCAAGTTCATTAATGGTTTCGTCCTCACCAAAAACATCATCCCCTACTTTGGCGCTCATCATGGCTTCCATCATACCGGGGGTTGGTTTGGTAACAGTATCACTGCGTAAATCGACAATCATCATATTAAATATGTTAAAAATGCGTTATTTGTACTTTAATTATTATGCGCTCAATTTTAATCATTTTATTTTTTATGCTGATGATTGTATCAGCAAATTTATACGCCCAAAAATGGCAGCCCGGTCGTTTTACCGATGTAAAAGGCAATATTGAAAACGGATTTATACGTTTTGGCGCTTCGGGCAAAGGGCCAATTAAGGGCGAAGGCTTTATTGAGTTTAGAGAAGACAGCAAGGCTGAACCGTTTAAATTAAGCGCCAGCGATTTAAAGTCGTTCGTAATGGGCCGCGACAGTTTTGTTGTAGCGCACGCCCCCGGCAACGAAACATGGGCCAAAAATGAGTTTGATTTTGTAAAGGTGGTTTTGGATGAAGATGTTAAACTTTATGCGGCAGGCGGGGTTAAAGGCGGAGGCGGCAGCGGCTTCAGCATTGCGCCGGGTATTGAAACAGGAGTAGGTACCGGGATTGGATCAGGTGGCTTTGGTACCGGCGTTGGCGGCGGGGTTTCTGTCCCCATTATTGGTGGTGGCGGTGGTTCTTATGCAAGATTGGTATATTACTACGGCGATAACACCGCAAATATGAAACGTCTGAACAATATGAATTTTGAAGACGTAATGAGCGACATGATGGGTGATTACCCCGATGTTGTTGATAAAATACACGCCAAAGTTTACGTACTCGAAAATATTGACAGGTTGATAGCGTACTTTAAACAAGTGAAAGCAGCCCATAAAGGTTCGTGAGTTGCTCATAGTCCATGGCTCATAGCTCATGGTAGCTGCATCAAATGGCCATGAGCCATGAGCTATCAACTATAAGCTATTCGCTATCACAAACCCGCTTGCCCAGGCCCATTGAAAATTGTAACCGCCGAGCCAGCCGGTAACATCAACGCATTCGCCGCCATAGTAAAGGCCGGGTACTTTTTTTACTTCGAGTGTTTTGGAGGACAGCTCATCAGTTGATACGCCGCCGCGCATCACTTCGGCTTTATCGTAGCCCTTATCCCCTGCCGGTTTTACTTTAAATTGATGGATGAGGTTGCCAATATTTTCAATATCCGCTTTGCTTAACGATGCCAGGTTTTTATCGACGGGCAATTTATCGCTCAAAGCCTCAGCAAACTTGCGGGTGTATAAATTGGCTAAATAGGCCAGCAGCATCTTTTTACCGTTTGTTTCCCTTTCTTGCTGTATCAGTTCAGCAATGTTCTGATTTGGTAAGAGGTCGATATAAATATATTCTCCCGGCCGCCAGTAGGATGAAATTTGTAATATGGCCGGACCGCTTAGTCCCCAATGGGTAAATAATATATTCTCTTCAAAGCTGATCCTATCGTTCCAAACACGGCAAAAAATACTGTTACCAGATAGTTGCTCGTACCAGGGTTGGTCTTTACCGGTTATGGTAAGTGGCACCAATGCGGGCGCGGTTTCATTAATTTTAAGGCCGAAATTACGGGCAACTCTTAGTCCGAAATCCGTAGCGCCCATTTTGGGGATAGGCAATCCGCCGGCGGCAATTACTACTTTTGGTGCGGATACGCTTTCAGGTTTCCCGTTCCTTTCCATTAAAACGGTAAAACCGCCTTCATCCTTTTCAATGCTTTTAACATCTGCGTTACACCATATTTCCTGGCCAAGGTCATCACACAGGTTTGTAAAAATTTTTACTACGTCCTTCGCATTATCGCTTACCGGGAAAAGCTGACCGAGCGTTTTTTCTTTGCCTTCAATGCCATAAGTTTCAAAAAAGCTGATGGTATCTTCCACCGTCCATTGCGAGAAAGCGGATTTGCAAAAATGTTCGTTAGCCGAAATAAATTGCTGTGCCGAAGCATACAGGTTGGTATAGTTGCAGCGCCCGCCACCACTGATGAGTATTTTAGCGCCTACCTTGTCGTTTTTTTCTAACACCAACGTATGTTTGCCTGAAAACCCTGCCTGCACGGCACACATCAGCCCGCAGGCACCTCCGCCAATAATTATAGCATCAAAATGGGTTTGTTTTGTTAAATTTGTCGTCATGGCAGGTGTTTCGCAAATATCCGAATTTGGAAAGATACTCATCTTTATTATTACAGGAATAATAATGGTATCCTTTGCCTTCTTTATCAACAGGTTACTCGCGCCGCACAAACCAAATCCCGAAAAACTGACTTCGTACGAGTGCGGCGAAGAGCCAACCGGCAATGCCTGGCTGCCCTTTAACTCGCGGTTTTATGTGATAGCCCTTGTTTTTTTATTGTTTGATGTGGAGATGGTTTTCATTTTCCCATGGGCGATTGTTTTTGGTAGCCATGAGATGATCAACGCCGACCCGCGCTGGGGATGGCTGGCCTTAACGGAGATGTTTTTGTTTTTAGGCGTACTCATCCTCGGCCTGGCCTACGTTTGGGTAAAAGGCGATCTCGACTGGATAAAACCGAAACCGATAGTACCCACAACCGATACTTTTATCCCATCATCATTGTATGATAAACTGAACCTGGAGCAAAGCGCCTACAAGGTAAAGGAATTTACCCCCGATCTTCAACCAACTGCAAGTGCTACTGCCACTACACCTACAACAGAGCCTCCCGCAATAAGAAAACCTATGTTTAAACCAACCTTTAAAAAGCCCGGCAATGAGCAGTGAGATGAACGACAGCGGCGGTGTAGTGATCACCAAAATGAACGACCTGCTGAATTGGGCACGTTTGTCTTCACTATGGCCTTTAAGCTTTGGTATAGCCTGCTGCGCTATTGAGTTTATGGGCGCTTTTGCCAGTACTTATGATCTCGACAGGTACGGTGTTTTCCCGCGCCCCTCTGCCCGCCAGGCCGATGTACTGATCATAGCTGGTACGGTTACTTTTAAAATGGCCGAACGCATAAAACGACTTTACGAGCAAATGCCTGAGCCAAAATACGTTATCTCCATGGGTTCGTGCTCCAATTGCGGCGGCCCATACTGGCAGCACGGCTACCACGTGGTAAAAGGCGTTGACAGGGTGATACCTGTTGATGTTTATGTGCAGGGCTGCCCGCCAAGGCCTGAATCATTGATTGGCGCTATTTTGGAGTTGCAGAAGAAGATTGAAGGAGAGAGATTGGTGGGATAGTGACTATGTATCGTCTCTATTATAAAGCAAGAATGACGATTTACAATTAAAGTAATTGATCTTTAGAAATATTAACTTTAATTGTAAATTAGAATATACTCGTTTCTCATCTAAATAACCTCTAATGCCTAACAACGATCACTCTATCCAATACCTAAAAAATATAAAAAAACGACTACAGACACAAGAGCTTTCTGTAATGGTAGGTGCTGGTTTTAGCAAGAATGTAAATAACGATTTATTTCCTAGTTGGTGGCAATTGCTCGCCGATATGGTTAAATGTATGCATGAAAAAGCTTATGAGGAAGACTACGACAGGCTGCCGAAAAAATCAAGAATAACTTATAAAGAGTTTTTAGAAAACCGAATTGATCGATATATCAAACAGGCAGGCCCTTTAAAGGTAGCCTCAAACTATATGCAACTGATCGGTTATAGAGAATCTCTGGATGCATATATTGAGGCTCATACGCCATTTATACAAGAAAAAGCTGGGCAGAAGTCTCTTTTTTATTATAACGGCGGTTTATTACAGGATATCCCGTTATCTGATGAAGATTTGAGTACACATACTAAGTTGGTCAATTTGCCGTGGAACAATATTTACACCACGAATTACGATAATTTACTTGAAGAATGTGTTAATGCAGATACTGAGCAAAATATACATCAGCAGATTATAGAACAAAAAAAGCAGATAACAATTACTGAAGAAACGGTTTTTAAAGCCAAACTTAAAATACCGGAGTTAGAGGAAACTTATCAAAAAGCTAAATTAAAGCTGGATAACGCCGGAAAGGATATGGTTGAGGGGACATTACCACCATCCTATAACGTGGAAAAAGAGCAAAAGGAATTAGCAAAAACACAAGGAGCGCAAAGCACCAACAGATACCAAATTGAAAGAGGCATCGATGAATTAAAAGGGCTTGAAAAACAATTAAGTGATCTGGAAAATCAATTGAAAGAATGTGCCAAGATCGTCACGCATTCTTCTCAATTGGCATTAAAAAAAACCCGTAACATTATTAAACTTCATGGAAGTTTGCGTATGCCTGGAGAGACGGATTATGGTTTTGACAATGATGCACATAAAAATTATGTAATTACACAGGAGGACTTTGACACATACCCACACAAGCATGAGGCGTTTACTCAATTAATGCGAATTTCGCTCTTGCAGGAATCATTTTGCCTTATTGGGTTTTCCGGAGTCGACCCCAATTTTTTAGCTTGGATTGGATGGGTACGTGATGTACTTTTTAGGGATAGTGATAAATCTTTATCAGATAAAACTGACGATTCCAAGCCAAATGAAAAGATATACCTTATTGAACCTTCTGCCAAATCTGCCGAATACAATAAGATAACCTTTTACCAAAATCATCGAATTGCTTATCTACCATTGATGACTGATGAATGCATTGATTTTTTGGAGAAAGAAACCGGCAATAATTTAATCGATAAAAACTCAAAGAAAGAAATCTTAAATCTATTTTTTGATTATCTCCGAATAGATACCAACAAAACGGGCCCAGAACTGGCAGTCGAACTTTCTTACCAAAACAAGTTTAACCAAATCTGTGACAACTTGAACAAACTCAATCATTCTGTCGATCCAATTGATGTTTTTCAGGTCATCAAAGATATAGCACCAATAGTGGAATTGACTCCCTACAACAGGATACCATCAGTCTTTTTCAGTTATGATCATCCACGATATCATTTTTTAAGATCGGCGACTATTTATTTAAAGGCAGTTAAAGGTAATTTGGAAGCACGTTCTTTATTATTGAAAGTCATTTTTCATTTGATCCGAGTACAATTTTACCCGCATTCAGTGTTATTTCATGATGCTATAACCAAGTTCTCTGAATTGCAGAGGCTGGCAAAAAAAACTGACGATGAAATTTACGCGGCCTCGATCATGATTGATCTGCATGACGCTGTTTGGGAAAATGATAATAAAAAGGTTGCCGATCTTTCAAAGAAATTGAAAAAATTTTCGTTTGAGTTTATTAGACAAGAAACGCAATACCTAAATGCTTTACATGAAGCTATTTCCTTAAAGTTTGGTTTGCTTAAAGTTCGGTTGATTCAATGGAGAGCAATTGGACATTGGAAAATTAAAAAGGCTGGGTTGCTAAGCCTAATTGATAAAGAAGAGGCTAAAAAGAACATAAAAGGCCAACAACAAGTGTTATTGCAGGAGCATGTTTATGAATTGGAGCTTTATGTATTTTTAACCCATAACCGTTTTGGTTCTTACGATCCATCCCGTAACGAACTTCGTTTATATAAATCAAAAGGGCTAAAACCAACAAGCGAAAATTTAGATTACCTAGTCGCTGAAATTAATAAAAAGGAAGAAAAAATCAAGCCTTATGGGGCTGGGAAATTCAGTATAAGCAATAGTTTTAGTTTAAGCAAAACCAATATATATTTACAGGGTATGCAGTTGTTGGGGATACTGATGGAAAATGGACTGCCTATTACATACCTGTCATTTGATAAAACGTATAACCTCTTACGAAATACGATCCGAATTTCACCATTCCCTGTTGTATTTTACGCGTTGCAATACTCTAACGAGGAACTACTGAAAAGATTGGGACAGGATATTGCTTTTAGTGACGAGGCTGCGCCTCACTTAATTAGTATTTGTAGTCATTTACATCAAGCCTATTTGGAGTCTGAAACACCGCAAGAGTTCATACAAAGTATAGAGTTTTTATTTTCAGAATTATTGATCGCTATTTCTCCAGTAGCCTGGGAGCAGTTTTTTTATGACGTTTGGAAAATAAAAATAGCTAACAAGGCGCTTTTTCGCAATAGAATGCACGAAAGAAGCCGTTTTGTGCAAAATGCCCTCAAATACATCCAAAGGGCTGACATCATTAGCCAAGTCATTATTGACTGTTTGGGCAAATTCGTTCAAACTGAATCTAAAGGGACTGACATAGCTATTGATTTTTTGTATAATTTAAGTTCCAATCCTTTTTTAAAAGCGCATGCTGACGAAATTAAAGACCAAGTCGGTAAGGATTTCCGAACATTTATCGACCGTTTGCCCGAAGATACTTCGATCATCTTTGTATTGGGAAATCTTTACCCCCTACTTTCAGAAAGTGACAAAATGCAGATTAAAAGGATACTTAAAGAAATTGATTATCGGTCAATATCTAATGCCCGCATTTGGTCTGTTTTCATTTATTTTGCTGCGGACAATCAACATCTCCTAAACAACATTAAAGAAGCGATCGTAGTCAGTCCATTGCTATGGAATGCCGGATTCACAGACCATGGGGTATCTTCCCATAGCGAATATATTTTATTGCATAAATTAAGGAAAAATGATGAAATAGGAATTGAATGGACTGAATCCGAGGCCGTAGCAATATTTAATAAATTGAGTAATGAGTTTGATCGTATGTCTGAATGGCTTAAAAAAAGAGATGAGCGTGGACACTTTTCATTTATATTAGAGGAAATGAAACAGTTATTAGAAGATGAAACAACTCAACTTAGGGGTCTGCCCGCATTCAAGGGGGTATACGAAAAAGTTACTGTAGCTTTTAATCAGCAAAAGCAATTTGCTGATGTTATAGAAGGACTTGTGAGTGACGATCAAAATAAAGTACTTTGGGCAATCGGTGAATTGGTAAGACCGATATACGAATTTAAAAATGTTTCAGAGCATGAAACTGCGCTGTCCATCTTGGTGAATAAGGTGTTATTACAAAGTCAACCCGCGTTGGAAGCAAGTTGTCACAACGTCGCCCGGATATTTTACGATTTCAGGGCCAACGATTATCTCCGGAAATTCGAAAACTACCTTGTCGAAATACTTAAACGGTATAACCTAATGTTCCCGGAGGGTGTTGACAAACCATTCATTGAAGAGCAGCTGATAACAATAGCATTTGTTTTGAAATCATGGGGGGAAGAAATCCACGTTGTAGAACAGTATCTCAGACGAATCTCCACTAACAGATACAATAATATCAGGTTTACATTAAAATTTAAGTTGGAAGGGCTGGTTGAAGATTGATTAGCTGTTTGGTAAATTCACCAGCTACGTCATATGTGCCGTTTGCCTATGCATCTATAGCGGGAATCAAAACAATTAAAGTATTCTAATTTAAATATCTTAATTTTAAAAGCCTTAAAATTCAAACGTTAATAAACCAATGAAAAAAACATCCTACTTTCTCGTCATTTTATTTGCTATCCTATCCAATATTTCAACCGCCCAATCCCCTACCGCCAAAAACGATATTTTCCCAAAGGGCACAACCGTTTACGAGAATGTCCCCTACGCCAACGATACACTAAAAAAACACCTGCTGGATATTTACCTGCCGCCGGTTAAAAAATTGAGTTACCCTTTGATCGTATGGATACACGGCGGCGCATGGATGCTAAATGATAAGTACGCCGATATGGGTTATATGACCAATACCATAAAAATGTTTATGGATAAAGGTTATGCATTGGCTTCTATCGATTATCGTCACAGTACTGAAGCGATATTCCCGGCACAGGTACAGGATTGCAATCAGGCCATAGAGTTTTTGTACGAAAATGCTGCACAATATAATATTGATGAAAGCCGGATAGCGCTGATCGGCTTTTCGGCAGGCGGCCATTTAGCTTCGCTGATCGGTTTATCCAATAACAATCATGTGAAAGAATTTTATCCTCACAAAAAAGAACCAAAATTTAAAATAAACCTTGTCTTAGATTTTTATGGCCCTTCGGATTTTTTAACGCTTAAAGGGAACGATAACAAAGACCCGCGCAACCCCATTACTTTATTACTTGGCGCAATGGCGGCCGAACGCCACGATCTTGCAAAAAAAGCAAGCCCGGTTACCTATATCGACAAAGACGATCCGCCATTCCTTATCGTGCAGGGCGAAAAAGATGAATCTGTAAATCCTGATCAATCTGTTCAACTAAGCGAAAAATTAAAAAAGGTTGGTGTAAAAAACGAATTGATTATAGTGCCCGGCGCACCGCACTATGGGGTGATGTTTGATACGGAATCGATAAGGATAAGTATATTGGATTTTTTAAATGAATATATGAAATAGGTGGTTTAAACAGAAACAGGCAGCCCGGGCGCATTGGTTATCAGGCCACCGGTTCGACGAATATCTGTTTAATTAGCGGGAATTCATGCTGGATGGTCTTGGTTATCCTTTCAATAGCGTCGGTAATGTCTTTTGTAGTAAGATCCGCTTTAAAAACAGTATTTAGCTGTAATATTATCTCCTCGGGCGCCAGGTACATACTAAAATGCTTTTTTACTTTTATTATCGCTTCATCGGCTTCAGCGAGGGCTACGATCCTGCGGATCGTCCTCCTGCTTGTCGTTTCGCCCATCAGCAGGCTTTTGCTTTCACGGATAAGTAATGCTGATATGGCGATCATCATCAACCCAATAATCATCGAAGCAATTCCGTCGTAGAACGGATTATTAAAAAACCGTCCTAAAAAAACGCCAAAAAACGCCACTATTAAGCCCGCTATATCACCCACGTCACCCAACAACACAATAAAAGTGGATGGGTCCTTACTTTGGGTTATTGCTTTCCAGAATGTTTTGTCGCCGCGTTGTTTATTGAAAGCTTTTAAGGCGCTTACCAGCGAGACTATTGTAAAAAGGAAGGCCACCAATAATACACCGTAGTTCCAAACGGCGCTGCCCTCAAAAGCAGGCCGGTTAAGCCGTGTGAGGCCTTCGTAAAACGAGATACAGCCACCTATAATGAAAATAACCAGTGATACAATAAACGACCAGAAATATAACTCCCTGCCATAACCGAACGGACGTTCGGAATCAGCCACTCTTTTGCTTGTTTTTATGCCCCATATCAATAGCAACTGGCTGGTAGCATCAATTAAAGAATGTATTCCTTCCGAGATCATAGAAGAACTACCGGTAACCGCTGCTGCCACAAATTTTGAAATGGCAATAGATATATCAACCGCTAAAGAAATATAAATGAATGATTTTGATTTCAATTGCCTAATGTTTATTGTGGTAGTAACAAGAATAAAGGCGATAGGTTGGGGATTTATAAATAATAGTTGACGAAACAGGCATCCGGTTAAAACAACAAAGCATTAGCATACATATTTGGTACGCTAATGCTTTTGGTGCCTTAGTTTTTTAAAAAAAATTGCCGGATAATTTATTGTTTCCAACCACCGCCTAATGAACGGTAAAGCTCGGCAACGGCGCTCAATTGTTCATTTTTTATGGATGCAAGTTCCAATTCGCCCTGCAATACATTGCCCTGGGCGGTAATTACTTCTAAGTAGTTGGCCAGGCCGTTTTTAAACAGCATATTGGCATTGGCTGTTGCATGCTGCAAAGTATTTACCCTATTGGCGGCTATGGCTTGCTCCGACTTTAGCTTTTCAATTTTCACCAAAGCATCTGATACTTCGCCAACGGCATTTAAAACCGATTGCCTGAACTGTATTACAGTTTTCTCCCTTTCAACCTTTGCAACTTCGTACTTGGTTTTAAGCTCCTTGTGGTCGAGCAGTGGTTGTACTACGCTGCCGCCAACAATGCCAAATAACGACGCAGGGATATTAAACCAATTGCTGGCTTCGAATGAATTGAGGCCACCGCTCGCGGTGATCCTTAAAGCAGGGTACATATCGGCTTTGCCGATGCCTACGTTAGCATTGGCAGTAACTAAAGCAAGTTCCGAACTCCTGACGTCCGGCCTGCGGCTCACCATGTTGGCGGGCACTCCGGCAGAAAGGTTTGTTGGTATTGGCATCTGGTCGAGCGTCGTTTTTCTTTCTATGCCGCCTGGTAATTCACCGGCGAGGACGCGTAACGCGTTTTCCTGTATGGCTATATTTTGCTCAAACTGCGGTACTAATTGCGCCGCAGCCTGTTCCTGTGCATCGGCTTGCTGTATAGCCAGTAAAGTTACCTGCCCGGCATCGTATTGCAGATGGATAATACGTAATGTGCTGTCATTCAGCTTTACATTCTTTTTGGCTATATCTAATTGTGCATCCAGCATCAGCAGGTTATAGTAGCCCTGCGAAACACTGGCCACGATATTGGTTTGTATAGCCTTTTTAGCTTCCACAGTTTGCAGGTAAGCGGCAAGCGCACCTTTACTTTGGTTGCGTATTTTGCCCCAGATGTCGGCCTCCCAAGAAATTGCAATATTAGCCGAATAATCCTCGATATGATTTGTGCCGATATTATACGCCTTCAAACTCAAGCCATCCAAACTATTATTCGAAGGGCGGTCGGTACTGGCTGTTAAATTAAAATCGACCTGTGGTATATTGTTCCACTTTACCTGTTTGAATAACAATTGCGATGCCTCTATATTTTTAAGGGCTATCTGCATATCATAGTTTTTTATGATGGCGCTGTCGATTAATTTTTGCAGCACGGGATCGGTGAAGAAACTCTTCCATCCGATATCGGCTATGCTGGTTGTATCACTAACCGTTGCCGCGTTCCTGAAATTGCCAGGCAAGGCAGGCTTTGGTGTTTCAATATCTTTTGATACAGTACATGCGCTTAATATCAGGAGAACAAAAGCGAGACTGTTTATATACTTTTTCATTTTTTTAATTTTTAAATTGAATTTATGCTACCCCTCTTTACCGCTTGCGGAAGAGAGGGTGGACGAGCGAAGCGATGGCCGGGTGAGTAAACTCTCCGCTATGCATCAACGCTAATGTCGCTCGCATAGTTGACTCACCCGATCTGCGCTACGCTGGATCACCCTCTCTATGGCAGGCCATAAAGAGGGTTGGAAGCTTTCTATTATTCTGAATATTCCCCCTGCAACTCCAAAACATCCACTTCATTTGCCTTTCCATCACCTTGTTCATCAAGCAAAACAGCTACCGGCACACCGGTTACCCGCTCCTGCAAATGCTGGAATATTACAAATAGCACAGGGATTATAAACAAGCCGAGGATAACCCCCGAAACCATCCCCCCGGCTGCGCCGATACTAATAGAGTGGTTACCCTGTGCCGATGGCCCGGTGGCAATGCTCATCGGGAACAGCCCGAACACAAACGCCAGCGAAGTCATCAGGATGGGGCGCAGCCTTAACCTTGCTGCTTCAATAGCAGCGGCTATCAACGGCTGCCCTGCCCTGCGGCGCTGAACGGCAAACTCTACGATAAGGATGGCATTTTTAGCCAAAAGGCCTATCAGCATGATGAGCGCTACCTGTACGTAGATATTGTTTTCGATGCCTGTTAATCCTAATACAACAAATACCCCGAATATCCCGGTAGGAATAGATAAGATAACCGCCAATGGCAGGATATAGCTTTCATATTGTGCCGATAACAGGAAATAAACAAATATCAAACACAGCATAAACACAATGGCTGATTGCCCGCCCGATGATATTTCTTCCCGGGTTTGCCCGGTAAATTCGTAGGCGAACCCGGATGGCAGGTTGTCTTTAGCCACATCCTGTATCGCCTTAATGGCATCCCCCGAACTGTAGCCCGGTTTTGGTATGGCATTTATTTCGATAGAATTGAACAGGTTATACCTTGATGCCGTTTCGGAGCCATAAACACGGGTTAGTTTTACCAATGTATTGATAGGCACCATCTCCCCTGCTTTGTTTTTTACAAATACCCGGTCAATTGCTGATGGATCTGCCCTGTCGGCAATATCAGCCTGTACGATAACCCTGTAATATTTGCCAAAACGATTAAAATCAGATGCCTGTGCACTACCGAAATAGGCCTGCATAGTTGCCAGTATATCCTTTACGTTTACACCCAACTGATTGGCTTTGTCATCATCAACTTCCAATTGCAATTGCGGGTAGTCAGCTTTAAAGGATGTAAATGCATAAGCAATTTCCTTTTTCTGCATCAGCTGCCCTATAAAATTGTTGGCCACCCCGCTGAATTTATCCAATGTACCGCCGGTTTTATCCTGCAATACCATGTCAAGCGCCTCCACATTACTAAAGCCCGGAACGGTTGGGAAGCTGAACACGAAGAAACTACCACCGGTGATCTGGCCTAATTGTCCGCGTATCTGATCCATTATGGCGTTAATGTCTTTAACCTTGCCCCTGTCCTCCGGTTTTTTCAATAACACGAAGAACACCGCTGACGAAGGGCTTGTGGAATTGGTAAGCAAATTAAACCCGGGCAGGGAGGTTACAAATCTTGCCGCTGCCAGTTTACCAACAGTATTTTCGGCCTCGGCCATTACTTTGGATGTCCCATTAAGCGAAGTACCCGATGGTGTAGATACCGATATGGCGATAAACCCCTGGTCTTCAGTTGGAATAAACCCAGTAGGGGTTGTCCGCACCAGCCAAACGGTTGCCAGTGTTACTAAAGCAAGCCCGGCCATGCTGATCCATTTGTGGTTGATCAGGAATTTTATACCACCGGTGTACCTGTTGGTAATAGTATTAAAACTGGTATTGAAGCCAGCGAAAAACTTTTCCTTAAATCCTCTTTTTACAGTAACTCCTTCCTTATCTGCATGTTTGTCCTTTAAAAATAGGGCAGCTAAAGCGGGGCTAAGCGTTAATGCATTAACAGCCGATATCATAATAGCAATAGCCATGGTAAACGCAAACTGCCGGTAAAATATACCTGTCGACCCGGTCATAAACCCAACCGGTAAAAACACGGCTGCCATAACCAGGGTGATGGATATAATAGCGCCGGTGATCTCATGCATGGCCTCGGTAGTTGCAGCTTTTGGCGCAAGATGTTTGTGCTCCATTTTAGCATGCACCGCTTCGACCACCACAATGGCGTCATCCACCACAATACCTATAGCCAACACCAAAGCAAACAGCGTAAGCAGGTTGATGGTAAAGCCAAACAGGTTCATGAAAAAGAAGGTGCCTATAATAGCCACCGGAACGGCAATAGCGGGGATCAGTGTAGATCTGAAATCCTGCAAGAAAACAAATACCACGATAAATACCAATATAAAGGCCTCGAGAAGTGTATGCTCCACCTGGTTGATTGATTCATCAAGCGCGGTTTTGGTTCGATAAAAGTTATTGAATTTAATACCAACCGGGAAATCTTTTGATGCTTTTTCCATCAGCTTATCCACAGCTATTTGTATCTCATTGGCATTTGAACCGGCTAATTGAATAATACCTATAGCTATGCCATTATGACCGTTCAACCGCGTTAAACTTGTGTACGAATAAGCGCCCAATTCCACACGTGCTACATCTTTCAGGTGTAAAACAGAACCATCAGCATTGGCGCGGATAGCGATATTTTCATATTCTTCCGGTTTGGTAAGTTTTCCTTTGTATTTAATAACGTATTCAAATACTTCGTCGCTTCTTTCGCCTAATTTTCCAGGCGCAGCTTCCAGGCTTTTATCCTGTATGGCCGCCATAACTTCGGCAGGGGTTATTTTATAAGCCGCCATTTGATTTGGATTGAGCCAAACACGCATGGAGTAATCCTTAACACCGCCAAATATGCTGGCCGACCCTACCCCGGGAATACGTTTCAATTCGGGAATGATATTGATCTGCGCATAGTTAGCAACAAATGTCTGATCGTATTTTTTAGGATCTTCGGTGTACATACCAACCGCACCAATCAAACTGTTTTGCTGCTTGGTTGTGGTGATACCCTGCTGAACCACTTCGGCAGGTAACTGACTGGTGGCCTGTGCTACACGGTTTTGTACGTTAACTGCGGCCTGGTCGGGGTTGGTGCCCTGCTTAAAGTAAACGGTAATGGCCAACGTGCCATCGTTGCTGGCGGTTGAGCTCATATAGCTCATGTTTTCCACGCCATTGATAGATTCCTCTAATGAAGGCGCTACAGAACGCAATACCGTTTCGGCATTGGCGCCGGGGTAAACTGCTGTTACCAATACAGCCGGCGGGGCTATATCCGGAAACTGTTGTAAAGGTAATTTGATAAGGCTAAGTATCCCCAATATCACCAGCAGTATGGAGATAACGGTTGCAAGTACCGGCCTTTCTATAAATTTTTTAAACATGGTTTTAGTTTTTAGTGTGAATTCTAAATCACCTGTCTCAGGTTATTTAATAAGATAAACTCCCCAACAAAATGATATGATCTTCGCGATCTTTATGCCTCCTTTGCGTACTCAGTGGTTAAATTTTAACACGGAGTGCACAAAGGAGAGAACACAAAGTACACTGAGCTTGTATGGCTCAAAATATTATCGCTTAATTTTTAGCAAGATTATCACTTGCCTTCTTCGGCTGTATCACGGTGCCTTCCTGTAAGTGGTCAAAGCCGCTTAATACTATTTCGTCGCCGGCTTTAACGCCATCTTTTACGAGGTAATTTGAACCTATTTTACCGACAATGGTAATGGCTTGCTTTTTAACTTTATTGCTATCGGCCACTGCAAATACAAATACTTTATCCTGCATTTCAACCGTTGCCGATTGCGGCACTATTAATGCATCCTTATGCTGCAGGCTTAGGCGTATTTTTCCGGTGTTGCCTGATCTTAATAATCCCTGCGCATTCGGAAAGCTCGCGCGAAGGGTAATGGCGCCGGTGTTTTTATCAAACTGGCCGTCTATCATGTCGATCTTTCCGCGTTGGGTGTATTCGCTGTTATCAGCCAAAAGCAGATCAACCGAAGGCAATTGTTTCAATTTATCCTTTAGGGTCTCGCCGGGATATTGCTCTTTAAAGCTTACGAAATCCTGTTCGCCTAAGGAGAAATAAACATGCACATTATGTACATCTGACAACAGGGTAAGTGCATCTGCATCGGTTGGCGCAACCAGGCTGCCTTGTTTTTTAAGCAGGCGGCCTATATAACCGCTCACGGGCGCTTTTATTAAAGTATAGCCAACGTTTATTTGCGCGGTAGATACATTTGCCTTTGCCTGTTCGATATTTGCTTTCGCTATGGCATAGGCAGCCTTTGCAGTTTTTAACTGGTAGTCAGATACCACCTTATTTTCAACAAGCGGGGTTAACTTATCAATTTCCAGTTGTGCATTGGCCAAAGCGCCCTCGGCAGCATGCTGGCTTGCTAAAGCATTGTTTAGCTGTGCGCGATAAGGCTGATCGTTTATTTTAAATATTGGCTGACCGGCGCTTACAAAAGCGCCCTCGTCAACAAATACTTTATCAAGCGACCCGCTTACCTGCGGACGTACTTCAACGTTAACTGTGCCTTCTATTGAGGCTGGATATTCCTGGTAAGTGGTATCGGTACCTGATATAATAGTGGCTACCGGCAATGATGGCGGCGGCGGGGCTACAGTTGCCTGCGGTTTTGGCGAACAACCGTATAGTGCGAGGGCGACAAGCGCCAGATAGATAGTTTTCATAGTAATTATTGATTTGATGAATTATTGAATTATTGATTGTTTGTTTAATAGGTATATTAATATATTACAAATATGTATGTCTTAAATAAGCACCAAAGGGTGTAATTACGCCAATTTTAATGGGAAATCACGACAATCTCCGCGGACGTCTCAGCTATTTTACATTTTATTTAACACCGTTAAATTATCTAACGATTGTATGAATTATAGTATAAGTTTGCTTGATCTTTTTCATTGTTTTATTTATTTGAATTAATGTATAAGTTTTACGGTGGGAAACATTGGGACAAAACTCGCCCGCAGGAGCTGGCATAACAACCCGCTTCTTGCTATTTCCCTGGCCCGGTGTGCCGGGCTGTTAGTTTGTAGTTACAAACTTTGACTTTATTTAACAGTGTTAAATTATTTAACATTATTTAATTTGCATTAAAAAAATTAGCCGGTTATCGACCTTATTAACCCGCCTATAGCGTCCTTCAAAACCTGCCGGTTAATCTCGTCCGAGTTTCCCCGGCTTAATATATTGATAGATATTAAGCCGTGCACTATTGACCAAAAGGTATAATACTTTGTGCAGATCACATCAGATTCCATATCATCAATACCCATCAGGTCACCTATAACTGCACTAAACAAATCCCAGGGTTTTTCGGCTTCGGGCAAGGTATTTACCATTTCGCAGCTGCTGCAACTTGTAGTTACGCCAAACATTACCTGGTACAGCTCCTTATTGGCAAAAGCAAAGTTCCAGTAAGCTAACCACATTGCTTCCAATTGTTTGGCAGGTAAACGATGTTTGCCTTTTGCATCTTGTAGATCCCTTGCCAATATCAGGTACCCTTTGCGGGTTAGCTCCAGTATAATAGCGTCCTTGTTCGAAAAATATTCATAGATGATAGGCGCAGTGTACTCAATCACGTCGGCAATCTTACGCATGCTTAAAGCCTGCCACCCCTCTTCCTTAACTATTTGAAGTGAAGCATTCAGGATGTTTATCCTTGTTTCTTCTTTCAAACGTAATATCCTGTCTTTGCTTGCCATTTCAATTACGATATTAAATAATTTAACACCGTTAAGCAAATGTACAGAGTTAATTGATTACTATTATTCATAGTTTTGTAAAAAATGCTTTTTTTAAGTATTTCTTTAATAAATACGAAGGCTACTCCCCTCCCACAAAAAACTTTTGGTTAAAATTCACCAGGTACAATTCGCTTTTTGCCCGGGTACAAGCCGTATAAAACCAGCGTAAAAAATCAGTGTTCACCATTTCTTCGGTCAGGTAGCCCTGGTCAACAAAAACGGCGTCCCATTGGCCGCCCTGGGCTTTGTGACAGGTAATGGCGTAGGCAAATTTTATTTGAAGCGCATTATAATATGGGTTTAGCTTCAACTCATTCCATTTAGCGCGTTTGTTTGGGATGTGATCATAGTCCTTCATTGCTTCCTGGTAAAACCTTTTTTGGTCATCCGCTGGCAAGGCCGGCGCTTCTGTGTAAAGTGTATCCAGCAAAACTTTACAATCCAGTACAGGGTCTTCGGCATAATCAATAAATTCCAGCTGCACATCGGCGAAGCGGAAGCCATACATATCTTCAATGCGCCGCACCTTTTTTATACGCGCAATATCGCCGTTGGCTATAAAACCGGTGCTTCCCTCCTCCTGTTCCTGTAACCAGAAATAATTGTTTTTCACCACCATTACCTGGTCGCCGCCGGTAAGTTCTTCTTCACGATATAATATCCGCCCGCGTATCTGCATGTTATAAGCGTTGGCATTTTTGTTCGACCTGCAAATAATCAGCGTATTATCATTGCCGTATTTACCGTAGGCGTAGTTCAAACCTTCTTCCAGCATATCGCCGCCCATGCGGTATATATCTTTATAGCCTTTGGTGACTATCTGCGGCATATTTTGTTTTCCCTTGCGGATAATGTCGCGCACTTTGGTCACATTAAACAAAATACCCGAATCCTTTTGCTGGCGTAATACATCCGTTAGCTCATAGGTAAAAACATCAAGCCCGAATTTTTTTTTCATCAAAACTGCATCCAGCGCCGGGCTATCATCCGACCCAACCGGCGGCAACTGTGCGGTATCGCCTACCAGCATCAGCTTGCAATTTTTGGTGTTATATACGTAATTTATCAGGTCGTATAACAAAGAAGCCCGGTGATTTATACCGATCTCATCCGATATCATGGAGGCTTCATCCACTATAAACAGGGTATTTTCATTAATGTTGTCGCCCAATAAAAAGCCTTCATCAACATTAAAGGCCGTTTTTTTGCGATATATTTTTTTGTGGATGGTGAACGCTTTACGGCCCGAATAAGCTGTGATTACTTTTGCCGCCCGCCCGGTTGGGGCCAATAACACCGATTTAAAATTGTAGCTGCGTAACGCTTTTACCAATGCTCCTAAAACAGTTGTCTTCCCTGTACCTGCATAGCCTTTTAATATAAAACATTCATCGCCATTATCGCTCACTAAAAAGCTATGCAGCTTGCCGAACAGCTCCAGTTGCTGTGGCGTGGCTTCGTGCGGAAATGCTTTTTGGATATTGTCGGACACTGTGTTAGTTGATTAGGTGA
Organism: Bacteroidota bacterium; assembly: GCA_013288235.1. Taxonomy (GTDB): domain Bacteria; phylum Bacteroidota; class Bacteroidia; order Sphingobacteriales; family Sphingobacteriaceae; genus Mucilaginibacter. The sequence goes on along the minus strand of JABDCF010000003.1, from coordinate 41,292 downwards.
ATGGTTGTTGATGGTACAATTAGCCAGCCTGTCCATTGCTTATCTATGTTGATCGGTAAATTTATAAATTATATAATGATATAACTTAATCAACCCAATCCAACTTATCAACCATTAAACTAATTATTTCGTCTTTGGCTTAAAAAAGTAAAACGTTTGGCTGATATAGCTGAAAATTACAACAATAGCTGTAGTGACAATTTTAGATGGCGTTGGGTACCAGCCCAAATAATCAACAAAGAATTTTAGAAAAATATAGTTGAAGATGATGCAGATAACAACCACAAAAAGGTACCTGAACAATTGAATATGCCCTTTTAGGCCCGCATGCTGAAAAACAACATAGCGGTTTAAGTAAAAGCCCGTTGGTATAGTGATGCTCAAATCAAAAAACAGCGCGGCAATATGCGGGCTCATACTAAAAAATCCGAGGGTTATGACATGCTTTTTGAAAATAAAGTTATAGCCGACAGAAAAGAGCACAATATCCAATAATGTATTTGAACCTCCGCAGGCTGCATAACGAAATGTTTGCAGCGAGAACCATTTTTTGAAAAGGGGATAAAAAAAATCTATCAATTGCAGAATATTCCGCCTTATGCTTTCGTGGATATTTTTCATTAGGGGTGTTCAGGCATTTTTAGTATCGCAATCGGGGATGAATATATAAAAAACTAACCGTTTGTACCATTTCATAATTTTGAAACCATTTCAGGCCTGCCGAACTGCAAAAGGTATCACTACAAGTATTTTTCTTGAAATTTCAGGTAAATAACCTGAACATAATAAAAAGCTTTTCGTAAAAGGTGATTATAAGCATATGAAGAAAATTTACCTCGAGTTCCTGAGAGGGATATCAACAGTTTTTATTTTAGGTTGGCATATGGCTTTCCTGGCCCCAACGGGCCACCCTACCAGGCTTACGGCTTATTGGGGTACCGATGCATTGATCATGTTTTTCATGCTTTCGGGGCTGGTAATCAACCTTTCTGAAACTAATAAACCTAAACCTGTCAAAGCGTTTTTAAGTAACCGGTTTATACGGATATATCCACAGTTTATTGTGGGGATGTTATTGGCTTTTATAGCTTTATATGTTACTAATACTTCATTCCCCTCGCTAAAGGTTATACTGGGCAACTTTTTTATGGTTAGCACTATGAAGGACTATATGGGTTATGTTGTTCCAAGTATACAGAGCAACCTCCCGGTATGGTCGCTGTCATTCGAGGTAGCCTTTTATATAATGTTTGCATTCACTATTGGCCGGAACCAAAAAAAGGCAATATTTTGTTGGTTCATGATCGCGCTTACAGCTATACCGCTTTTCTTTTTAAAAACAGACCGTGACGTGTTTACTCATATCATAGCCATTTTCGCATTTTCATCTGTGTGGATAGTTGGTTATTATATTTATCAATACCGCAATTATTTTTATGCCGAAAAATATACAGTGCTTTTCGGGCTTGGCATACTGCCCTTAATTTCGCGGATGCAATTTTCTGCTAATTTTTACGATCCTTTAAAGTATTTCATCTTTTCCATATTTGCCATTCCCTTTTTCAGGTATTGTTTACAACTGCCCCCGGCTGGCAAAAAAATTAAAATGATTTATTTAATAATACCGCATACCATTTTTGTTATTTGTGCATTAACAATACGTTATATGCCTTTAACAAATACTATTGTGTACAGCACTTTCCCTTATTTATATATGGGTATTGGATATTTGATCGAACGGTTAAACTTAAAAAACAAAGTGGTAAGTTTTATAAGCAAAACAGGCCCTGTTATGGGCAAATATTCCTATCCGCTATATATAACCCATTACACCGTGTTGTTTGTTTTTTCAAGGTTAATTCATAATGTGCTGCTGTATGCCGTTGTTAGCCTGCCTATTATTTTAGCCATTGCATACAGCCTCGAAAACTGGTTCCAGCCTGCCGTGATGCGTTTTTATAAGAAACTGAAAAAAACAAATATTTCGGTAAAAGAACACGAATTGCTCCAGCCTGCATGGCGGGAGGTTTCGGCACAACCGGAGACCGCTTAAAAATATATTTAACCAAAACGACATCGTTATAAATATTACAGGTAGCAAATAACAAAAAATAGTTACTTTTGCTTATCTGCATGAACGATCACAGTAACAATTATACCGACACAAGCTTTAACCTGTACCAGGCTTACAGCTATACCTTATTATTACAGGTTGAGGCAAGTACATTTAGCTATGCTGTGGTTAATGGTAATCGCTTGCTGGTATCGGCCCAAAACTGCGACCTTGATGAGTTGGCCCACCCAAAACAATTAAGCGAATTATTAACGGCAACGTATAAAAACGTTATTATCGGCATGCCTGCAGTTGCTTTAACGCTGGTACCTAAGCCCTTATTCAACGAGGAATTTATTGCTGAATTTGCCCGTTTGCTGGATGTGAAGGAGAACGAAAAAGTTTTCGCACAAACACTTGACGACCAAAATATCATTATTTATAAAACTAAGGATGAATTAGTTGCGGCTGTGGAAAAATTCAACCTTCAAAACACTGTTTATACCGCACAGGGCTGGGTAAAAGCCATTGCAAACAGCAACCCGCCCGATAGCAATTTATATGTGGAAGTTGGGAAAGATAATGTACAGTTTCTATATTTTTCGGCAGGCAAATTACGTTTTTACAATGCCTTTGAGTATAAAAATGAAGATGAGCTGGCCTATTTTACTTCATTTGTTGCCGAAGAACTTAAGCTAAAACCTCAGCAAACTACCCTGGTTTTAAGCGGCGATATTGCTGTTGGCGATAAAAACATGAAACGGCTTGGCGATTTTTATCCAAAAATTGAAATAAACGGGTTAAAAATACTCGAGCTGCCAGGCCAGATACCATCACATAAATTCCTGGCGCTTGCCGCCTTATCGTTATGCGGATCATCGGAGGAGCACTGAGGGGTTTAAGGTTAAATCCACCTAAAAACCTGCCTGTCCGCCCAACGACCGACCTGGCGAAAGAAGCATTATTCAACATCCTGCAAAACCAAATTGAATTTGAAGGCATAAAAGTACTTGACCTTTTTAGCGGGACAGGAAATATTTCCCTTGAATTTGCCTCGCGCGGTGCTGAACAGGTTGTGTCAGTTGACCGCAGTATACAATGCATTCATTATTTAAAAGATACCGCAAAGCAGCACGGCCTAAACCAGGTAAAAGCATATAAAGATGATGTATTTAAATACCTGCAACTTGAAACGGAACAATTCGACCTGGTATTTGCCGATCCCCCTTATGACCTTAACCGGATTCCTGATATACCAAAGATAGTTTTTGATAAAAACATGCTATTGCCCGATGGCCTATTAATAGTTGAACATCAATCCCTGCAAAATTTAAGCAACCACCCTGCGTTTGTAGAGCAGCGGAAGTACGGTCATTCGTCATTTTCGTTTTTCAAAAGCCCTGGTTAATTATTATAAAAACGCCACCTCTTAATCATAATAGCACATGGAAAATGAAAGAGTAAGACATATGGAGACCGAAATACTATCGGACAATTGGTACATCTTAAAAAAGATAAAATATCAATACTTCAATAACAATGGCGTATGGGAAAACCTATCCCGCGAAGCGTATGACAGGGGCAACGGAGCAACAATATTGCTCTATAATAAAGTTAAAGAATCAGTAATATTAACCCGCCAGTTCCGTATGCCAACTTACGTAAATGGCAATAAAAGCGGCTACCTGATAGAGTGCTGCGCCGGCCTGTTGGATAAAGACAATCCGGAGGATTGCATTAGAAAAGAAACAGAAGAAGAAACCGGTTATAAAGTTACCGATGTAAAAAAAGTATTTGAGGCTTATATGTCGCCGGGGTCGGTAACCGAAATTTTATATTTTTTTGTAGCCGAGTATAATAAGGACATGAAAGTGGGCGACGGCGGCGGGGCGCATGATGAGCACGAAAACATCGAAGTACTTGAACTCCCTTTTACAAAAGCTTTGGATATGATTAAAACAGGCGAGATAAAAGATGCAAAAACCATTATGCTTCTGCAATATGCCGAAATTAATAAGCTATTGATTTGAATAAAAACGCTGCTATTAATTATTCAAATTCCCCGTTTCTATCTATAAAATTACATTGGCGCTCAATAGTATATGTATTAATTTGTATATTTTTGCATTTTAAGCCAGGCCCCCATTGATCACAACTAAATCCCCTGCATATGCAATTAAAAGATAGCAACAAGTACATTTTAGCCTTCGGTTTAATGTTGATTGCTGCTTTTATTCAGTGTTATAACACCATTCATGATCTGCACTGGGCATACGAGCCCGATTTCGATCGCGATATAGCCTACATCCGCAGTCTGCTGGATGGCAATTATGGCAAAGATCCCAACATGGCAGGCCAGTACATGTGGTATAACCCAATGCTTTTTTGGTTCGAGACAGGGGCTGTAAAATTAACCGGCCTGCCTATTAACGTTGTTGTGGCCCGCGCAGGTGCCTTTATAAATTTGCTGAGCCCTATCGCGTTTTTCTTTATGGTTGCAAAGCTTTTTGATTTCAGGATAGCCCTGGCATCGGTGCTTTGTTTTTTCTTTTTAATATCGGGCAACCTGCCATGCTGGGGGGCAGCTACCTATTCGCCATGGCTTGTTTCCGATACCTTTTCGCAGTTTTTGTTTTATATAACCTTCTTTTTTTGCTACAAGGCATTTTCCGAGCAGAAAATGTACTGGTTTATAATTTTAGGCGCATCACTCGGCCTGACTTTTCTGGGGCATTCGGCGCCGGTTTTTATCATTATATTAATAATGATCTCCGTTCAGGGCCAAAATGTTATTATAGTTTTAAAACAAAAGGAATATGCTGCTGTGGGTAAATATTTTTTGCAGGGAGGTTTAACAATTGTCCCTTTTATAATATTCGCCTTCCCTTTCCTGTACTATGTTTATGGCAAATATCATTTGCATTTTATCAATCATGCCATTCTTGAATGTGCACCGGGCATATTTGCACGCAAGCTAACGCTGCAACTGCTTAAATTGAATGTTACTTTTTCGCTGATTATTTCAGTGATCGGCATCGTATGGTTTTATAAAAAATTCCAAAACCCGCTGCTCCGCAAACTGGTATGGAACTGGCTTTTCATTTGCGCGGTGATGTATGTTTATGAGTCTGCCGTACCTACCGTCGACGGCATACTGCATATTCATCTGCCGGATACCATTCCCGCATTCCATTATTTCTTTTATCTGAAAGCATTGCAATCTATTTTCTTTGGCTTTGGGTTCATTTTCTTGATCACCTGGTTTTGGGGATGGCTACAAAGCAAGCGTAAAAGCTTTAAAATGGCCTTTTCTGATAACCTGGTAATAGCCGCCGTTTTATTATATGCGTTAGTATATTATCCTATTTATAGTAACAGGGTTGATTTTGTGGAATTAAGACAGCAGGCGCTTGGAAAAGAGAAGGAGACAGATAAAATAGAGGTGTACAATTTCATTGTAAAAAACGTTCCGCTTGATAATGTAATGCTTTGCCCGCATGGCTTGTCGCTTTTCCCGGTTATGCCTACGGCGATCAAGATGGTATCTGTAGAAACTTATTTCTCGAACCCTTATGTGAGCTATGATCAGCGCGAAAAAGACAGGGTTGATATGCTTAATTATTTAACAGACTCAACAGCCGCATCGCCATCAGTAGCTAAATTATTTTACAAGTATCATGTAAATGATATTTTATTAGCAAATGATGATTATGCCAAATACAAAAACCCTGCATTTGCAAACAGCACTGCGATTTTCACAAACAGCTCATATACTATTGTATCATTTACTTTAAAACCAGAAGCAAAAGCCGGTGTTAGTCTATGATTGCAATCTAGCGTAAAGGGTTTTTAAAATCGGTGAAATCCTTCTTAAAATAATCGGTGTAATCTTCTTCAAAAATCGGTGAAATCAATAAAAACTAAAATTTCTCCTCAATACCGAGCGCAAATAAAGCAAAATCATATTTAACGGGATCGACCGCGTCAAATTCCCTTAATTGTTGGGTAAGTTCAACGGCAGTTTGCCAATCGGTTTGTTTACGGGTAATTAAATTGAGCTTGCGGGCCACGCGGTCAACATGTAAGTCGCAGGGGCAGATGAGTTCTGAGGGTTTTATATGGTTCCAGATGCCAAAGTCAACACCGCAACCGTCTTTGCGCACCATCCAGCGTAAAAACATATTTAACCGTTTGCAGGTTGATTTTTGCGATGGTGAGGAGATATGTTTTTTGGTACGATGAGGATAATCAGGCAACGAAAAAAAGTAGGAACGGAAATGGTTAAGGTATTTTTCGATAGGCTCTGCTGCTGAAACATTGGCGTTAATATTGCTTTTAGAAGATCCTTCGCTATCGCTACCCATGACAAACGGGGTGGGTAAAAATGCTTCTTCTAATGATTTGTGATTTGAATAGTGATACTTAAAAAACGAAATAAAATACAGCGTGTCCACATCATTAAAGGTACGGTGCTTAAATTTTAACAGCTTTTTAAGATCGGTTTCCTGGTGGTTGGTGATAAAATCATAAGGTGCACCATCCATTAGGTTAATAAGTTCGTGGCATTTGTTGATGATGGTCACCCGCTGTCCCCACGCCAGTACTGCTGCCCACAGGCCCATGATTTCTATATCCTGCTTTTTTTTGAAAAGGTGCGGTATGGAAATAGGGTCGTTTGGAATGAAGCCAGGAGTATTGTACTGAATTACTTTTGAATCGAGGAAAGCCTTTATATCTGTAATGTCCATATAGGTTTTAAGTGGCAGTAGCAGTGGCACTTTTGTTTTAGGCAAGCTATAATAAAAACCTGCTACTGCTACTATTTACTGCAACTTGTCAGGCAAGTGCTTGCGCCAAATCCTCCAGCAAATCATCCACATCCTCCACCCCTACGCTCAAACGCAGCAGGTTATCAACTACACCAGCTTTTTCCCTTTCTGCTTTTGGTATGGAGCCGTGTGTCATGCTTACCGGGTGGTTTATTAATGATTCTACACCGCCTAATGATTCGGCGAGAGCAAATACTTTAAAAGATGAAGCCACACGGAAGGTTTCTTTTAAATCGGCGCCTTTTAGCGTGATGGATATCATCCCGCCAAAATCCAGCATTTGCTTTTTGGCAATATTATGGTTTGGATGGTCGGTAAAGCCCGGCCAGTATATTTTATCAACTTTGGGGTGATTTTTTAAAAATTCAGCTATTATACGACCATTCTCGCAATGCGCTTTCATACGCAGGTGCAGGGTTTTAATACCGCGCAATACCAAAAAGCTATCATGCGGCCCGGGTGTTGCGCCGCAGGCGTTGTAAATAAACCAAAGTCTTTTGTACAGGTCTTCATCATTCAGCATTAAAGCGCCCATTACCACATCGCTGTGTCCGCCAATATACTTGGTTACGGAATGCATCACGATATCAGCCCCCAAATCGATTGGGTTTTGCAGGTATGGCGAAGCAAATGTATTATCAACCGCTAAAAGAACGTTTTTCTCTTTACTGATCTTAGCTACAGCCTCAATGTCAACAATCTGCATCGTCGGATTGGTAGGCGTTTCTATCCAGATGAGTTTGGTGTTTTCATTTGTGTAATCCCTGATAATTTCAGGGTTTGACAGGTCAAGAAAATGAAACTTGATACCATAATTAGCAAACACCTTTGTAAATATCCGGTACGAGCCACCGTAAAGGTCGTTCCCGGTAATTACTTCATCGCCAGGCAACAACAGCTTCATCACGGCATCCGTAGCGCCCATGCCGCTCGAAAAAGCAAGCCCGAATTTTGCATTTTCCAATGCAGCCAGGCAATTTTCCAATGCTTTACGTGTAGGATTTGTTCCGCGCGAATATTCGTATCCCTTATTATCCCCCGGCGATTTTTGCCAGTAGGTTGATGTTTGGTATATCGGTGTCATCACGGCACCGGTTGTAGGGTCAGGTTCTTGTCCGGCGTGTATTGCCTTAGTTGCAAATTTCATGTGTGTAATTTGTTGGAATGTTGTAAAGTTGAAATGTTGTAAGGTTATTTGAAATATTGTAAAGTTAAATGAAGATGTTTTTTTCGATTAATAGCAAACCAACATTCCAACTTTACAACATTTCAACCTTTCAACAATTAATAAGCTCTCGCAAATATCACCCTTTGGCTCGACGGCTTCCCGGTAAGTATGCATTTTCCTTCTTCCTGCTTATTATCCAAAGGTATGCAACGGATTGTCGCCTTAGTTTCATCTTTTATTTGTTGCTCGGTTTCGGGTGTGCCGTCCCAATGGGCTGATAAAAAGCCGGGCTCTTCGTCAAGCATACGTTTAAATTCATCGTAGCTGTCAACCTCGGTGGTGTTCTCCGTTTTAAACTTCAGGGCTTTTTGATAAATGTTTTGTTGTATTTCCTCTAAAAGCTGTTCAATACGGGCTGTTAAACCTTCCTGGCTTACTGTTTCCTTGGTTTTTGTATCACGGCGTGCAAGCTCAACCGTGCCGTTTTGCATATCACGGCTACCTATAGCTACGCGTAAAGGCACACCCTTTAATTCGTATTCTGCAAACTTAGCGCCGGGGCGATGGGTATCGCGTTTATCAAATTTTACCGAGATGTTTTTTGCCTTCAGTTCTTTGGTAAGGGTTGCTACAAAGCCTGAAATATTTTCCAGTTCCTCGTCGTGCTTATATATCGGCACAACCACCACTTGTATAGGCGCCAGTTTTGGCGGCAGTACAAGACCAGCATCATCCGAATGCGCCATTATCAAAGCGCCTATCAAACGGGTTGATACACCCCATGAAGTTGCCCAAACGTAATCGAGCTTATTTTCTTTATTGGTGAATTTTACATCAAATGCCTTTGCAAAATTCTGCCCTAAAAAGTGCGATGTGCCTGCCTGCAGCGCTTTTCCATCCTGCATCAGCGCCTCAATGCAATAAGTATCCAATGCACCGGCAAAACGTTCGTTTGGCGTTTTTCTACCGCGTATAACCGGCAGGGCTAACCAATTTTCAACAAAATCGGCGTATACGTTTAACATTTGTTCGGTTTCGGCTATGGCTTCATCGGCGGTGGCATGGGCGGTGTGGCCTTCCTGCCATAAAAATTCCGTGGTGCGTAAAAACATACGCGTACGCATTTCCCAGCGCACTACGTTTGCCCATTGGTTGATCAGTAATGGCAAGTCGCGGTACGATTGTATCCAGCCTTTGTAAGTGTTCCATATAATAGTTTCCGATGTTGGACGAACGATCAGTTCTTCTTCCAGCTTTGCATCTTCATCCACCACGATATTGCCGTTACCATCGTTTTTTAAACGGTAATGGGTTACTACGGCACATTCTTTAGCGAAACCATCCACGTGGCTTGCTTCTTTCGAGAAAAAGGATTTGGGTATAAATAGCGGGAAATAAGCATTGCTGTGACCGGTTTCTTTAAACATACCATCAAGCACCGCCTGCATTTTTTCCCAGATAGAATAGCCATACGGCTTAATGATCATGCACCCTTTTACCGGCGAATATTCGGCCATATCGGCTTTTATCACCAAGTCATTATACCATTGCGAATAATCTTCTTCTTTACTTACAACCCCTTTGCTCATAAAATTATAAATGCTGCTTTTTTGATACCAGCTGCCAAATTTATACATTTAGGCTGTAAGCAGTGTAAGTATGTTCGGTAAATTTAAATTTATGTGCTGGGTTTGTCTTAGCGCCTGGTTGACAACAGCAAGTAGTCAAACCATCAAACAGCCAAATCCAATACCGCGGCTATTAGTAATCGGATCGTATTTTTCCGACGGTTCCGACGGAGAGTACATGGTCTTTCGCACCTTTATCGTCAATCATTCCGATGATACTTTGAGATTTTGGGGTTCAAACAGTCGCCCAACAGAATTTTTCACGATGACGAATAATGATTATATGCATATAGCCGATGAGGAAGGTAATAGCTCTGTATTTGAACAAATAGCCATACCACCGCACCGGTCATTGCTGATCCCATTAAAATTGGTGGTGGACAAGCAGCCCCATGAAATAGTCCGGCCAAAAGTCACCATGAAGTTTTACAGGTGGTTTGCGTCTGTCAATTTTAAAGAAGATAGAAAAAAGCACAAGCCGGAAATATTGAGCGATACAATGACATTGAAATATAATAAGAATGGCAATATCTACTACGCGAAATCAGACTGGGGAGAGCACCAGAAAAAACAAAAAATGAACCTACCGACAACAAAACTATACTTACTTAATGTTAATGAAAGAAAACTTTACACGGTAACTGTTGACGGAACCAAAATAAGTAGAGCAGCTAAAGGAGAATATTCTTATATTAAGGAAAAAGTTTTTAAGATACCTGTTACCGTTCATAACAACAGCAACGAGCCGTTAAAATACTATTCAATGAGTTGCTCATGGGATGAGTTTTATCATATTGACAATAGCATTATGGGAGTGCTGATGTCGCCTTGCGAAAAAAATATCCCAACTGAAGTAACGATAGCCCCACACTCGGCCCACACAGATATTATCGCATTTAGTTGCAAAAAAAACAGCCTCAAAACCCTGCAACGTTTTCGAATTGGATTGAATATTAATAAAAATGTCAATGACGATCCTTTCGGCGGCTATGATGACGAACTTGACCTATACAATATCGTTTGGAGCAATGAAATTCAGTTTCATCAATAAATGCTATTGGATTTGCTTCTATAAGATATCCCTTGTGGTTTAGAATTCACACCTTTGCAAATTATGCATCTGAAACTTGTAACCGACGAAAAATTCGACGGCGCCATCTGGCGCATGGAGATAGATGCACTTACAGATACCGTTTTTATGGAGATCCGCGACAGCGGAGAAAAAAAGGTTCATTTTGCGGCAGTTGACTTGTTAACTGGTAAAACACTTTTTAAAAACCTTACCACGCCCGAACGCTGGCTTACCGGGATCGAGGCTGCTTATGATGGCGTGTTGCTTTTGCATTTTTACCAGTCGGAAACAGGGCCGGCACACAAGGGGCTGCTTGCTGTTGATGCCGCTAACGGCAAAACCCTGTGGAGTAATTATTCTTATTCTTTCGACCACTTATCCGTCAACGGGCCTGTTTTATACGACCCCAGAATACAGCCCCGCAAATTATTTTTAGCTGATGTAAAAACAGGTGCAATAACCCGCATTTACGAACCGTCTGTTTACCAGGGACTAAATAATGGGATAATATTGCCAGAAGTGAAGGATCCGCAGTTTTTACCCCTTAATTTTTTGCCCGCACATCCTTTTGGAAATATGATGCATTACCTTGAGTACAATAATTTGAGAATTGTATCTTTGCACGCGCTAAAGGGCGGGGAGTTAACCCAATTACTTTATATTATGAATGGGGTTGATAATGTTTATGAAGATATATTAAATGCCGGGATACAAAAAATCCAACCAGAGGCGTTTATTATGTATAAAAATTGTTTAATTTATATTAAGAACAAGTCCGAGATAAAAATTTTAGCCCTTTAAATTATTGAATTAAAGCTTATTATGAAGTTCAAGATCTTATTAATTACCGTATCAATATTCGTTATTTCAACATCGTTATTTGCAAAACCCTTAATTGACTCCGTTGGTGTAAAAAACAACGACGGAAAAAAATTGGTGCTTTTTAAAGTTAAAGCAAAAGATACTTATTACTCTATAGGGCATCGCTACAATATAAAGCCTGAAGTATTAATGAAGTTTAACGGCAAAAAGAAAGCCATCTTATCTATAGGTACTATTGTTGAGGTGCCAACAGATCAGCCTTATAAAAAGTCATCAAAAGAGAAAGAAACATCAGAAACGGTAGCCAAAGAAACCAAAAAAGAAAAGAAAGCTCGGTTAGCAGCGGAACAAGCGGCTGAAGAAAAAGCTGCAAAAAAACATAAACATAAGGATCAGGAAGAAGTTGCAGCCACTCCGGAGCCTGAGCAATCGCAACCGGAACGTGTTGTACAGCAGCCGGTTCAACAACCTGTTCAGCAACCCGTACAACAACCGGTGCAGGAAAATAATACGCCGCCAACCCAATATAAAGTATCGGCAGGTGAAACATTATATGCAATCAGCAAAAGGTTCAACACCACTGTCGACGACATCACCAAGCTAAATAACCTAAGTTCTACTACCCTTATTCCAGGGCAGGTGTTGCTGGTAAGATCAGGAGCGCAAGCTACAGCACCGCAGCCGGTTGCGGCAAACAGTCCAGTAAATACAGTACCAGAGGTTACTAAACGCGATTCACCATCAGTAGTTGTGCCTGAAAAGGATAGCAGCAATGCAGAGCGCCATTTGAATGCCAACAAGTTTGGTTTGTATGAAAAGAATGAAAAAGGTGTAGCTACATGGATAGATGACCCAAGTCTTGACCCGAATAAAAAATTGGTATTGCACCGCACTGCGCCTATCGGCACAGTAATAAAAATCACTAACCCAATGACCAACCGCACTACTTTTGCAAAAGTAGTTGGCCGGTTTACCGATAATGAAGCGACAAGAGATGTTATTATTGTAATGACAAAAAATGTTGCCGACTCATTGGGTGCTTTGGATAAACGTTTTCATGTAAATATCAGCTACGGCAGCCCAAATGAATAAACCGTTTATCATCGGTATTGCCGGTGGAAGCGGCGCGGGGAAAACTTTTTTTTTAAAGTGTTTCCTTGAGCATTTCACCGATGCTGAAGTATGCCTTGTTTCGCAGGATGACTACTATATCCCCGTGGCGCATAAGATGACCAAGGAGGAGAATATGTTCTATAACTTCGACCTGCCATCGACAATTGACCAGCAGCATTTTGAGGATGATATAGCCAGGCTGATGAGGGGCGAAACGATCCTCAAAAAAGAATATACCTTTAACAATCCCGATATTGAGCCTAAAATGCTCGAAATTAAGCCTGCGCCGATAATGATAGTTGAAGGCTTATTTATCCTCCATTTCAAAGAAATAGCCGCAATCCTCGATCTAAAAATTTTTATTGAAGCAGATGACAATATAGCCCTGCAACGCCGCATAAAGCGCGATTTGACAGAACGCGGCTACTCGCCCGAGGATGTAATGTACAGATGGGTAAACCATGTACAGCCGGCTTATAACAAATATTTATTGCCCTATCGGGACGAATGCGACCAGGTGATCACCAACAATACACAAGAAGCGCGGGATATTATTTGTGTAACGGAAGTGATTTCGAAGCAGTTGAGGGAAAGGATTTTAATTTGAAAATGAGTTAATTTGAAGATTTGAAAATGTGCTGATTTGAAAATGATAACACGCTTTTTTAATCTTCAAATTTTCAAATCACCAAATTTTCAAATTGAATTAAATAACCATCTCAGGCACATCGCCGTCAATTATCAGTTTACCTGCTGTTGCATTTTTAATTTGTTCGATACTTACGCCGGGCGCACGTTCCAATAACTTAAAACCGCCTTCTGGCAATACATCAAATACTGCCAATTCTGTTACAATTTTTTTGACACAGTTTATCCCGGTTAGCGGCAGCATACATTTTGGCAATAGTTTCGATTCTCCTGCTTTATTTACATGCTGCATGGCAACGATAATATTTTCGGCAGATGCCACCAAATCCATTGCCCCGCCCATGCCTTTTACCATTTTGCCCGGTATTTTCCAACTGGCTATATCCCCGTTCTCTGATACTTCCATAGCGCCGAGGATGGTAAGGTTTACTTTTTTTGCCCGTATCATCCCAAAGCTCATAGCAGAATCAAACACGGCCGAGCCAGGCAGCATGGTGATAGTTTGTTTGCCCGCGTTTATCACATCAGCATCCTCTTCGCCCTCAAAAGGGAATGGCCCCATACCCAGCAGGCCATTTTCCGATTGTAATACCACATCAATATTATGAGGGATATAATTAGCCACAAGTGTTGGGATACCAATACCCAGGTTCACATAAAAGCCGTCTTTTATTTCCTTTGCAATTCGCTTTGCGATACCTTCTTTATCAAGCATTTTCCTTTTTCAATTTTGTCATTGCGAGGAGGAACGACGAAGCAATCTCATCGCTGTGCATAGCCGCTATTTATAGCTACGGGATTGCCACGCTCCGCTCGCAATGACATAGTTTTTTATTTTTTCCTAACTGTTCTTTGTTCAATCCTTTTTTCATAGTCCTTGCCCTGGAAAATCCTATGCACATAAATTCCAGGCGTGTGTATATGATCAGGGTCAAGTTCCCCTGGCTGCACCAGTTCCTCCACCTCGGCAATGGTCACCTTCCCGGCCATTGCCATAACCGCATTAAAATTGCGCGCAGTTGCCTTGTAAACCAGGTTGCCCATGGTGTCGCCTTTCCATGCTTTTACTATGGCAAAATCAGCTTCAAAAGCCATTTCCATTAAATAGTCCTTACCATTAAAGTTTCGTACTTCTTTGCCTATGGCCACCTCGGTGCCGATGCCTGCGGGGGTGAAAATTGCCGGCATGCCATAACCGGATGCCATACAGCGCGTTGCTAAGGTGCCCTGTGGTATCAACTCAACCTCAAGCTCGCCGCTCAGCAATTGCCTCTCAAATTCAGCGTTTTCGCCAACGTAGGAAGATATCATCTTTTTGACCTGCCTTTGCTTCAGCATCAGGCCGATGCCAAAATCATCAACGCCGGCATTGTTTGAAATACAGGTGAGGTCTTTTGCCCCTTTTCGCACCAGGGCCGCAATACAATTTTCGGGCAGGCCGCACAGGCCAAAACCACCGAGCATAAGGGTTGCACCGTCATTAATATCGCGGACAGCCTCATCAGCGCCGTTAACTACTTTGTTCATGTTTTATAATTGGTGGGGCAAAATTACTTATAGTTCATGGTTCATAGCTCATGGTCCATAGTTTTTTTATTGCGAAAAATATGGCAGCAAATTTGCAATGATTTATAGACTATTGACATTAACAAATCTCTCCTTTCGGCTATGAGCTATGGACTATGACCCACTTCACCACTTAATATGTTGGTCAATATAGGTGATCAGATCATCAGCCATTGCTTGCTGTTCTTTTAGGCTCGGGTGCCCGTTTGTGTTTTTATAAGGAATAAAATGGGTGTAAATGTTATTATCGTTTAAGGTTGCCACTGCCTTATCAATATATCCCGGCCATGGTGAACCTGCTTTTGTGGCGTCCATACTGCCCAACATACAAATGATATGGGCTTTAGGATATTTGCTCCTCACACTTTTTACAAAATTAGCGTATGCATTAATTATAAATTCGGGCGTTGGGGGTATGGTGCCAAACCTTGCTTTAAACTGGTCGTTATTGGGCAGGTTAACTATCCAGCAGTCATTTTGAAACAGGTTGATTATAACTAAATCCGGGGTGTATTTAGAGAAATCCCACTTGCTTAAGGGATCAGTAGCATCGAGCCTGTCGTACATTTCGGGCATGGTTAATGGAAACCAGCTAACGGTGATACCTATCCCGCTTTTTGAGGTATTATGCAATTCAGCATTAAAATGCCGGGCAGTTAATGCGGCATAACTTAAATAACCGTTTTCATAAGGACTGGTGCCGCGGTCTTTCCCGGTAGTATCCTCATCGGCGTACCCGCAGGATATTGAATTCCCGAAAAACTCAATTTTACGTTTTGGGGTTGGCGGTGCGGATAAAATTTTACCATTTTTTCCAAGGCCAAACTGGTAAAACCAGGTTTTGCCCATGTTGCTTTCGGTGCGTTTAAATAATTCAAGGGTGTGTTTACCGGGTTTTAAACCTTCGGCAAGCACATATTCCTTTTTTTGCTGCAACGGATGAAGAACGCTTATTACTTTATTATCGACAATAACATTGTAGTTATTATCTGATCTTTCATCCGCTAAAACCGCCCTGATGCGGGTTCCGGTAAAGTTTATTTTTATAGCGCTGGCAGGCCATGACAGTTCGGCGGTGGAATCTGTCATAGCAATGCGGCCTTCATATCGAATGTGAGTGTCATTGGCTTTGATGACAGATTGGGCAGCGCAGTTGAGGCTGATCGCGACAGCAAGACAAAAGAAAAGATATTTGCGGCACATATTATTGATTTTAATTGTCATTAGCCCCCTCTAAATCTCCCCCTGTTGGGGAGACTTTCGATTTTCTTTTAGTTAAAAGCCTTCCCTACCGGGGAGGGTTGGGTGGGGCTGCCTATTTCAAATATACATAAGTTATCCCATCCCCGCCCCTGTCGGCATGTTCATCTTCCATGCGGTCAACCTGTTCATATTTTTTAAGGTATTGGCGTATCATTTTACGTAATATGCCATCGCCTTTGCCATGGATAATCTTTAAGCTACCAAAACCCATCATCAATGCCCTGTCAAACAACCGCTCAATATTGCTTAAAGCATCTTCCGTACGCTGGCCCCGCACATCAATTTCGGGGCTAAAGTTTGCTATATCGCCGGTATTATTGTTAAAACTTTTCCTGATCTCTTTTGGTACGGTCGATTTTGCTACTTTGATAACGCGTTTCTTTTTGGCTACGGTACGTAAATCGCCAATCGCAATTACCACATTGTCTTTTATAATTTCAATTACCTGGCCGCTGGTTTCACTGTCGATGAGCTTCACCCAATCGCCGGGCTTAAGCTCTTCAGCATCCGGTAATGGTTTAACAACTGTTGGCTTAACTGTGTTTTTTTGCAGCTCGATATTTAAATTTTCGCGCAGGTTGCGGGTAATCTCCTTATCAGCATTGCTGCTTTTAATTTCTGATATGGTGTTTTCAACCAGTTTATTGGCGTTTAAAATGATGTTTTTTGCCTGGTCTTTGGCATCTTTTATCAGCGCCTTTTTATTTTCTTCAAGATAGCTCTTTAGTTTTTCATTCTCGGCCAGCAGTTCGTTAACCTGCTTCTGCTGTTTATCCAGTTTTATTTTGGTATCGAAGATTTCTTTTTTCTCACGCTCAAGGTCAACCAGTAACGTATCCACTTTCTTTTGGCCCGCGCTGACCTTATTCTTAGCAAGGTTAATCACATTTTGGGGTAAGCCGATTTTCTGTGCTATCTCAAAGGCGTATGAACTGCCGGGTTTCCCAACTTCCAGCATATAAAGCGGCAGCATTTCAACGTTGTTAAAAAGCATAGATGCATTTTCAAGCCCCTCGGTATGGCTGGCAAATATTTTAAGGTTCGAATAGTGGGTCGTCACCATCCCTTTTACCTTTTTATGGTTTAACGATTCTAATACAGCTTCGGCAATCGGGCCGCCAAACTGCGGGTCGGTGCCTGTACCAAATTCATCTATCAATATCAATGTTTTTCCATTTGCCTGTTCAACAAAGGTTTTCATTTTTGAAAGGTGGGCGCTATAAGTACTTAAATCACTTTCAATCGACTGGTCATCACCAATATCGACAAATAGCTGCTTGAAAACGCCAACAACACTCACTTCCGAAGCGGAAATCAGCAACCCGGCCTGTACCATCATCTGCAAAAGCCCAACCGTTTTCATACAAACTGATTTCCCGCCAGCATTCGGCCCCGATACTACGATCACCCTGGTGCGTTCGTCTATCACAACATTTAACGGAACAACTGCCTTTTTTTCTTTCCTGAAATTTAACAACAATAAAGGGTGCCGCGCATTTGTTAATTTAAGCTTTGCTTCGTTTACAACCTGCGGCATTTCGGCCTCGATATCAATTGCGAAAAGCGCTTTAGCCCTTACAAAGTCAAGTTTTGTTAACAGGCTGTGGTACGATAGTAAGAGCGGCACATAAGGCCTTAAGTCATCCGTTAATGCAGTTAATATTTTTACAATTTCCCGTCGGCGATCAAACTCAAGGTCGCGTACCTTATTATTTAAAGTAAAAACCTCCTCAGGTTCAATATAAACTGTTTGGCCTGATGAAGATTCATCATGGATAAAACCTTTTAATTTGCGCTTGTTTTCGGCCAATAAGGGAATACATAAACGCCCATCACGAACGGTTAACGAACCATCCGCCGTCCAGCCGCTGCTTGTGGCATTTTTAAAAACCTGGTCTATTTTTTTACGGGCTTCCTGTTCAGCCTTAGCAATGCCCGATGTAATATCCTGCAATTCGCGCGAGGCGTTTGGCCTTATCTTTCCTTTTTCATCGATGATTAGTCCAATTTTTTTAAGAATGGCTTTTTCTATCGGTAAATGTTCAAATAAAGCTTCGAGGTTTGGATACAGGCCTTCCCTATCATTAAAATAGGCAATTACGGCAAACACGGTAGTTAGTGATGCCTGTACCTGGTAAAATTCTTCCTCGCTTAAAAATATTCCTTCAATTTTTGCTTTATTGGCAAGCGTTTTTATATCGAAAAAATGATGGATAGGCAACGCCTCATCATTCTCCAGTATATTTTTAAACTCGTTGGCCTGGCTCAAAAACTTCCGGATAAGGTCGAAATTATCCATTACCTGTATCCTGTCAACCATCTGGCGGCCCATTTCACTCAGGCAATGTGCTTTAATTAACTCTTTTATCTCGGTAAAACCCAGTTTATCAACACTATTTTTTGGGTATAGCATATTGTTGTTGCGGTTTACTTAAGGAATCCGTTTTCTTTTTAAGGTTTACCAATACCTGGTCGTATATGGCCTGGAGTTCAACTGGTTGAGTGGTATAATACTTTAGACTTGCCTTAAATTGTACCGAGTCGGTATGGTGATCTTTAAACGCAATCATGTATTTATCAATGCCATATTTGTATAAACTATCCGGGGCTTGAGGTGCAGAATACAAACTGCCATCAACAATATGTAAATCGGTTAACAAACTAACCATTTGGTCATGTTTAATGACGCTTGCCGGAGCTTTACCACCTTTGCAGGCAAATAAAAAAAACGTTACTGAAAAAAACAGGGTGATATATTTACGCATTCTGTAATTTAGCGGCTTATAATTGAGCAAAATTACGGATAAATGAGCATTGCAGATAATATTAGAAGCTTAAAAAAAGAGACGGTACCAATAAAGGTTACATTAATAGCAGTATCGAAAACAAAACCGGCCGCAGAAGTGCAGGAAGCTTATGATGCAGGGCAGCGTTTATTTGGCGAAAACATGGTGCAGGAACTGGTTGAAAAGTACGAACAGCTACCGAAAGATATACAATGGCACCTTATAGGCCACCTGCAAAGCAATAAGGTAAAATACATTGCGCCATTTATCAGCATGATACAATCGGTTGACAGCATGAAGCTTTTGCAGGAAATAAATAAACATGCGGAAAAAAATAACCGCGTAATAGATTGCCTTTTGCAGATATATATTGCCGATGAGGAAACAAAATACGGGCTTGGGTTTGATGAGGCTATTGAGCTGTTGCGCTCAGAAGACCTGGCGGCGTTAAAGAATGTCCGTATCCGGGGCCTGATGGGCATTGCCACTAATACCGACAATGAAAAGCAGGTAAAAGAAGAGTATTATGAGCTTAAAACCTTTTTTGACGGTATAAAGCAAAGCTTTTTCAGGAAAGATGCAGCTTTTGACACACTTTCGATGGGCATGTCTGCCGACTATAAAGTAGCCATTGAGCAGGGCAGCAATATGGTGCGACTTGGAAGCACAATATTTGGGCAAAGAATTATAAAACACTGGAAAAACAACTAAGATTTATAGGATCAAAAGATTTTATGATTTGCCTTTTTAAAATCCTGGTATCTTAAAATCCTATAAGTGATGGTTATCTAATCCTATTATCTTTTAATCTTAAAAATCATAGTCCACTAATGATTAATATACGAATAGCAAAAAAAGAAGATTGTCCGCGTTTACTGGAACTTGTAAATGAGCTCGCGCTTTTTGAAAGGGCGCCGCAAGAAGTTACCGTCACCCTGGACGAGTTTGAAGATGCCGGTTTCGGAAAAAACCCGGTTTGGAAAGCTTTTGTGGCAGAAGTTAATGGTGTAATAGTTGGCTTTGCGCTGTATTATATCCGCTACTCTACTTGGAAAGGCTGCCGCATGTACCTTGAAGACCTTATTATTACAGAGGATATGCGCGGTAAAGGCATCGGCAAGCTGTTGTTTGACAGGCTTATTGCCGAGGCAAAAGAGTTGGGCTTTAACGGTATGACATGGCAGGTACTCGACTGGAATGAACCGGCTATCAATTTCTACAAAAAATATGAAGCTGTCGTCGAAGCAGGCTGGCTAAATGCGGCTTTATCAAAAGAACAGCTTTTGAGGATGGAAGTATGATGCAAAAAAGGGCCGCCATATTTAGTACATTGTTTGCCTTGTTATTCGCAACTTTTGCGTTCGGCAAAATCACAGCGGCAGTTATTCGAAAGGGCGCCCATAAATCAGCACGACAATCCTCAAAGGATACCCTTGCTTATACTTACAATGGGGAAGACAGCCGGACGGACAGTTGTAAAAATGCAGGCGGTTGCAGCTATACCGCAGTATACTACCCGGTTTTTAATAAAGATTCACTATTAAACGACACTATAAAACAAATAATTCTAAATAATTTAAACCCTTATATGGGCGGAGAAAGCCGAGACTCAAAAGATTTTGAAAAAACAATAAAAGATGTTGTTGGCGTTTATTCATCCGTTGACAGTACATCAGAACAGCAACAGCCGATGACCTATGAATTAAATATCAGCGTATTAACGCAAGGCTCAAGCCTTATTGTTATCGACGTTAAGCAGGAAATGTCGGGCGGTGCTCATCCCAATAGCTCGGAAGAATATTTCAACTGGGACACCAAAACTGATAGGGTAATTTCTATAGATGACCTGCTGGTTAACGATTACGACCCCAAATTCACCGCCATAGCCGAAAAAATATTCCGGAAAGATGAAAAATTGGGTAAGAACGAACCACTGAACGATTACAATTTCGAAAATGGTGAGTTTGCTTTAAATGACAATTTCAGGATTACGCCGCTGGGCATCGATTTCTTTTATAATACTTATGAAATTAAATCGTACGCGGGAGGCACAACCGACTTATTAATTCCCTATTCACAAATTAAATCACTACTTCGGCCAAATACGGTCGTTTCGCAATACATTAAATAATGCTTGTATTTAAATTTGGAGGGGCATCTGTAAAAGATGCCGATGGTATAGTTAACCTTGCCAGTGTTGTTAAAAGGTTTGAGGGCGAACAATTGGTCATCGTTGTTTCTGCAATGGGCAAAACCACCAATGCGCTCGAAAAACTTACAAAAGCATATATTGATGGTGACGATACCGTACATGATATTTTTGAAAATGTAAAGAAATATCATTACACCATTTTAGAACAGTTGTTCGAGCGTTCGCATCCGGTTTTTGATGAGGTAGCCAATACTTTTGTGGAGATCGACTGGATAATTGAGGATGAGCCGCATGACGATTACGATTTCACCTATGATCAAATAGTTTCCATCGGCGAACTGGTGGCAACCCGCATTGTTAATGCATATTTGAATAAAGCCGGCATAAAAAGCCGGTGGCTGGATGTGCGCGGTTATATTCATACGGATAATACTTATCGTGAAGGCATAGTGCAATGGGATAAAACGCGTTTTGTTATCAACCGTGATATTCCCGGGTTGTTACAAAATAGTATAGTGGTTACGCAAGGTTTTTTGGGTGGCACATCCGAGAATTTTACCACCACTTTAGGGCGCGAAGGGTCGGATTACACCGCTTCAATTTTCGCTGCCTGCTTAGGCGCTGAATCGGTAACTACCTGGAAAGATGTTCCCGGCATATTAAACGCCGACCCTAAATTTTTTGAGGATACAGTTAAGTTTGATGAGCTAAGTTATAACGAAGCTATCGAAATGACTTTTTATGGCGCCAGCGTTATCCACCCCAAAACTATAAAACCGCTACAAAATGCCAAAATACCATTAATGGTAAAATCCTTTACCGATCCTGAAGCCCCCGGAACTGTTATTAAAGATAATGCGGTTAACCAGTTTTTAAAGCCGATAATTATTCTAAAGCAAAACCAGGTATTGTTATCGGTATCCGCAAAGGATTATTCTTTTATTTCGGAAAACCATTTAAGCGAAATCTTTGGTTTTTTTTCAAAGTGCCATGTTAAAGTAAATATGATGCAAACTTCGGCCCTTAGTTTTACAGTTTGCATCGACCTTTATGAGGAAAGGTTTAAAAAGCTATTACAAGCGTTAAGTCATGATTTTAAGGTAAAATATAATGACGGGCTTTCTTTAATCACCATGCGGCATTATACACCTTCTTCGCTAAGTGCTTTAGCAGCCGACAAAACTGTTTTACTTGAACAGGTAAGCAGGAATACGGTGCAGATAGTTGTTAAGTAAAACTATTGTTATCATGTGTAAAAAAATGTTAAAGTATCACCCTTTTTATCATTTTTAACTGTCAATGGGCTATATTAGCCAGCTACAGCCGGATAAATCTCCAATTATGAAATTTTTTAAAATATTCTTTTCTCTTTTTCTGTTTTTAATTGTTTTTTATTCTCCTGCATCCGCTCAGAATGACGTGTCGGTATTAAACCAGATCATGACTAAGAGCGCTACTTTATACACCAGTTTCCCCACTGAAAAGGTTTACCTGCATTTTGATAAACCCTACTATGCCTTAGGCGACACCATTTGGTTTAAAGCTTATTTAACGCTTTATCATCACCAGCCATCAGGCTTAAGTAAAGTTATTTATGTTGATATTTTAAGTCCGACCGACTCAGTAATGCAGTCGGTAAAATTACAGGTAAAAAACAGCGTCGGCTGGGGTAGTTTTCCGGTTTCGCAATACACCTACAAAAAGGGAAATTACCGGGTTGTTGCCTATACTATGTATATGAATAATGCAGGGCCTGCCTATTTTTTTAATAAAAACATCACCATTGGCGATGCTATAAATAACCCGGTATCCACCAATATTTCTTTAAAAACTGCTACTGTAAATAAATTACCAAAAATTTCGGCCGGCATTTATTATAAAGATGACCAGGGCAATCCGCTCGTTGATAAAAAAGTAAGCTGGACGGTGATAAGGGAAGACGAAACAATAGCTAAAGGAAGAGGATTAACGGACAAAAACGGGTTTATCGATATCAGTTTTATAAACCTTAAAAACTTAAGCCTCGATTCGGCCAATATGGTAACTGTCATAGATAACGATAAGCAAAAACAGGCCACTAATACCTTCCCGCTAAAATCCATTTCCAAACCAAACGACATTCAGTTTTTTCCGGAAGGCGGCCAGCTTATAATTGGCTTACGCACAAAAGTGGCTTTTAAAGCGATAAAACCAGATGGTACCGGAATTGATGTAACCGGTACTATTACTGATAATACCAACAATGTGGTAGCGCAATTTTCATCCTCGCATTTAGGGATGGGTTTTTTTATGTTTGCGCCCGAAGACGGCAAAACTTATACTGCGAACGTAACATTTGCCGATGGGTCAAAGGCTACCCCTGAATTACCCAAGATGATTACCGATGACATAAGCCTGAGCATTGAAAATAACGATCCGGATGTTTTAGGCATCAAACTACAAGCCGACCCGGCATTCATTAAAGATTATGGGGGTAAAACTTTCTTTATCCTGGCTAAATCAAGTGGTGTTATATGTTATGCTGCAAAAGCAGTTTTACAAAACCAGTTTTACGGCGCCTCAGTCCCTAAAAGCAAATTCCCGACAGGCATAGTGCAGGTGACGCTTTTCACATTTGACGGTGAGCCAATAAGCGAACGTATAGCATTTATACAGCATAACGACCAGTTGAATTTGGCTGTTAGCAGTGACCATCCTACTTATGATACGAGGCAAATGGCAAAATTAAATATAGCCGCCAAGAATGACGGACAGCCGGATGAGGGCAACTTCTCTGTTTCGGTAATTGATGAAACAAAAGTTCCGTTTGATGAAAATGCCGAAACAACTATATTAACTAATTTACTGCTAACATCGGATATTAAGGGATATATAGAAAAACCTAATTATTATTTCAATCATCCGGATGCAAAAGCACAGGCCGATCTTGATGTTTTATTAATGACGCAAGGTTATCGCCGTTTTTCATATGATGATATCCTTAATAACAAATTTCCGGCTATAAATTTTGGCGCCGAAAAGGGTATTGACATCACTGGCTCGTTGCGGGCTTCAAGTGGTATACCTGTTAATCGTGGCAATGTACATTTAACTATTCCAGATAAAAGTTTTAGCGCCAATGCCACTACCGATGTTGAAGGCCGCTTTAAATTTCAAGACCTTATATTTTCAGATTCCACTAAAGTTACTTTAAGCGCACGCGGTAACGACCGCGCCGCCGACCTTGTGCTTACAGTTGACAACGAGCCAGCCCAAAATGCCCCGATAAATTACAACGCGCCCGATGGGATGCTAAACATAGACAGTGCGCTTAGCCCGTATTTAAAGAATAGCAAAATGCAATTCATTGATTCGCATATATTAAAAGAAGTAGTGATTAAGGATACCAAGATAGTTAAACTGGCGAGCCATAAAGACTATGGAAGTTTAACAAGCTTAAGCGACCAGCCAGACCGTCTTATTACAAGCCAACAACTTGAAGGTTGCGCAAATGCTTTGGAATGCATAAAAGCGCTTGCCGGGGGCATGACTTTTCAGGATAATAATTTTTATGTAATGAGGGACTATACGGCGGGCAACAGAACGCCGGCGGCGATATTTTTAAGGGGGGCCCCGGTAGATGTCAACACGTTAAATACAATTAATCCGTCTGAAATTGAAACTGTGGAAGTGTTTTTTAAAGATGAACTGGGCCTGATAAATAGCGCTTACGGCACCAACGGCGCCATTGTAGTTAACCTGAAAAAAATGCCGGAAGGCACAAAAATAAGCTACCAGGACTTAAAAAGCCTGATACCGCAAAAAAACGAGATAACTTTTAACCCACAGGGTTATGCTGCAATAAGGACGTTTTATTTACCCCGTTACACAGGGCCGAGGCAAACCCAATCAAACAAGCTTGATATACGTACCACAATTTACTGGAACCCTAATGTAAACACCGATAAAACCGGCAGCGCCTCCGTTGAATACTTTAATCCTGATAGCCCCGGAACGTACCGCGTTACCATTGAAGGTATTGATAAAGATGGTAACTTAGGCCGGCAGATTTTTAGGTATAATGTAAAGTAGTTGATTAAGTGAGTGGTTGATTGAGTTTATTTGGTAAGTAGTTAAAATACTTAACAACAGCAACCTTTATAACACAATGAACCAAATCTAACTTATTCAACCTAATCAACTTAATCAACCCGATCAACCAATGCAAAATAAATTAACCCCATTCCACGTAGCCGTACCGGTGTACGATATAGAAGAAGCAAGAAAATTTTACAGGGAAGTATTGGGCTGCAGCGAAGGGCGCAGCTCGGATATATGGACAGATTTTAACCTGTATGGCCACCAGTTTGTTATACATTTAAAACCACGACCCGCCGAAGATGTTAAACATCATTTTAACCCTGTTGACGGCCATGATGTACCTATACCCCACTATGGCGTTGTTTTGGAATGGGATGAATGGCATGCGCTTGAGAAAAGACTAAAAGAAAACAACATCAAATTCGTAATAGAGCCTTATATCCGTTTTAAAGGCTTGCCCGGCGAACAGGCAACACTATTCTTTTTAGACCCATCTGGCAATGCCCTTGAATTTAAATCGTTTAAGGATATAGGGCAGCTGTTTGCTTAAGGCAACCAAATAAAATGATTCCGGGTAATAATACGTAGAGATGCAATACATCGTGTCTGCATGTTATTACGTAAATTTGCTTTATGGATGTAAATGAGGTTGAGCGTTTAATAAAGATCAGTAAGGAACATCCCTTAATGCCGGAAACATATATCCCCTGGGATGTTGAACCAAAACCGGAGGATATTTTTCTGCCCGAAATGCTAACTTCCCTGCACGGGTTTGAGATATATGATACCCTTACCCCTACCCAAAAACTGGATCTCGGCAGGCATGAGCTGGTACAGGTAATAGCATCCTATGCATGGGGCGAGTGCTTGTTTTGCCTTTTTATGACAAGGCATATACTTACGCTTCCGTTAGATGATGTTGAACACCGGTTCTTACTAAGGGAGCTGATCGAGGAATTCAGGCACCAGGAAATGTTTGGCCAGGCTATTCAAAAGATCGGCGGCAGCCCTATAAAACAGTCGCGAATACACAAATTTTTTGGTGAATTCAGCAATAAATACCTCCCTGCCGATTACCTTTTTATGGGCAGTGTTTCTGTTGAACTGGTTACCGATGTTTATGGCAATTATGCCCGGCGGACGCCAAATATTTATCCCGTTTTAAAAAAGATGTTTGATTTGCATAACATCGAAGAAGCCCGTCATATACTTTTTACCAAAAGCCTTTTAAAAACATATTCCG
Organism: Bacteroidota bacterium; assembly: GCA_013288235.1. Lineage (GTDB taxonomy): Bacteria > Bacteroidota > Bacteroidia > Sphingobacteriales > Sphingobacteriaceae > Mucilaginibacter. The sequence continues at coordinate 14,869 of JABDCF010000003.1, read as the reverse complement.
AAAAAGCCGGATACATAAAACGCACTTTATACAGTTATGTAATTTTGTTCAATATTCTGTTTGTGCGTACCATGTACGTAAAAAAAGAAATATACGAACGCATTGGCCTCGAAAATCCCCAGCAAGTGTATAAGCTGGCTGCCCGTAATTTCAAAAAGAAATTCAGCGAAACCTGCCTTAACGACATCATTAAATTTGTTGATGAGTGGAAAGGCTTTAACCGCGCCACCCGCTGGGCATGGCGGTGGGTTTTAGGCGCGAAGGTCTGAGATATTACTTTGGCTAACTTCTCTCCAATTTATCCAATAAATCTGATAATTGGATGGTTGTCAATGTTTCAATATACTTTTTTGTTTCAATGCCTAACGCTAATTCTTTATCTCCAGTCCAAAGCTTTGCTTTCAAATGTTTAGTCAACGCAACAAAAGGGGTATCATTTAAATCAATGCCAGTTAAAATATTTTCTGAAGTTGTAATTATTTTTTCGGGCAGTAGGTTTTCGTTAATAAAAACAATGTTCTTAGTGAGCAGGAATTCTAATTCGTCAAGTTCGTGAGATGAAAGTTTAGTGAGTTTTAGTAATTTATCCCTATGCTTTAATAATTCGGTTTTTAGAAAATCACAAGTATAAAATTGAAAATGTTTTTTTGAGGTTAGAATGATCTTTCCAATTCTGCTCCCTGGCTTTAGAATGGCGCTAAAAACTATATTGGTATCGACAACGATTTTTAGTTTCACTTAATAAAACGTTTTCTATTTTCTGTCCACCAATCCTTATTTATTTTATCTGCAAGTTCATCAATATCCTTTTGAGTGGCGATGCTTTTAGAAGTAAGTTCTTTATAGCGGGTATAGTCAATAAAATCCTGTAAGTCATCTGTATTTATAGAAGCCGGTAATCTTATAATGACCTCTTTACTATTTCGTTCAATAATCATTTTTGTTGGTGTTTATTCAAAGATAATTAAAACTACTTAAATTTGTTTATGGCGAAGCCTGGTGAAAATGTAAATATTCCGGAATATTTTTTTTTCTGAAGCAGAAATTGAAGGCTTGTTCAAACAATGCAGGATTTTTTAGATGGTAAAATAACAACTCGCAATATGGAAATTTTTATCTATGTTTAACGGGCTTTTTATCCCTCATCGCTATGATGCCTTCTGTGCTTCTTTTTATGCTTTTTTTCAGAAGTAATTTTCTTTTTAGGCTGCGAATTTTGTACAGCTGTAATTTTAACCGGCTTAGCAGAAGTAACGTTTGTGGAATCTTTGCTTAATTGCTTTACCGTAAAACTATTATTGCGTAAACCATATAGCAACTGACGCTTTGCCCCTGTTGTTTTGGCATCTTTTCCATTGCCATCATAAATGGGGAATTCGCGGATGAGCTGGCCATCCTTTACATAAAAATTATCGTTGCCCCTGTATCCCTTTTTATACTTTTCGGTTAGCTTTGGGAAATCCAGCTTTTCAGCTTTGCCGTTGGTGAATTCAAAGGCAAAAACATGGGTATAGTAAAGCGTATCATTACCTTTCGTTTGTATCAATATCTCCGGATTGCCATCAAGGTCCATGTCTGTATTAAAAACATCAACAATGGCGCCATCAAGATCGCCTGTGGTAGTAGTGAATTTAGCAGCGGCAGAGTCAGAATGTAAAATTTCAAACGCGCCCACTTTTGATGAACCCCTGCCCCAGCTTAAAATATCATAATCCTGCCCCGGCGAAACTTCTATCATTTTATGATACCGGAAGGGCTCCATTAAAACTGGCTTTGCAGGTGCAGACGGTGTTGTACTCATCGGCTTATCATTACTACCGCAACCCGTTATAAGCGAACCAATAACCAGCAAAAACAAATAATAGGGGTGTTTCATTTTCATTACCTGGTTAATTAAACATCATATCCGGCGATATTTCACCTTTTGGTTTTCCGGGGATGGTCATCATTACCCTTAAAGTCCCCGCGCTGCCTGCATCAAAGTACTTTATGGTGATCTTATGATAACCTTTCAGCAATGGCACCGCTCCACCCTGGTCAAATACACCATGTTTACCATCATTATCAACAACAGGCTGCTCATCAATAAGCAATTGCGACCCATTGGCCGAAGCTGTTGAGAACCCATAATCGCCGTCAGTATCAATACGGATAAAACCACTATATATTACCCCAAAGCCATGCATATTTTTTTTGAATGCCGAAGTGTTAAAACTTTGGACTATACCTGTATCAATTACAGCCGCTCCTTTTAACTGCTCGAGGCTTGTAAATTCACCTGTAAACAATTGGTATTTCATACCTTTTGCGTTACCTGTGTAGTTAACCGCAGGCAACGGCATTTTATTGTACACTACGAGGTGACCTATGTGGCTCTGTTTCCCCGATTGGGTTATCACTATCGTTTTCAACTCGCGGTATTGGTCGGGCGGAATGTTATAGGTCATCGGCGCACTATATTCAATAGCAGTTGCATCTGGCTTGTAACCATCAATAGTATAAAAAACTTTAGCGCCGGTAACTGATGGTTTTAAGTTCACATTTAATTGCCTGCCGAACACAATGGTATCTTTTGCACCAATCGCATTTGGTACCCGGTAGTCTAAGTTGTTTTTATCGATCTTTTCCAGGTGTGATGGCAGGCGGGTATCCGCAAAGTCCGAAAAGTTTTTATTGGCCAGAGGCGTCCAGGCTACTTCCGATAAGGCCATCAGCCTTGGCATCAGCATATATTCAACCTTTGTATCCGATGGGATATATTCAGTCCATAAGTTGGCCTGAACACCAATGATGAATTTTTGCTGGTCGGGTGTTAAAACATCAGGTGTTGGGTTATAGCTGTAAATTTTACTCAAAGGATCATAACCGCCAATGCTTAATGGCTCTTCGTTTGCTTTCCCTTGCTGTGCATCAATGTAAAGGCCGCCGCTGCCTGGCGTCATCACAACATTATGGTTTTGCTGTGCAGCTGCTATGCCCCCTTCTTCGCCACGCCAGCTCATTACAGTAGCGTTTGGCGAAAGGCCACCTTCTAATATCTCGTCCCAGCCAATAATACTACGCCCTTTTGAGTTTACAAATTTTTCTATCCGCTGTATAAAATAGCTTTGCAGTTTATCTTCTTTGCTGGATGTTTTATCATCCTGCAAACCCAGCTGTTTTATCAGGTCCTGACAAAACTGTGTTTTCTTCCAAACATCTTTTGGCGCTTCATCGCCACCTATGTGTATGTACTTACTTGGAAAAAGTTCCATCACCTCTGTTAACACATCCTGCAAAAAATTAAATGTTTTATCTGATGGACAATAGATGTCGTGAAAAACGCCCCATGTTTCGGCTACTTTATAAGTTTGCGACGGGTCGCAGCTTAATTCGGGATAGGCGGCCAGTGCAGCTTCAGAGTGGCCGGGCATTTCAATTTCGGGGACGATATTGATATACCTGTCGGCAGCGTATTTAACTACATCGCGAATCTGGTCTTGTGTATAATAACCGCCATACGGGGTGTTATCATATTGCTGCGGCGTACGGTCGTGATAGTTACCGATCACCGTTTGTGCCCGTTGACTGCCAATTTGGGTCAGTTTCGGATATTTTTTTATTTCGATGCGCCAGCCCTGGTCATCGGTTAAATGCCAGTGAAAGTTATTCAGCTTATAGGCAGCCATCAGGTCGATATATTTTTTAACAAACTCTACCGAAAAGAAATGACGGCAAACATCCAGCATCAAACCGCGATAGCCAAAACGCGGATAATCTTCTATTTGTACGCTTGGTAGTTTTATCGCTGCTGTTCTGTTTTCGGGTATTAATTGTATCAATGTTTGTATGCCGTAAAACAGGCCTGCTCCTTTGCCTGCAATTAATATTTGCTGCGGGGTAATGGTTAAGCGGTAACCATCGGCAGGCAAGTTATCGGTGCCGGTAGCTGTTAAAACAATGCTGTTAGGCGCACTTGAACCATTATTTGGTTTTAGCTGAACATGCAGCATGGCTTTATTTTGCAAGTAGTCAGTTAAAAAAACAACCGCTTTGTTGGTTACTGTATCAGCCAGTAAAACCGTTTGCTGGCTCAATACAAATTCTCCGGAAGTTTTTTTAACAGAAACAGGCGCCGGGATTATTCCCAAATTAGGGTCGCCATCCTGGGCATTAACTATACCGGCAGAAACTGCCATAAAGATACATAGCGGCAAAAAGGTCTTTTTAAACATCGTATAAATAATCCTAATAAATATGAGGTGGTGAAGTTAACAGATTTTGAAAAAGATTTCCATTTACAGGTGTAAAAAATCTGTATCACAAAAGAAAGCCACCCTTTTTATGAAGGATGGCTTTCAAATTATTTTTTTTCTTCGGCAACGACAGCTTCGGCTGGTTTGGTCTTTTTATTATCATGCGGCCTCTTTTTGCCGTATGAACCTATGGCAATTTTGCCTTTTCGTGTTTTTTTATCTCCTTTTCCCATGGTAGTATATTTGATTAAATGGATTATTTATTCAATTATACGGAATTTTGACCGCTGATTTAAATGATTTTTTTGATTACACAGATTTTTTGTTAGGCGGACAGTTGGCGGATCGCTGTTTTTACTGCCAACTGCTCACTCAAAACTGCCAACTGATTAAGCCGTTACCACATGTTCCTTAGCTGCCAGATAACGTTCGGCATCAATGGCGGCCATGCAGCCTGAACCGGCTGCGGTTACAGCCTGGCGGTAAATATGGTCCTGCGCATCGCCGCAGCAAAATACACCTTCGATATTGGTTGTAGTTGAGCCTGGTGTCGTTTTTATATAGCCTGTTTCGTCCATATGTATCCAACCCCTGAAAATGTCTGTATTGGGATGATGGCCGATAGCCACAAAGAACCCGGTTACCGGAAGTGTTTTTTCCTCGTTTGTAAGGTTGTTTGTTACGGTTACACCGGTTACACTTTGACCGTCGCCAACAATTTCTTTGGTTTCGGTATTGTATAATATCTCGATGTTGGGTGTATTTAATACGCGGTGTACCATTGCTTTTGAAGCCCTGAACTCATCGCGACGAACAATCATGAACACCTTGCGGCACAGCTTGGCAAGGTAAGTAGCCTCTTCGGCAGCGGTATCCCCTGCCCCAACTATTGCTACATCCTGGCCTTTAAAAAAGAAACCATCACAAACAGCACACGCCGAAACACCGAAGCCGCTATATTTTTGTTCCGATTCTAAACCAAGCCATTTTGCTGATGCACCGGTTGAAATAATGACAGTATCAGCTAAAATGGTTTTGCTTTCATCAACTACTACCTTATGCGGCAGGCATGAAAAATCAACTGAACTTACATAACCGAAACGGATATCTGTACCCAGGCGTTCAGCCTGCAGGCGGAAATTCTCCATCATATCAGGCCCCATAATGCCATGCGGGTAGCCGGGATAGTTTTCCACATCAGTAGTTTGGGTAAGCTGCCCGCCGGCAAGCAAACCGGTGTACATAACTGGTTTCAAATCAGCGCGCGATGCATAAATAGCCGCCGTATAGCCAGCAGGGCCCGAGCCTATGATAAGGCATTTAACGTGTTCAGTATCTTGAGACATTAGTATTTTAAAAATTGAAGAGCAAAAGTAAGAAAAAAGAGGGTTTTATTGGTCAGCTATTGGTAAAGATACTAAGCACTACTTCCTGCATACACCATCAACATTTTGACTTATGAAATTTAATCTTTGTTTGCATCAGCCATGTTAAAAAAATAATCGACTGCAACCTGGGAATTATGAATTTTAACGCGACAATAGACACTTTGAATAATCGCCTTATTATTGCGGACAGCTGGGTTCCATTTACAAATATCAGGAATTGCATTGTAGACCATCCGATCTAATTCATTGCCAAATCCTTTCAAAATTGATAAAGAACTTATGTTACCATTACGGTCAATCATAAACCCTATTAAAAGTTGGCCATCTTCCGTGCCGCTCATTGCTTTCATGACTTTCCTGGTAAGCGCTATTTTAAAGTCTCTATCAGGAGCAGCATTTTGAATATCGCCTTTTTCACCACTATCGTAAGCGTCCCCGGAAATCACGACTATCCCCGATTTATCTTTGCTGGCATTTACACCGGTTACATATATTTCTTTACCACCAGCGTCAACCGAATCGGGGTTTAACCTAACCGAATTTACTACCCGTCCCCCTAAGTACGTGTCTGTCGAAATAACTGTGCCCTTTTTGTTGTAAACGTGCCATTCGCCTTCTCTTTTGTCATTTTTATAGCTGCCATCAACAAAAATATAACCGGGATAAGTATACTGCTGATATAAGCCACTTTTTTTTCCATCTGTATAATTTGATATTTCATTTTTACCTCCCTGGCTGTCATACTTTATCCAGGTCCCTGTTTTCAGGCCATTTGAATAATAACCAACTCTCTCGATAAAGGAATAGAGAATAGTTGTTGATGCTTCTCTTTTCGCCCCAACCGAATAATAAGTGAATTTTCCTTGCGGAATTTTCATTTTCTCGTCCCTATACATCCCCTCGCTTAAAATATACCAGCTCTGATATTCCTTCACATACCACCCGGTATCAGCCAGCTTCTCTTTCAGAATGTAGGTAGCTGCCTTTAATGAATCCTTGTCCTTAAGGATTTGATCGTTTTTGTCAAAGAATATTTTGATAGCTTGTGATTCAGCATTCAAACAAGCTAACAAGAATATAAAAACAAAAAAATATTTCATGATAAAACGTTTAGATAAACTTACTTGCCAGTATTCGCCTTCAAGACCCTAATAAAATTCCCGCCCAATATCTTGTCTATATCTTTTTCGGTATAGTTGAGTTTTAACAATTCTGCCGTGATTTTTGGATAATCCGTTACATCATCCATTCCCAAAGGATAAGATTCGGCGCCGTCAAAATCAGAGCCTATACCTACATGGTCAACACCGATGAGTTTTACGATGTAATCAATTTGATGGATAAGTTCGCTTAATGGCGGGCGTATCTGGTCTGATTCCGTTTTATAAATAACATTCAGCCGGATATTTGCGAGGTCATGGTCGTGGTAAATTTTTTCAAGGGAATCCATTTCTGCCTTATGCGCACGTAGAAAACGGCCGGCTTTTTTAGAATAGGTGCTATCTACAAAGCCGCTATAAAAATTAACAAACACCACGCCGCCATTCTTTGCAAGGGCTTTTAGCTGGTCGTCTTTTAAATTCCTGTATGCCGGGTTTAAAGCATAGGCGCAACTATGCGAGGCGATGACAGGTTTATTTGTAGTAGCCAATACATCATAAAAAGTTTGTTCGCCGGGGTGCGAAAGGTCTATCGTCACTCCAAGGTCATTTAAATGATGAACCACCTGTTTGCCAAAATCCGTAAGACCTACATGCGCCAATGAGCTTCTTCTGTGTGTTTCATCCCTTGCTGATGATGCCCAGGAAGTACTGTTATTCCAGGTCAGCGTTAAATAGCGCATGCCGCGTTTGGCGAGGCTGTCTATGTAATCCATTCGGTCTTCAATCATATGACCGCCCTCTACCCCTATCAAAGCCGCCATTTTTTTCTCTTTGACAGCTTTTTCCAGTTCTTTTGAATTACGCACCAAAGTTATCTTATCGGGATAACGGGCAATTAAAGCGTAAAGTGAATCTATTTCGCGGTTAGCGTAAGCAAAGGCCGTCCCCTTACCATAATCCTCGCCGCACCAGATAGAGAATACCTGTGCATCAAGCCCTCCTTTTTTTGCGCGCACCAAATCAAAGTTACCGGTAGTTTGTAGCTGGCCGATATCAAGCTTGGTGATCAATTCATTCGAAAGGATATCATTATGGGTATCCACCAAAATTGCCCGCTGATGGATTTCCATAGGGGTTTGGGCTTGCGTTTTGGTGAGTAGCAGGAGCAGTGGCAGTAGCAGGAGTTTTTTCATAAATTGAAGATAGCAATAATGTAGGGACGCAATACTTTGCGTCTTAATAATTTTACAAACAGTTTTGACCGCTGATTTTAATGATTATTGGATTTCGTTGATTTTTTAAATAAAATTCCAAATCAAAACAATCCGAAATCGAAATTCCGAAATCCGAAATCATCCCTACGTTTGTATAATCCCCACATTAAACGCCTTCTCAATCGGTGCATGGTTGGCGGCTTCGATGCCCATGGAAATCACTTTTCGTGTTTCCAACGGATCGATAATGCCATCAACCCAAAGTCTGGCCGAGGCATAGTAAGGGGTGGTTTGTGCATTGTACCTGTCAGTTGTTTGTTTTAGCAGTTCGGCTTCCTTTACGTCATCAATTTCTTCGCCCCTTGCTTTTATGCCTGCGGCCTGCATTTGCACCAGCGTTTTAGCGGCCGAACCTGCGCCCATTACGGCAATTTTGGCACTTGGCCAGGCATAGATTAAGCGCGGGTCGTAAGCTTTGCCGCACATAGCGTAATTGCCTGCGCCGTAAGAGTTACCTATTACAATGGTAAATTTAGGCACCACCGAATTAGCTACCGCATTTACCATTTTAGCGCCGTCCTTAATAATGCCGCCATGCTCGGCCCTGCTGCCAACCATAAAACCGGTTACATCCTGCAAAAATACCAGCGGTATTTTCTTTTGGTTGCAATTCATGATAAAACGGGTGGCCTTATCGGCAGAATCAGAATAAATTACCCCGCCAAACTGCATTTCGCCTTTTTTTGATTTAATGACTTTGCGCTCGTTAGCTACAATGCCCACTGCCCAGCCATCAATACGGCCAAGCCCGCAAATGATAGACTGCCCGTAGCCTGCTTTGTACTCCTCAAATTCCGAGTTATCCAGCAGCCGCAGCACTATTTCCATCATATCATAGGCTTTTTCGCGGTTATCTGGCAATATACCGTAAATATCCTTTTCGTTTAGCTTTGGCTGGATTGGTTTTATCCTGTCGAAACCAGCCTTGGGGAAATCGCCAACCATGCCCATAATATTGCGGATGGAATCGAGGCAGGCTTTATCATTTGGATGTTTGTAATCAGTAACACCTGATATTTCGCATTGCGTGGTTGCTCCGCCCAATGTTTCGTTATCCACATCCTCGCCTATGGCTGATTTTACAAGGTATGATCCCGCAAGAAAAACCGAGCCGGTACCTTCTACGATCATCGCCTCATCACTCATAATTGGCAAATAAGCCCCGCCAGCTACACAAGAGCCCATGATAGCGGATATCTGTATGATACCCATACTGCTCATGATGGCGTTATTGCGGAAAATGCGGCCAAAATGCTCTTTATCCGGGAATATCTCATCCTGCAAAGGCAAAAAAACACCGGCTGAATCAACCAAATAGATGATAGGCAAACGGTTTTCCATTGCTATCTCCTGTGCGCGTAAATTCTTTTTGGCGGTTATCGGGAACCATGCGCCTGCTTTAACCGTGGCATCATTGGCAACCACCACGCATTGCCTGCCCGATACATGACCAATACCGCATACCACCCCGCCGGAAGGACAACCGCCATGTTCAGCATACATGCCATCGGCTACAAATGCGCCGACTTCAAGCCAGGGTTTATTTTTATCAATTAAATAGGCCACCCGTTCGCGGGCCAGCATTTTGCCTTTTTCTCTCTGTTTTGCAGCCGCTTTTTCGCCGCCACCCAGGTATATTTTTTTAAGACGGGTATTTAGTTCATAAACAAGCTGTTTGTTTATATCTTCATTTTTATTGAATTCGATGTCCATATGGTAGTAATTGGTTGGCAGTTTCCGGTTGGCAGTTTGCGGGTGTAAATCTGCAAATATTTATTGTAAACTGCACAGCCCACTGCAAACTACCGACTGCCAACTTTTACAAAGGCCTTCTTTTAACCGGAGAGATCATTTTTACAATCGTTTCACCTTTAATTACTTTTTTAACCGGCTTTAGCCGCGACACCGAATTTTCATAAGCCATTTCGAGCAGGTGTTTTATGTATTCTTCGGGAAAGTTATCTTTATCAATCACTTTTATATACCGGTAAAGGCTTGCTTCGCCAAGTAAAACCTTTTGTTTATCCGGAATTTCGGAACCTCTGTTAAAACCGAAGTTTACATGCTTGCTAAAAACTGCAACGCTGCAAAAAACATCACCGGCTTTATCAGTAGGCGACCAGCCAAAAGCGAGGGCATTATAGTTATCATAAATGAGTTCATTGGTTTCGGGATACAGGTCCCAAACAAATTCCCTTAACCATAAAGCGGCGGTTTTTACGCTATCGGGAAATGGTAGCAAAAATTTTACAAGGTCATTAACGTTTTCTTTACTCATTAGAACGGGATTAGAAACATAATAGAAATTAACATACTTCAAGAATTGTGTATCTTATTTCTAAAGTTACCGTATAAATCTTCAATGTTTATAATTTATTATGTGCCACAATATGCATTCTAAGTATTGAACACCCCTTATTAAACTTTAGAAACGGCAGTAAATCGATATGAAAATAAGAACCCCTAAAACAATGAATGACCTCCTTATAAAAAAGAGGTATAATGTTTTGGAAGTTGGCGGAGGAAACCACCCCGATAAAAGAGCACAAGTAGTTGTTGATAAATATGTTGAAGATAATACCCATCGTTCAGGCGATTTAAAGGTTTTAAAGAACCAGAAATTCCTGCAAGCTGATGGGGAACACCTGCCATTTAAAGACAAAGAATTTGATTATGTTATTTGCCGCCACGTGCTGGAACATGTGGACGACCCTATACAGTTTGTTAAAGAGCAGGCACGGGTTGCTAAAATGGGTTATATAGAAACCCCCTCATTATTAGGTGAGTATATTGCACCAAAAGAATCGCATAGATGGGTAATTCAGGATATTGATAATAAGCTGGTTTTGTATGATAAGGAGGTGCTAAAATTTAAACCATGGATGGATTTTGGTGAAGTGTTTCTTTATTACCTGCCTAAAACATCCATTGGTTATAAAATTTTAGAGCGCACCCATGCCAGCATCCTTACTGTAAATTACGAGTGGAGCGATGAAATTGAAATATTGGTAAACCCTACCGATGAATATTATTTAAATCATTTTATTAAGCCCTGGGACGAGAGTATCTGCGACAAGCTGCTTATTAAAAGAAGCTACCGGAAAGAAATAGCGGCTACAATGAGCGCCATGTTTGATATTATGCGCTCAGTTACCAAAAGCAAACTTTTAAAAGGTCACGCTTAATAAGTCTTAAGTCGAGAGTCTTAAGTACTAAGTAAAAAAAATATGACTAAAGGCCGTTGATTTGACTATAGCCCAGATCTTAACCAATCGCATTAAAACTACCATTATAAATTAAAATCAAAATTATGATCTTATTATTGTTGGCTTACTTATACAAATTCCAGGTAAAACCCCATTTAAGTAAATTGGGTATAATTGCAAAAAGGCCACATTTTGGTTTGGCGCTACAGCCCGTTGAAGTTAAGCCATTCGCTTTAAGCAACATGTCACCAGTTGATTATATTTAATTGATTGTCAATTAAATATAATCATTTAGTTTTTTAACACTTTAACTGTCACCAAAAGCTGCCCCACATGCCTCATAGTATGTTCAGCAGCGTGTACGTACAGCCCCATAACAGTTGAAGGCAAATTTGTACGCCCCACTCCTCTTGCCATAGTTAATATTGATGCATCGGTTTTAGTTAGCTGTAACAAAGCCTTATCAACCTGTCTGTTAAATGCTTCCACCAGCGTTGTTACTCTAATTATCTTTTCACCAGGTTTTCCTTCCAATGATAAATATTCGAGCTGTTGCTGATGGAGACTTTCTCCCCTTGCATAAGTAAACAACCTATCCAATACACCCGAAAGATGTTGTAAATGAAACCCGGGCGATGCCAGGCTGAATGGCTTTTCCCATAATAATGCTTCAGGAAAATCTTGCATCAGTTCATTAATTTCTTCACGCGCTTGTAATAAAGCATGGGCTACCGGCTGTAACAAAGTCGGCATATTATTTATTGGGCCTCGCAGCCATACTTCTGGTTTATTAGCCCCCTCTAAATCTCCCCCGGTTGGGGAGACTTTAACTTCGCGTTTTGTTAACATTTTTTCACTTTTTCAACGAATCCAATTTTGCTTTAACCTCATCATGACTAAGGGTGCGGGGCATATTATATACCTGTTTTACCCTGTCGCGGGTATTATCTGTCCAAAGCCAGCTTGTCCAAACCATAAACCAGCTCCATAATGGTTGTACGCCAAGTATTTCAGGTTTTGGCAGTTCGCCTGTTTCGGTAAGGGCTATTGGCTTGCCATTGGCCAGTTTAACCAGTTCGTTGTAGTCTTTTTGCTCATAGTCGAAATGATAAACATCCGCGCCTAAAACATCCACGTATTCGGGGCCGGGATAATAATCTTTATAATCATAGGCTTCATCAAAGGGGATATCCCTTAAGCCGTTTGCGCCCCAAACCCATATCAGGTTATTTAAATGATGGTAATTGGTAAAGCGGTCGTACATCATTTTCCATAGTTTCGCAATGCCATTTTCGCCTTTTTTATTTCCCCACCAAAACCAAACGCCATTCATTTCATGATATGGCCGCCATAAAACGGGTACGCCCGCAAATTTTAATTGTTTTAAGTAGCCCGCTATCACATCGATCTGGTCGAGCCATTTTTTATTTAGTTTGGTGCCAGGAGTAGTTAGGTCGGTCCAATCGGCATCGCTCATTTTGGCGATTACATTTTTTGAGAACTCATAGGGCGGGTCATCCGTTGGTTTTCCTTCGTGCCACATTAAGGTTACCAGGTAGCCTTCTTTCCATTTTTTTATGGCTTCATCAACAATCTGCGGCCCCAGGTCCTTGTCTCCCCAATTGATAAAATCAGTGCCCCAAATTGCCGGGTATTTGCCTGTTATGGCTTTTGCACTGTCGGAAAAAGTATTTGGATCGCTGTTATAATTTTGCTGCCCCGAAAGAATGTATTTTCCTTTGATGTCATATAGTAGGTTTAGTACTCTTTTTACTCCGGCCGATGCGTCCGGATTTACAGGATTATATCTTTGCGCTGTTATTTGCAGGCTGACAAAGAGGATTAAAATAAATAAAATATATTTCTTCATTTTAAAATATTGGCTTTAAAGTACCGTAAGCCTGATATTGTAAACAGGAGTATGGCATTTTCAAAATTAACAAAAATCTAACACCAGTTGTGGTACACAGATTGCTAATATTCTTGTATATTTAATGCGATTATTTGCTATGATTAAATTTGCCCCGGTAAAAAGAAATACCGTTGTTTTTTTCCTGTTTATCCTGCCTGCCCTTATTCTTACTCTTCAAAGCTGTAAAAAGAAGCGTTCAGAAATGGCTAATATGCTATATAAGAAAACGCACAACAAAGTTTTTAGGGATGCTACGCCAGAAGGGTTTTCAATAGTTTTTAAAAAGGTGTTTGATGGTGAAAGATCGAAGCTGAACCATGCAGACATTATTTATGACTATTACAAAAAAAATGATTACAAACCTGAGTTTGTGATGGATCATTTGTTTAACGGCGACCTTGCCAATGCCGATGACTATTACATGCGCGCCGACGAGCACGGACTGAACGCTAAAATGTTCCAGGCTGATGAATTGAGGGAGGTGATATCAGGGTTGACCAATAAAAACGGTATTAAAACATTGGATGATGCTTATCGCCGTATGGCCGAGCTTGAAATTACAGCGGCCAACTCACTTATCAATTATACCAATGCATTGCAGTATGGTGTTATCAACCCTAAATATATATACCAAAGGTATTTTTTAGCTACTAAACAGCCTGATAGTATATCGATGATCCGGGTTTTTCACATTGGCAATATGCGTAATTACCTCGACAGCATCCAGCCAAAAAGCCCTGAATATATTGCTTTGCAAAATGCTTTGAAGATAGGTTTTACAGCTAAAGGGATATCACAGGAGGAAACAAAACGCATTTTATTAGTAAACCTGGAGCGCCTGCGATGGAGGAATAAACCATTTGAAGAAAAGTACGTGATAGTCAACATTCCTGATTTTGGATTAAATGTAATAGATAGCGGTCGGTCTGTACTAAAAATGAAGGTTTGCGTGGGCCAGGGCAGGAATATGGATAATGCGAACACTTTAGAAACTTATAACGATACCTGCAAAGAAGACAAACCAAATGAACATGAGACCCCGCTGCTAAACAGCTTGATACATAGCGTTGATGTAAACCCGGTATGGAATATACCGAAAAGCATAGCTAATAAGGAGATTATAGTTCAGGCCGCCAAAGACCGTTTTTACCTGGCGAATAACAGTATTGATGTTTATGAAGACGACAAGCTTGTGCCTAACCCGGAAGATATAGACTGGACTAAAATAACAAAAGAAAACCTGCCTTATGAGTTTAAACAAGAACCGGGCGATGGTAATTCATTAGGAAAGATAAAATTTCTGTTTAATAATAAAAGCAGTGTTTATTTGCATGATACGCCTGTAAAATCTGCTTTTTTTAGAAGCATGCGTGCAGTTAGCCACGGCTGTGTCCGTTTAGGTGACCCACAGGCTTTGGCACTATCATTATTTGGCGATGGAGAAAAATATAAAACGATAGTAACTGACATGGGCGAAGATAACCCGGATCCAACTACCATATATTTACCTAAAAAAGTGCCTGTTTATATTACTTATACAACCTGCTGGGCCGATGAGAATAATAACCTGCAATTCAGGAAAGATGTATATGGTTTGGATATAGTTTTATACGATCACCTGTTAAAATACCTTCATCCTGAAATTAATTAAGAAAAAACGCAAAACGTTGTTTTGCTATAGATTAGCTATATAAGGGCTGTTGGAACCGGCAACAAAATTTGCGGCCTGTTCTTCATCTAAGTATTTTGAA
>JABDCF010000002.1 GCA_013288235.1 Bacteroidota bacterium | reverse complement strand
GGCAAAACGCGCTTTAGTGGTGGTCGATCTGCCATTTGGTTCATACCAGGGAAATTCAAAGGAAGCGTTGAACTCCGCCATCCGCATCATGAAGGAAGCGGGCGCCCACAGTGTAAAAATGGAAGGCGGTGTTGAAATAGCCGAATCTATTAGCCGGATACTTACTGCAGGCATCCCGGTTATGGGGCACCTGGGACTAACACCGCAGTCAATTTATAAATTCGGCACCTACACGGTAAGGGCCAAACACGAGGCAGAAGCACAAAAATTGCGTGAAGACGCCCTTAAATTACAGGAACTTGGGTGTTTTGGCATAGTGCTTGAGAAAATTCCGGCGGCGCTGGCTAAAGAAGTAAGCGAAAGCCTGAACATACCAACCATTGGCATAGGCGCAGGCCGCCATTGTGATGGCCAGGTTTTGGTGATCCATGATATGCTGGGCATAAATAAAGGGTTTAAACCCCGTTTTTTACGCCAATATGCCAATTTGAATGAGATAATGAACGGCGCGATAAGAAATTACGTAAGCGACGTAAAAGCAAAAAGCTTCCCGGATGAGAAGGAGCAATACTAAGTCTTAAGCCTTAAGTCGAAAGTCTTGAGTCTTAAGTCCATGGTCGATAGTCCATAGACCATGGAAGAAGAGTTATTTTGGCTATGGTCCATGGACTATGGTCTATGGACAAAAGATATTCCTATGGCCAAAGTCAACATAAAATACATCAACCAGCCAATAACCGACAGCGATATACTGTATGAGGATAACCACCTTATTGCGGTAAATAAACGTGCCGGTGATATTGTGCAGGTGGATGAAACCGGGGATGAATCGCTGGATGATAAGGTTAAAAAGTATATCGCCCAAAAATATAACAAACCCAACGGTGCATTTTTAGGTGTGGTTCACCGGTTGGACAGGCCCGTAAGCGGCGTTATCCTTTTTGCCAAAACCAGCAAGGCGCTCGACAGGATAAACGCCATGTTTAAAAGCCGCGATATGCATAAAACCTACTATGCCGTTGTCCGTAACCGCCCGCAGCCCGAAGCAGGCAATCTCATACACTGGCTTGTTAAAAACCAGCAAAAAAATGTTACCAAAGCGCATGATCATGAAGTAGCGGGCAGCATGCGCTCGGAGCTAAATTATAAGCTTGTAGGCCAGCTCGATGGTTATTACCTAATTGAGGTTGACCCGATAACCGGTCGCCCCCACCAGATCAGGGTGCAGTTATCAACACTCGGGTGCCCGATTGTTGGCGATAACAAATATGGTTACCCGCGCGGCAGCTTGCGTAAAAGCATCAGCCTGCATGCCCGCAAACTGCAATTTATCCATCCCATAAAAAAAGAACCTGTACTTATTATTGCCCCGGTACCGAAAGACGGTTTTTGGGAAAGGTTTGAGGGAATGATGGGGGTTTAAGTCCTGGGCCCTTAGTTCAAAGTCTGAAGTCGGAAAGTATCCCGTTTTAAGTCAACTTTCTTTAATTTTACTTGCACTAATTTAAGAATGAAGGAAATTGAAGACCTGAAAAATACCCTGAGGAAGCTTACCGGGGAAGAAGCTAAAGAGCTGGCGGAACTGGATAAATTATGCACGCTTAAACATTACGGTAAAAACGAGTTTTTTCTTGAGTCCAATTCGGTCCCTATATATTCTGCATTTATAGTTAAAGGGGCTTTCCGCGAATATTATACCGATAATAATGGTAGGGAGTTTAACAAAGCTTTTGGTTTTGAAGGTGATTTTACAGGTTCGTATTACGATTTAGTGGTTGGCAAACCTTCTATCGTTAGTATCCAGGCATTAACCAATAGTACCGTTGTGGCTATCCGCTACGCGGAATATAAAAAACTCATTAGTACAGATATTTTCTGGCTCAAAGTTGAACACGCCTTCGCACATAACCTGCTCATGAAAAAATTTGAAAAAGAATACCAATTACTCACGCTTTCGGCGACAGAGCGATATGAACTGCTTCAAAAACAATATCCCGCGCTTGAACAATTGGTGCCTGCCTATCATATCGCCTCTTATCTTGGTATTACCCCCATTTCCCTCAGCCGTATAAGGGCGCAGTTAAAAAAATAGATCCTGGTTGTTTCATATCATATGATAAGAAGATTTGTTTTACCCTTACTGATCTTTGGCATATTAAAAAATAAAAACTATGACCATTTTAAGATCAACAGGGGTGTGGGCGCTTACAATATTATTGGCTATTTTTTTTCTGTATGTAAGCTATAAAAAATTGGCAGGCAACGAAATAACTTCAGCACATTTTCACGAATGGGGATATGCACCCTGGTTGCTAACTTTTATTGGCTGTCTGGAATTAACCGGTGCTATTTTGCTTTTATTCCCGGTAACGGCAACCAGCGGCGCGCTGTTGCTATCATTGGTAATGGTTGGCGCATCCTATACCTTATTCAACCATGAAGTATGGCGCACGCTTATCATCACCTCAACCTGCCTTATACTTCTTATTATTTTAGGTTGTTTAAGATGGAACCAAAGCTGGATAATTTATATTTTTAAGATGGGCAATTAGAGGGGGCGGTTATGGTGATGTCAATATCATAAAGTTTGGGTAATTTAAATTGTGCAATGAGTCGCACCAACACTCTTTTAAAGTTTACCAATAAGTTATACTTACCCCATCAATTTCGTTGAAATGTTTATTCCGTGTAACTAAGTTCAGGTCGTATTGTTTAGCAATCGCCGCTATCCAAATATCATTTTCGGGAATCGGTTTTCCTTTATTGAGCAAACTGGTTTTGATCAAAGCATAATGATTTGCTGTTTCATTGTACGTCACATTTGCTTAAGAAATCGTTTACTTGTTTTATGTGCTTTTTGAAATCTGAGGATCGATAGGCTCCAAGATACAGTTCTCCCAAAACAGCAAATGGAATATTAACTGATTTATGTGTTTGCAGTGAAGTGGTTACTGAAGCGTTCCCTTTAAATAACTCAATTACAATGTTAGTGTCTAATTAGTGTCTAAAAGAATATTATTTCCAGTCATCAGGATGAATAGTTTCGCACGACTCCGAAATAATCTTCTCTATTTCTTCAGCTTCACTTTTAGACCAAATACCTGAAAATTCGCTAAAACCGGATTTGTTTGTTAAATTTTCTTCGCTTTTCGATTTTTTCAAAAAACTTTCTAATGCAGATAAAGCGGCATCATTGTTTATTTTGAGCACTTCCTCAATGATATGCAGTTTTTTTGCTTCTATATACATGGCCTTAAAATTAAAAATGCCGTTTTAGATATTTCCCTCAATACAAATATACAAAACTTATTATACTAAATATCAACCCTCATATCCCCAGCACCTTCTCCCAAATCGCCTCATCTACCCAAACACCATCTTTTAAACTTTTCTCCCTTGTCCTCAAAGTATTTTCGCCGGGATAAAAAACTGAACCGCTTTCATGCTCCGGCCGACTGGTTTTGGTGTAGCTGATAATCTCTTCAATTAACTGGGATGTATGTTCGCTATTATCAGGCTTCATGCAGATAAACACCTGCGACACGCCGCTTTCCTTTTCACTTTGCGTAATTTTTGCGGTTGAATTCCCCTGGCTTAATACGGTAGCCAGTAGATCAAGCACCAGCGATAGGCCGGATCCTTTCCAGAAACCAACAGGCAACAATCTTTTTGATTCCAGTATTTCTGCGGCATCGGTACTCAAATTGCCATTATCATCATAGCCGCCGGGCAAAGGCAATTCCTTGTTTTGGTTTTTATAAAGATTGAGCTTACCTACCGAATATTGCGAAATAGCCATATCCAAAACCACATGCCCATCCTTACGCGGTATAGCAATAACGAGTGGGTTATTCCCCAAACGAGGATCAAGCCCACCCCATGGTGGCAGGTTGGCTATGGTGTTGGTAAAGCAAATACCTATTAAGCCTGCTTCGGCAGCCTGCCAGCCATAAGCGCCGGCGCGCATCCAATGGTTGGTGTTTTTTA
Organism: Bacteroidota bacterium; assembly: GCA_013288235.1. Lineage (GTDB taxonomy): Bacteria > Bacteroidota > Bacteroidia > Sphingobacteriales > Sphingobacteriaceae > Mucilaginibacter. The sequence continues at coordinate 75,395 of JABDCF010000002.1, read as the reverse complement.
ACGCTACGCAGCCAATGCCGTTTGTTTCGGCAAGTTCAATTGCGCGGGCCATGCAAAAACGGGCGTTTAATATACCTGCGCCCAAATTACCATTCCATTGCTCCAACGAGCCGAAAGCATTTTCAATTGCAGGGTCAGCACCTGGTTTTACCAGGCCTTCTTTTATAAATTCAACAAATGTGGGGAAACGGTTTAAGACATGGGTATATACGCCATCCCTGCTGTTTTCGGCAAAAATGGTGGCGCACAGTTCAGCTTTTTCTTCAGTAAAATTTAAAGAAAGCAGTACCCGTTTAAATTCGGATTGGAGTTGCTTGAAAGGAACGGTCATTTTAAGTTGATTGGGTTGATTAAGTTGATTGGGTGAGTAGTTGATAAAAAGCCCCTTGACTATTCCAGGATTTTAATAATCCCAACCATTCACCTAATCAACCCAATCCAACCTAATCAACTAAATTATAAAGAAGCCATATCTATTACAAACCTGTAACGTACATCGCCTTTTATCATGCGCTCGTAAGCTTCATTGATATAATCGATATTAATTACTTCAACATCCGATGTAATCCCGTGTTCGGCGCAATAATCCAGCATCTCCTGGGTTTCTTTTATCCCGCCGATTAGCGAGCCTGCCAAACGGCGGCGTTTCATAATTAGATTAAATGCCGATACTTTAGGGGCATCAGGCGGGACGCCTACCAATATCATAGTACCGTCCAGTTTTAACAATTGCAGGAAGAAATCATATTCGTGCTGTGCCGAAACGGTATTGATGATAAAATCAAAAGTGCCGGCAACTGCTTTTACCTGTTCCGGGTCGCTCGTTACTACGAAATGGTGTGCGCCAAGTTTTTCGGCATCCACTTTTTTTGATGCAGAGGTACTTAGTACGGTAACCTCGGCGCCTAATGAGGCACCAAGTTTAACCGCCATGTGGCCCAGGCCACCTAACCCAACCACGCCTAATTTATGCCCTTTGCCAACTTTCCACTCTTTCAAAGGCGACCATGTGGTAATACCTGCGCAAAGCAATGGGGCAACGCCTGACAATGGTAATTTATCGGAAACGTGCAATGTGTAATTTTCATCAACTACAATCTGGTTGGAGTACCCGCCATAAGTAGGGTTGCCCTCTTTGTCGCGGCCATTATAAGTGCCTATCATGCCAACATCGCAATATTGTTCCAAACCGGCAAGGCAGCTTGGGCAATGGCGGCAGCTATCCACAAAGCAACCGATGCCGGCAGTTTCGCCAACTTTAAATTTGGTTACCCCGCTGCCAATTTTGGTTATTTTTCCTACAATTTCGTGCCCGGGCACCATCGGGAAAATTGAGCCGCCCCACTCATCACGCACCTGGTGGATATCCGAGTGGCAAACCCCGCAATAAGCTATTTCTATTTGTACATCGTGAGGCCCAACTTCGCGGCGCTCAAATTTAAATGGCGCTAAAGCAACCTTTGCTTCAGGCGCTGCATAGCCTTTTACTGGTATCATATTGTTTTTACTTTAAGTTTGGTGTTGCAACAAATATATATGATTACACATGAATTTTTTACCCCCCTGTCAATTTAAATCGATTATGAGATTGCGCTGATCTTTGGGCACGATTGTCAGGATTTTAAACACGATTTACCGGGATTTTAAAGATATATCAGATTAACTTTTAAGTTCGGGTTTCAATTATCCTGTTAATCCTAATAATCATACTAATCGTGTAATATTAGCCGTTTAAAACAGTTATTATTACGCCCCGCTAATATAATGGCCGGGATTTTTTATTTTTGCCCAAATGCTACAAATGAAAAGTAAACGGTTATTACTGATCTTAATGGGTTTAATTGTTGCCCTCATTATAAATTCGTGCAAAAAAAATAACCAAAGCCCTATACAGGCACTGTTTACAGGTGGTACATGGCAGCTGGCCTCGGTAACAGCTGCTAATTATGTAGGCGACCAGCTGATATCTACCGATACTTTAAATGCGCAGTGCGACTCGATACAGGATTTTACTTTTTATACAAATAACACTTGTACCTACACTAATTTTGATTGCATAGCACAAACACCGCCCGCTGCATCGTGGACATTATCATCAGACCAGGTTTTTTTGCAGGCCAATATTGTTTGTAAAGATACTGTTGCCAAAGATAACTCGATGCCGTTTTCAAACGCCAGTATACAAAACCTGGGGCAATTCTCCCTGGTACTCCAAACGGGCGATATCCAGCCAAATTATTCGTTGACCCAGCACCGACGGATCATACAGTGGGGCTTTGTTCGCCAAAAGGTAAACGGGGCAGATTAAGCCGCTTGTAAAACACAGGTTATATTAATATAAATAATAAAACATCATTTGCATTTGGAGGCAAACAATTGCAATGAAAACTTTATATTTGGCCAGGTATAAAACGCTTCCTGGGTTTTAACTGCATTTGTATGTTCGATCAAAACAAATAAGTAAAACACAGGTTAGATTAATAGCATTGGAAAGTATACTGTTTTGATGAAAAAAAGAATAGCGATTTTTGCTTCAGGGTCAGGGTCGAATGCTCAAAAAATTATGGAGCATTTTAAACGTAATGCCGAGGCGGAAGTAGTATTGATACTCACCAACAACCCACAGGCCTACGTATTGCAACGGGCAGACAATTTCGAGATCCCTGCCCATATATTCACCCGGTACGAATTTTATGAAACTGATGATGTGATAAGGCTGCTTAAAAACCTGCAGGTTGACCTTATTGTACTGGCCGGCTTTTTATGGCTGGTGCCGGAATCTTTACTGCACGCATTTCCCAATAAAATTATTAACCTTCACCCTGCATTATTGCCTAAATACGGCGGTGCCGGCATGTACGGCGATCATGTGCATAATGCCGTACTGGCTGCTAAAGAAGATGAATCGGGCATTACCATTCATTTTGTAAGCGATAAGTACGATGAGGGCGAGATCATCCACCAGTCCCGCTTTAAAATTGACCCGGACGACAACCTTGAAGTCATCAAATTCAAAGGCCAGCAATTGGAGCACCAGCATTTTCCACGCGTGATAGAAAGTTTGCTGAAGAAGATGAAAAGCTGAAGGTAGTGATTAGAGACTGGAGATTAGAGATTAGTTGCTCTTTCTATTTCTTAAAACGTTCATAAACATCGTTATAAGCACCTTCTTCCGAATAAAATATTTTTTCTGTGTAACGATTTCCCCTTTCGTGTTCAAATACCCTCCATTCATCATACTGTTTATTGTCGGAATAATAATTAACTGTACGTTCGAGCATAACGCCCTCAATAAATGGGCCATCTAAGGAATAGTCCGCTGGGTTAATTTTTAATCCGGTAAGTTTTTCTATTAGCTGTTGTTTATTCATTTTAATGCCAATTGCGTTGAGGACAATAGTGTTAAGGTTTTAGCTATCAAAAAGACACGTAGTTTCTCCCCCGAATCTGATTTGATAATCAACATTGTAATATTCTAAAGTAACACTATCTTACAACATAGTTATGGATGATCAAAATTATTGTAGTACCATTTTTCACCTGCCAAACCATTGTGAAAACAAGGTTAACGCATATCTTTGGTTAATTGATAAAAAACACCGCGATAAGTAAAACAGTGCGTATTTGATGAAAACCGAATTTTCAAGCTCCTTCAACCAAACAGATCCACCCCCGCTGAAGGCGCTTCCGTCAAAAAACCTGGCAAAGCTGGTTTGGGTGATGGTAAGCCCTTACAAAAAATGGTTGCTCATCATCTTTTTTGCAATGCTGCTTGAGACCGTTATGAGCCTGGCTACACCCTGGCCATTGAAGATAATTATTGATAATGTTATCGGCCATCATAAGCTGCCGCATTGGTTGGCTTGGATGGATGCCGTTTTTCCGGGTGAAAATAAAGTTCAATTTGCTGCCGTTGCTGCTATCAGCCTGATGCTGATGGCAGCGATTGGTTCATTTGCCGGCTACATGAATAATTATTTTACTGAAAGTGTAGCGCAATATGTTTCCAACGATCTACGCAGACAGATATATCATCACCTGCAAAGGCTATCGCTCGAGTATTATAACACCCACCAAACCGGAAATTTATTGAGTACCATTACTACCGATGTTTCAACCATACAGGATTTTGCCGCCTCAACCCTGATGAGCATTATAGTTGATTCGCTTACCATAGTAGGGATGCTTGGCATTATGTTTTTTCTGCATGTGGGGTTTACGCTTGTGGCCATAGGCGTTACGCCATTTCTGCTGTTGTTTGTAATGCGTTTTAAAAAAGTAATGAAAAAGGCAACCCGCGAAGTGCGGAAAGACCAAAGCAACATGCTGGCCGTATTGCAGCAAGGACTCGAGTCCATCCGCGCGGTAAACGCCTTCGGACGGCAGGAACTGGAAGAAGACAGGCTTAAAAAGGCCAGTCTTGAAACGGTGGGCGCCGCCTTAAAGGCCCGGCGTGTAAAGTCGGTGTTATCGCCCGTTATAGCTATTACTGTATCTGTTTGTACTGCGCTGGTTTTGTTCCAGGGTACCAATCTTGTCCTTAAAGGGGCAATGACTGTAGGCACGCTTACTGTTTTTTTGTGGTACATGAATAAATTTTTCTCCCCGGTGCAGGATTTGGCCAAAATGACCAGCAATATTGCGCAGGCCACAATCGCATTGGAGCGGATACAAGCTATTTTGGATACGGCTATAATTGTAGCTGAAAAGCCAAATGCAGTAGATCCCGGCAGGCTTACTGGCAATATAACATTCGACTCCGTATCCTTTGCTTACAACCCCTTGTCCCCGGTTTTAAAGGATATCAGCATACATATTAATAGCGGGCAGCGCGTTGGTATCTGCGGGCCGACGGGCGGCGGAAAATCGACCATAGTAAGCCTTATTGCACGTTTTTACGACCCTACCGGTGGAAGAGTATTGATTGATGGTAAAGATATTACTGATTTTACCCTCGATGGCTTGCGTGCTCAAATAGGCTTTGTGTTGCAGGATACTGTACTTTTTTATGGCCCCGTGCGGGATAATATTGCCTATGGCCGGCCTGAAGCTACAGAGGAAGAGATAATTGAAGCAGCAAAACTGGCAAATGCCCACGAATTTATTTCGAAGATGCCACATGGGTATGAAACATTGGTAGGCGAACATGGGCTAACCTTATCGGGAGGCCAGCGGCAGCGGATAGGAATAGCCAGGGCGGTAGTGCGTAATTCACCAATCCTTATTTTGGATGAACCAACTGCTTCGCTCGACCCTGAAGCTGAAAAAATTGTTATGGAAGCACTGGAGCAGCTGATGGTGGGGCGCACTGTTATTACCATTGCCCATCGCCTCAGCACTATTTGCGATTGTGATAAGATAATTGTATTGCATGACGGATACGTTGCCGAAGAAGGCACACATGACGAACTGATGGACAAAGGGGAAATTTATGCTGAACTTTGCCATATTCAATCGAGCGTAAAACATTCGATGCAGAAAATTATTTCGTAGCTTACCAGCTTTAAAATAACCCCAAACAGAACATTTATAATTGTCATGTTTCAACGTTCGGTCATTGTTTTTCCTGATGATACGGTAAAGCCTATTGTTGATGCTATCAACAGCGCTGCTAAAACCTTATTAATAAAAATGTTCCTTTTTTCGGATGCCGAATTGCTTGACGCGGTGATTGCTGCAAAGCAGCGTGGCGTGAAAATAAAAGTAATGCTTAACCCATCAAGGCGCAACGGCGAAGAAGAAAATGAGGACGCCCGTGTAAAACTTGAAAAAGCGGGTATCGAAGTGCGTGACACTAACCCTGATTTTATTATAACGCACGAAAAGTCGATGGTGCTTGATGGGAAGCTGGCCTTTGTGAAATCATTGAATTGGGTATCAAAAAACCTTACCGAAACAAGGGATTATGCCATTGTTACATCACACCCAAAAGAGGTGGAGGAAGTTGTTTTGTGTTTCGATGCCGACTGGCACCGTACGAAGTTTGAGCCAGGTGAAGACGCCAGTTTAATTTGGTGCAGCCTTAACGGGCGCGAAAGAATAGCCCGGTTTATAGATAGTGCAAAACACACCCTTTTTGTGCAGAATGAACGTTACCAGGATTTGGTAATTATAGAGCGGATGGTGAGGGCAGCAATGCGCGGGGTAAAGGTACATGCGATGGTGCCGCCGCCGCACAGCCTTAAAATGGAAAAGATAGTGGAGGGCGTTGGCGGTTTACGCATAATGGAAGATTCGGGTATTAAAATACATAAATTGAAGCATTTAAAGCTGCATGGTAAAATGCTGCTTGCAGATGGGTGCAAGGCAATTATCGGTTCAATTAATCTCGCTCCGGGCAGCTTTGACCACAGGCGCGAACTTGCCATAGAAGTACATGATGAAGATGTAATTGAGCGCCTGCAAAAAATTGCCGATCACGATTGGGAACACTCACACAAGCTCGACCTTTCGGACGAAGCATTGTTTGATGATTTGGAAATTAGAGGGCAGGGCGGTTCGGAACTATTGGTGCTTGATGTAAATAAAGACCATAAAAAGAAAAAACATCACAAAGGGCATAAGAAGTAGTCTCAAGTCGAAAGTCTGAAGTCCAAAGTCAAGAGAAATACACACATTCGACTTAAGACTTCGGACTTTCGGCTTCAGACTTGGCAGGGCACATAAAAATTTAAAAAAATGCCAGGGCAAGGTAAGCAGCCACGGAAACAGCCATCCCGTACATAAATACGTTATATGATACACGCAATAAATTAAACTTGCGCCCCAACACCTTACCTTGCCAGTAAATATCCTTTATAAGGCTGCCATACAAAAATTCGCTGTCGTCCATCATTGCCCTTATGCCGTATTCAAAGTCTTTCAGTTCCATTTTGTAATAGCTGCCAAAAAACAAAAGGTTTACGCTTTTATTTGCAACCTGTTCCCTGGTAAAAGTTCCTTTAGGGATGTTGGGCCGTGTTGCCAGTACCGAATAAATAATTGCTATAATATTTACCCCCACCAATAAAACTGTTGGATAGATGAGGCGTTGGTTCGGCATAAATTTGCCTACAAGCACGCCAATAGCTACCGATATGATGATTGAATTTACCGTAATCATGATGAAAGCTTTATTATCGGCCATCATACTTAAGCGCTGGTGGTTTGATGATGAGTTTTTGAACATGGTTTGTATGCCGCGCAAATGATGCTTGTTCTTTTTTAATTGTGTGGCATATCCCCCTTTTGTTTCTTTTTTATTGGCTGGCTGCTTCTTCGCTAAATTGTCTGTCAGTTCGTTTGCGGTCAAATTTTCGTTCTCCATTTTAGTTTTATGTAGTTTAATATCGCTGATATTTTCGTTTATTGATTTACGGCAGTTACCGCCCTTTTACCGGCTATGCTTTGCTTATATTTTATCGAAGATATTATTTTTATTTCCTGTTTCTTTAATGTTTTTTGTTATGTTTAAATCAATATCCATTCACCTTAAACCCGTGCGCGCTATGAAGCTTTTTTTTGCGGCCTTGTTGTTTTTAATTGTTTCGATAAATGATATTTCTTATGCCCAAAAAGTTGTTGACAGGGTAAAATTTTTTCAGGATACTTCCGTCGTTAACGCTACCCTCACGTTTAATATTAAAAAGGTATTGGCAAATAAAGCTAAAGAAGGCGTTATTTTCCCCGCGATGTTCAGCTGCCGTCTGGATGATACCTCAAAGATCGATAACCCTGTCTCTATAACAGTAAGGGGGCATTTCAGGCGGGGGTATTGTTATCTTCCGCCGCTGTGGCTTACCTTTAACGACGATAAAGACGCTGCTTTTCATAAGCTGAAAACGCTTAAATTGGTTAGTTCATGCATGGCAACCCGGTCCGATGACCAAAACCTCTTAAAAGAGTTCATGATCTATAAAATTTATAACATGATCACTGATAAAAGCTTTCGCGTGCGTCTTCTGAATTTAAGCTACCAGGATAGTAGCGGGAAGAAAAAAACAATTACCCAGCACGCTTTTCTGATGGAAGATATTAAGCAGGTAGCCAAAAGAAATGATTGCGAAGTCTGGAAAGGGAAAAAAGTTGGCACTGAAGCAACGGACCGCCGCCAAATGACTATAGTTGCCATTTTTGAGTATATGATAGCCAATACCGATTGGTCGGTGCCGGTAAATCATAACATTAAATTGCTTCACTCTAAAAGCGATTCATTGTCAAGGCCCTGTGTAGTGCCTTATGATTTCGATTCTTCGGGCTTTGTAAATACTACTTATGCTGCGCCAGATGAGAGGCTGGGCATTTCGAGCGTCCGCGAACGTCTTTACAGGGGTTTCCCCAGAACTATGGAGGAGCTAAAGTATGCGTTGGGAATTTATAATGAGCAGAAGGCGAATATTTACGCCGCTATCAATAACTTCAATTTGTTTACCTCAGCCTCGAAAAAAGAAATGACCGATTACCTGGATGCATTTTACAGGGCGATAAATGATCCCCAGGACATTAAAGCCACGTTTATAACCGGTGCCAGAAGGCAATAATAACAATATGGACATCTGTCAATAAAAAGTAACGGTCAGCAATTCAACTTCGCTGTTTACTTCCTTTAAACTCAGTCCATGAAATTTTAAACTTTGATCAAGGGTCTTTAAATCACTAATATCCAATGAAAGGTCGTATCGCATTTTGTCAGCTATATCCGTTGTAATAATGGTTTTGGTGCTTTCCTCAAGATTTGTAACCATGTCTTTCAGGGTATAGCCTACGATTTCAAATTTTGGAAAATAATCATCCGAGAAACTGCTGTGATGGGTTTGCATTGACATAAAAGTATGTAGCTTAACACTATCAGTTACAATAAGCTCATAATGCTTTTTAGCTGCTTTAATAACTTTTGTATCAAAGTTTAAAGCATCGCCCATCAGGGACATCAAAAGGTTAATCCTGGGTTTATTTAATAATAAAGTGTTGGTGTATTTCCTGAAAAGGGTAGTATCAAACTTGCTTTCAAAATCTACATCTATCAGTTGATTTAATTTGGCGGTGTCGCCTGTAATTATCCTTGTTCGTTTGCCATAACCAGTAAGCTGCTCTAAAAAGTCCCCCAGTTTCGTGTTGGTTCTTGTAAAATCCAATACGTCACCTTTGTAGTTAGCTGAATTGGCAATCGCAGCCCCTTTTTTTGTGGTATCGGATAGTTTTATATTGAAAGAGAATAGCGGTTTAACAGGCCTCTTTGATGGCAGAGACGCTTTAACTATTTCTCGTTGTTGCACTATAGGTGCTTCTTTTTTTATAACCCTCAATATAATTGAATCAGTCAATTCGGCGCCATCTCCTGCCCATTTAATAATATTATCCTGGTCAATAACTACGCAATAAGGTATATAAAATGCTTTGAAAGCCCTGCTGGTGGTTCTGGATGTATCAATCAGTTTCAGGCCGTTCAATTGTTTTTTAGTCCTTGCAAAAAAACGCTGCGCTGTTCGGGCCGGTTCATCGGTCAAGGCTGCGAAAACAATATCTTTATTCTGAAATGTTTCAGCCAGTTTATTAAAGTGCGGGAAATTTGCAATACACGGTGCGCACCATGTAGCCCAAAAATCAATAACAAGGATTTTACCCTTATAAAAATTGGGGGGTACTTCTTTATTTAAACATTGTTGAAAAATTACAGGCGGTGCAGGCTGGTTGGCAAACCCATTTTCCGGTTGGGCAATTGCCCCTAAAGCAGCCAGAAAAATGTAAAGGGTTATCAAAATATATTTCATGTGATTGTAGTTTGGATGGCGGTTTAAATAACAACAAAATATTGGATGTTAACGTTATTTAACTGATTCTATTATAGATTTTAAACCTTATATTCCATTTGGTTTTACCGCTTAAAAACGATTTATTATTTCCCCCAAAAAAATTAAACTCAAATCACCAATCTATAGTCTCAAATCCCTACCTTTGCGGCTCAAAAAACACCCTGTAAATGAGTCAGCCTGTTCAAATAAAAAACGCTTTAATTTCAGTCTATTACAAAGACAATCTTGAACCTATAATCCGTGAGTTAAACCGCCTTGGTGTGACTTTATATTCAACGGGGGGTACAGAAACGTTTATCCGTAATTTAGGTATTGATGTTATAACGGTTGAGGACCTTACCTCATATCCATCTATATTGGGCGGTCGTGTTAAAACGCTGCACCCCAAGGTGTTTGGTGGTATTTTGGCCCGAAGGAATTTTGAAGGCGACGAGCAGCAGCTTGCCCAATATGATATACCTGAGATCGATCTGGTTATTGTCGATCTTTATCCCTTCGAGGAAACTGTACGGTCGAATGCAGAAGAAGATGAGATCATCGAAAAAATAGATATCGGCGGCATTTCGCTTATCCGTGCGGCAGCGAAAAACTTTAAAGATGTAGTGATCATCGCATCAAAAAAAGATTATTCTGCGCTTGAAAATATCCTGAAAACTCAAAACGGTGAGACTTCTATTGATCAGCGCAGGGCATTTGCGCATAAAGCATTCAATATTTCATCGCATTACGATACTGCCATATTCCAATACTTTAACCAGGAAGAACCACTACCTGTTTTTAAAGAAAGTATTCAAACCAGCCAGGTTTTGCGTTATGGCGAAAACCCGCACCAAAAGGGTGTATTTTATGGCGATTTAGACAGGATGTTCACCAAGTTGCATGGTAAAGAATTATCATACAATAACCTGGTGGATGTTGACGCCGCAGTTGCCCTCATCGATGAATTTACCGAACCGACTATAGCTATTTTAAAACATACCAATGCCTGCGGCATAGCATCGCGTAACTTTATAAAAGAGGCGTGGATAGATGCTTTGGCCTGCGACCCGGTATCGGCTTTTGGCGGCGTAATTATCGCTAATGACGAAATTGATGCCGATACTGCCACAGAAATAAGCAAAATATTTTACGAAGTTTTGATAGCGCCAGCTTTTACCGATGATGCTATTGCTATACTAAAAGAGAAAAAGAACCGTATTATACTGATTCGACAGCCGGTAGTATTGCCGGCCAAGCAATTTAAAACCCTGCTTAACGGGGTAATTGAGCAGGATAAAGATGAAGTAATAGAAGGGCCGGAACAAATGACCACAGTTACAAAAAGGCAACCGACAGCGCATGAGCTAAGGGATTTGTTTTTTGCAAATAAAGTAGTGAAGCACACCAAATCAAACACCGTTGTTTTTGCAAAAAATAACCAATTGATGGCCAGCGGCGTCGGGCAAACCTCAAGGGTTGACTCGTTAAAACAAGCTATTATTAAAGCAGAAAGTTTTGGGTTCGACCTCAACGGCGCAGTGATGGCCTCGGATGCCTTTTTTCCTTTTCCTGATTGTGTGGAACTGGCGGCAGAGGCAGGTATTTTGGCCGTATTGCAACCAGGTGGCTCAATAAACGACAAGCTTTCAGTTGAAATGTGCGATGAGAAAAACATCGCTATGGTAACAACCGGCGTACGGCATTTTAAACATTGAGAGAGGTTAAGTAGGTTGGTTAAGTTGATTGGGTTGATTAAGTTGTAAAAATAATAACACAGAAAAAATAACTTAATCAACTCAATCAACCTAATCTAACTTAATCAACCCAATCATCAACTTATTCAACTATATTTATAAACTTTGCAGCTAATTTTCAAATAACACCAAATGGGTCTATTTAATTTTTTTACACAAGAAATTGCTATTGATTTAGGTACCGCAAATACCCTCATAATACATAATGATAAAGTTGTTGTTGACGAACCCTCGATAGTGGCGTTTGACCGGACAACTAATAAAGTAATTGCCATAGGCCGCCAGGCCATGCAGATGGAAGGCAAAACGCACGATAATATCCGTACGGTACGGCCTTTAAAAGATGGTGTAATTGCCGACTTTAACGCTGCCGAGCACATGATACGCGGCATGATTAAAATGATCAACCAGGGTAAAGGATGGTTTTTCCCGTCGTTACGTATGGTGATCTGTATCCCATCGGGCATTACCGAAGTTGAAAAACGTGCTGTGCGCGACTCTGCCGAAATTGCAGGCGCCAAAGAGGTTTATCTCATCCACGAGCCAATGGCTGCTGCAGTAGGTATAGGCATCGATGTGGAAGAGCCTATGGGCAACATGATCATCGATATCGGCGGTGGTACTACCGAAATTGCGGTTATCGCTTTATCAGGTATCGTTTGCGATCAGTCTATCCGTGTAGCGGGCGATAACTTCGACTCCGACATTGTACAATATATACGTCGCCAGCACAACATCATGATCGGCGACCGTACTGCTGAGAAGGTAAAAATTGAAGTAGGTGCTGCTTTGCCTGAGCTGGCCGACCCACCTGCAGATTTCGCCGTACAGGGCCGCGACCTGATGACAGGCGTTCCAAAACAAATTATGCTTTCCTATTCCGAGATCGCCCATTGTCTGGATAAATCGATCTCGAAAATTGAAGAAGCGATTTTAAAAGCTTTGGAAATTACCCCGCCGGAGCTTTCGGCAGATATTTATCAAACCGGCATATACTTAACCGGCGGCGGCGCCTTGCTGCGCGGCCTTGATAAGCGTATAGCCGCAAAAACCAAGCTGCCCGTTCACGTAGCCGAAGACCCCCTTCGCGCCGTAGTCCGCGGAACAGGTACAGCCCTTAAAAATATTGGGAATTTTAAATTTTTAATGCAATAACTCTATTTACGATTTACGATTTCAGATTGACGATTGTTCAACTAATTCGTAAATCGTAAATCTAAAATCGTAACTAACAATGCGTAACCTCTGGATATTTATCAGTAAGTACAACGCATTTTTTTTGTTCCTTATTTTTGAGGTTACCTCGCTTATTATTTATGTGAAGTACAATTCATTTCAGAAGGCTGCATTTATAAACTCATCCAACGAAGTTACCGGTAACCTTTATGCGAGGGTGAGCGAATTTTATAGTTATTTATCATTAAAAGATGTTAATGATAACCTGGCCCGCGAAAACGCGCAATTGCGTAATCAGCTAAAGTCTTCGTTTTACATCGATACTCTGAATAAACATAAGGTAACCGATACCGTTTATAAACAGCAGTATGAATACATTGTAGCCCGGGTGATCAATAACTCGGTTAATCGTATTAATAATTACCTTACCATTAACAGGGGAAGCAACCAGGGCATTACAAAGGGGATGGGTGTTATTTGCGATAAAGGCATTGTTGGCAAGGTTGTTTTTGTGTCTACCCATTTTGCCGTTGTGCAGTCGTTATTACATAAAGACTCACAGTTTAGTGCTATGCTGGCCAATAATAAAGAAATTGGATATGTTGAATGGGGTGATGACCTTAACCCTCATAAATGCCTGATGAAAGATGTATCAAACAACGCTCAGCCAAAGCTTGGCGAAAAGGTGGTTACATCGGGCTATTCGCTTTTTCCCGAGGGGATATCGATAGGGACAATAAGCAGCCTGCATACCAAGGCCGGCGGTTTTATTTTAAATATGGAAGTGGCCATTGCTGTTGATTTCAGCAAACTGCAATATGTTGATGTAGTTGACAATAAATTTGCTAACGAGCAGGCGGGTCTGGAGGCGCAGCAGAAGAAGGATGAGTAAAACTATTTTAATTAATCTTTTAAGGTTTATAGTATTGGTTTTTATACAGGTTTTTTTACTTAAAAACATTTCACTGTATAACCTTTCAACGCCTTACCTGTATATTTTATTTATTTTACTGCTGCCGTTCGAAACGCCCAATATATTATTATTCGTTCTGGCATTTATTATGGGCATTACTATCGATGCTTTTTACGATACTCCCGGCTTGCATGCGGCTGCCTGTGTTTTGCTGGCACTTGTGCGGATAATATTTATCAGTATCACTGTCCAAAAAGAAGGCTTTGATAACGAACCAGAGCCGACCCTTAGTATAATGGGCTTCAGGTGGTTTTTTACGTATATATTAATCCTCACCTTATTTCACCATTTTTTCCTTTTCAGTATTGAATCTTTTAACTTTTCCGAACTGCAATATACCCTGGGCAGGGTGCTGTTGAGTTCGTTATTTACAGTATTTTTAATTTTAATTTCTGGCTTGTTATTTTTTAGAAGGAAAGAACGTAAATGAATAGTTTTTTTGAGCGGAGGTACGTTATTGCGGGGATATTTATAACCATCATTATTATACTGCTGGCCAGGCTGTTTTATATACAGATAATTGACGACCGCTATGCAATTTATGCCAGCAATAACGTACGCCGTCTGATCATACATAATCCTGCCCGTGGCCCTATATTAGACCGCAACGGGAAGGTACTTGTACAAAACGTACCTTTTTATGATATTATGGTAACACCCAAACAGGTTAAGCCATTTGACACTGTTGAATTTTGTAAATTATTAGGCATTGACAGGGCCGCATTTGATAAGCAATGGGTTAAAGCTGTAAAGTATTCCCCATACTTACCATCAGTTTTTGAAAAACAACTTTCCGTAACCACTTATGCATCTCTGCAGGAAAGGTTATCTGAGTTTCCCGGGTTTTATTCATCAACAAGGTACCTTCGAATTTATCCGGATTCGGTAGCAGCACAGTTCCTGGGTTTTATTGGCGAAGTACAGGATAAAGATATAAAACGATCGGGTGGGTATTACCACCCAGGCGATTATATAGGTGTTACGGGCGTCGAAAAATCGTACGAGTCGGTTTTAAAAGGACAAAGAGGTGTGGAAAACTCGATGGTCGATTCACGAGGTAAGTCAAAAGGCAAATATGCCAATGGTGTGTATGATACAGCGGCCGTTGCCGGGCAGCGGTTAACTTCATCGTTAGACATCACTATACAAAAGCTGGGCGAAAAGCTGATGAAAAATAAGGTAGGCAGTATTGTTGCCATTGAGCCCTCAACCGGCGAAATTTTGGCTTTTGTAAGCAGCCCTACCTATGACCCTAATCTGATGGTTGGGCGCGAACGCGGGAACAACGCGGCCAAAATGTATGAGGATGCTTATAGCCCGATGCTGATACGGCCAATACAGGCTTATTACCCACCCGGCTCGTCATTTAAACCCCTGGATGCCTTAATAGCATTGCAGGAGGGCATTATCACGCCGCAAACTACTTATTTTTGCCCGCATTATTATTTGGCAGGAAACCACAAGGTAGCTTGCGAACATTTTGATGGTATTACCGACCTGCGCAAAGGCATCGCCATGTCGTGCAATACGTATTTTTGCAATGTTTTTGACCGGTTAATGAATAAAAACGGCTCAAAGAATACACGCCCTACTTTTGTAACCTGGCGTGGGGATGTAAATAAATTTGGGTTCGGCGTTAAGCTTGATGTGGATTTGCCGAATGAGCGCAGGGGCAATGTCCCTACGCCCTTATATTATGATAAAACTTATGGGGCTAATCATTGGCGGTCCAACACTATTATATCATTGGCTATAGGCCAGGGCGAGTTATTGGCAACACCCCTGCAAATGGCAAATGTTGAATGCACCATTGCCAACCATGGCTACTACTATAGGCCCCACTTAATAAAGGCAATAGGCGATAAACCAATCACCAAAGCCGAATACACCCAACGAAATTACGTTGGCATCGACTCCCAATATTTTGAACCTGTTATTGATGGGATGCAGCGCGTGGTTGATAATGGCACGGCCGCAGCTGCAAGGATACCCGGTATAGTAATGTGCGGTAAAACAGGCACGGCACAAAATCCGCACGGTAAAAGCAACTCTATTTTCGTGGCGTTTGCCCCCCGCGACCATCCAAAAATTGCCATCGCCGTAATTGTTGAAAATGCAGGATACGGCGCTGCTTACGCTGCCCCGATAGCGAGTTATATTGTCGAGAAATATTTAACAGGTAATATCACAAAGCCAAAAGATGAGGTAGATTATATAATGGATAAAAACCTGCTCCCTGATAGTGATGAATACAGGCCTAAGGTTAGAGTAAAAACTACTGCGAAGGATACACTTAAAAAGCCAAAACAAACTATCCCGGCTAAGAAAGGGGAGTTAAGAAGTGCATCGCGCAGGAATAAGAAGGATACATCAACAAAGTATTTGGCGGCCCAGGTAATGCATAAAGAAGATGAATAACCAGCGCAGTTTCTTTTTTAATGTCGACTGGGTAACCGTGTTTATTTACCTGGCGCTTTGTACTATTGGTTGGTTTAATATCCGCGCGGCTGTTTTTGATGCAGGGCATCCCGGCATTATAGATTTTAAAACAGATTATAGTAAACAGTTTTGGTATATTGTAGTCGCAATTAGCGTAGCGATAGTTATTTTGTTACTCGAAAGCAGGTTTATAACCGCATTATCGCCCGCATTTTATGGTATAACCATGTTATTGCTAATGTTGGTGCTGGTGGTAGGGCGCGATGTTGGCGGCAACCGCGCATGGATATCTTTAGGGGGAGGGGTGAGGCTGCAGCCCGCCGAATTTGCAAAATTTACGACCTGCCTGCTTTTGGCCCGGTATTTAAGTGGGCCGAATATCAGGGTATCGGAGCTACGTTCGCTTTTAATCGCAGCAGCTATAATAGGTTTCCCAATGTTCCTTATCCTGTTGCAGCCTGATATGGGCTCAACGCTTGTTTTTTACTCCCTGATCTTTGTTTTATACCGCGAGGGGCTCTCGCCTTATTACCTGGTGATAAGCGCTTTATTTATCATTCTTTTTTTAACATCTATTCTGTTTAGCCCTTTATATGTAATTGCGGTAATAAGTGTAGTTACGCTGCTTGTTGTTTTATTATTACGAAAAAATAAACGGTTGGTGGTCACCATGCTTACCGGTTTGGCTATTTGCGTGGCATTTGTTTTAAGCGTTAAGTTTATCTATAATCATGTTTTACAGCCGCACCAAAAAGTACGTATCGACATTGTAATAGGCATCAAAAGCGACCTGCGGGGTAAAGGATATAACGTAAACCAATCGAAAATTGCTATTGGGTCGGGTAAATTTTGGGGCAAAGGATATTTGCATGGCACGCAAACCCAATACTCATTTGTGCCCGCCCAGAGTACCGATTTTATTTTTTGTACAGTAGGCGAGGAATGGGGCTTTGCAGGGTCGATAGTGGTTTTGGGCTTATACCTGTTTTTGATATTAAGGATAATCTTCATCGCCGAAAGGCAGCGATCCCCTTTCTCGCGAATTTATGGCTATGGAGTGGCATCGGTCATATTTTTCCATGTGATGATAAACATTGCTACCACCATAGGCCTGGCCCCAGTGATTGGCATTCCGTTGCCATTTATCAGCTACGGAGGGTCATCATTGCTGAGTTTTACAATGCTGTTGTTTGTGCTGCTAAAGCTGGATTCAAACAGGATGGGGATAGTTTAAAGCTGAGAGCTTAAAGCGGAAAGCAAAAAGCCGTGCAGGGGAACATAAAAGCTTTCTGCTTTAGTCTTTAAGCTTTTCGCTTTCCTCACGCGTAGCGCCTTTTCAGCAGCGCATAAAACTTCTCGGTGGTTGCGGGTTTGCTTTCCCAGTTATTTTTGGTTACGTAATTGGTTTTCAAAAAACGCGACGCTTCTTCAAAGGTGTTAAAGCGGTTAAGTATTTCAATAGCTTCGCTGTACGCCAGGTTGTAGCCATTGAACAAATCTTTTACATACAGCAGTTTATCGTTAAGGGTTATGGCAAGCTTAATATCACTTATAGGTTTAATGCTTAACTGCTCGGCTCTCCCTTTTTCGCCCCGCTGCGACGACATTTTTTGATTAACAGTAAGTACCTCATCTTCTTTAGTTGCTTCTGCTACCTGGGATACAGCTTTCACTTCGTTTTCAGCAAGCACAGCCTCTTTTACATCAGTTTCGTCAGCGATGGTTTCGTCAACTGTAGCCGGGCTTATTTTTCTTTTCTTTACCTGTTTTGGCTCTTCGCTTTCTTCGGGGATAATTTCATCGTCGTCCCAATTCTGGCTCTCGTCCAAAATTAATTCATGCCTTATGGTTTCCGGCTCCTCCCTTATAAATGAGTAAGTATCAACAGGGCTTGTTTCGGTAAGGTCGATTTGCGGTACAGGCTGCTCCTCCGGTTCATTAGTCTTTTCAACTACTGGTTGAGTTTGCTTAAAAGGTGCTTTTACGGGTTTTTCTTCTTCCGCATCAGCGCCATGTTTCATCTGTTGAACTACGGGTTCAAAATATTTTTGCTCGTGCGTTGTCTCTGTTTTTTCAACAGGCGGTTTTCTGACCTTTGTGTTTTGTAAATTGAGTTTGCATAATATTTCGATGTGATCCGTCAAAAAATGAGCGTTGGATACAAAAAGCTCAAGTTCCAGGTCATTCAAATCGTCCGTTACCGTTTTAAGGTAGTCGTATTGGTCATTCAGCTCGCGTATAATATCACCTATCTTTTTAAAAACTTCCTTTTGCTTCATGTCTCAATGTTAGAAAATGCAATTCAAAAATAAGATTAAATTCTGATATTTGGCGGTTAGTCATCGGTCATAGTGTCATTGGTCATTAGTGAAAGTTAGTGATATTTGTTTACGGGATACATGAAAGGGTACACTTAGTGGGTTTGTATATTAATATAAAGAAACAAAACCGCCCTAACTACCGATGACTATTGACCAGTGACAAATGATGATATACGAAGATGTTTTTAAGCGTAAAAGCGAGTTTGGCGGTAGCATTGAAGTGGTTTGCGGTTCTATGTTTTCGGGCAAAACCGAAGAACTGATCAGGCGGCTTAACCGTGCGCGGATCGCTAAATTAAAGGTAGAAATATTCAGCCCGAAGGCGGATACCCGATACCTCGAAAATGCGCTTGTATCGCATAACGCAAATTCCATTCCATCAACTCCAGTTGAAAATGCATCATCTATATTACTGCTCGCCAGTGATGTACACGTTGTTGGCATTGATGAGGCGCAGTTTTTTGATGCCGAACTGCCCGATGTTTGCAATGTATTGGCCAACAGGGGCGTAAGGGTAATTGTTGCAGGTCTTGATATGGATTTCAAGGGACAGCCCTTTGGCCCGATGCCAGCCATTATGGCCATGGCCGACTCTGTGACCAAACTACAGGCTGTGTGTGTGCAATGTGGTAACCCTGCCATGTATTCGTACAGGCTTGTGCCCGATGAAAGTAAAATATTACTTGGTGAAAAAGAAATTTATGAGCCGCGCTGTAGGGTATGCTATAATAAAGCTGATTTGGTTTAAATATACGATGTTTAAGAGAGGCGCAGTCGGTATGGAGAATAAATCAGGAAGTTTAGAAGTCCCCCTTAAAAATAAAATCTCTATCTAAAACAAAAATCATGCGTGTAGAGTTATTATAGCGATAAAATACCTTAATATCATGGCCAAAAAAATACTGGTAATTGATGACGATAAAGACGTAAGGGATACCATTGTTTATGTGCTTGAAAATGAGGGTTATGAAGCGATAGCATCGGAAGATGCTGAGATTTTAAAGACGATAAATACGGTTGATCCCGGCCTCGTTATAATGGACAATTACCTTACCGAATGGAAAAGCGATGCCAACGGCCAACAATTAACCAAAAATTTAAAACTAAACCGGGCAACAAAACATATACCAGTAGTACTTATTTCAGCAGCCAGCAATATTGACGAAATTGCCAAAACCGGCCTTGCCGATGCCTTCCTTAAAAAGCCCTTCGATGCAGATAGCTTAGTTAAAATAGTAATGCAGTTTATTAAATGAGTAATTTAATAATGCCTGTTTTAGTTTTTTCCTGAATTAATTAATACTTTTATACCGTTTACGCCTAAGTACCATATTTTTATATGCTGTTTCTGATACAGAAATAAAAAACCAGTTTAAATTTTAAACCAATTATATAGAAGAAAAGATATGAATATCAGGAATTTCTACTTACTGCTTACCGGTATTTTGCTGGTAAGTTTTACTTCATGCAAAAAAACACCCGTTGCTGACAAAGGTTCCGGGAACGTTACCGGAAATCCAACCGGCAAAGATGTACCTGCTGGCTATGGTGATGGCGTTACTTTCATTAATAATGGCACTTCTGCTATTTTTAATATTTACGCACCGCTTAAAAAATCGGTAACGCTTTTGGGCGATTTTAACAACTGGACGGCCAGTTCAAAATACGCCATGACAAACTCTACTGATGGTACACGCTGGTGGATAGAAGTGGATAACCTGGACCCCACTGCCGAATACGCCTATGAATACTTTATTGATGGTAATTTAAAAGTTGCCGATCCTTACAGCAATAAAATTTTGGACTCGGCTAACGATCAATACATTCCCACAAGCGTGTATCCAAATATAAAAAAATATCCAAGCGGTGCGGGTGAAGTAAGCCACATTGTAAGCGATATACAATACAACGCCCCGGCTTACACCTGGAAAACGGGTTCCTTTACCCCGGCCAGCCAAAAAAACCTGGTGGTTTATGAATTGCTGCCGCGCGATTTTATTGCTACCCATAGTTACCAAACCTTAACCGATACGTTGAGCTATATGGCAAACCTTGGCGTTAACGCAATTGAATTGATGCCTGTTAATGAGTTTGAAGGGAATGATTCATGGGGGTACAATAATAACTTTATGTTCGCCCTTGATAAGTATTATGGTACGCCCAATGCTTATAAAGGCTTTATTGATGCCTGCCATGCCAAGGGCATAGCGGTAATACAAGATATTGTACTGGAAGACCAGTTTGGCTCATCGCCGATGGTGCAAATGTACTGGAATGCAGCCGCACAGCAGCCAGCCGCCAACAGCCCATGGTTCGATCAAACTACCATGCACCCTGACGGGGTTGGGTACCAGGTGAACCATTCAACGGCCGCCACTAAATATTGGGCCGAGAATGTGATGAAATATTGGATGACCGAATATAAGATAGACGGGTTCCGCTTTGATGAAGCTAAGGGCTATACCCAGGTGAATTCAGGAAATGTTTCTAATAGCACCACCGAGGCGGCATGGGCGGCATACGATCAAACCAGGGTTAGCCTTTGGGAAACCTATAACAACTACATGAAGGGCCTTAACCCTAATTTTTATGTAATACTGGAAATGTTTGCCGGGAACCAGGAGCAGGCCATTTACGGACAGCAGGGTATGATGATGTGGAACAATATAAGCACCGCCGGTGAGCAGGCAACCATGGGATATGCGACCGGCCCGGTATGGGATTTATCCGGTTTGATTTATAGTAATGATGGCATGACAACCCCATACAATTTAATCGATTATTTTGAAAGTCATGATGAAGAGCGGCTTCAATTTAAAAACGAAGCATATGGAAACAGTTCTGGCAGTTATAATGTAACGAACCTGCCTACCGGCCTGGCACGTGATGAAGCAGGGGCGGTGATTATGTTTGCATCGCCAGGGCCAAAAATGTTATGGGAATTTGGCGAACGGGGATACGATATCAGCATTAATGATGCGACTACCGGCGGTCGTTTGGGCGATAAACCCCCGCATTGGGAATATATGATCGATCCTAACCGCCATCACTTATACCAGGTGTATTCGCGGATGATAAGGATGAAGATCAAAAACCCGGTTTTTGCCTCTACCAGTTTTACCTACAATCTTGGCGGGCCTGTCAAATATGAACAATTGCTCGACCCGACAAACAATGTAGAGGCAGTTGCTAACTTCGATGTTGTTCCGCAACCTGCATCAATAAGTTTTCCGTCTACAGGAAACTGGTACGATAATTTTAGCGGTAATACTATTAGCGTCACTTCATTACCCTATAGCATGACGCTTCAACCAGGCGAATACCATTTATTCAGCAGCACGCCTTTAAGCCTGTAAATCGGATTAACTATTTTACTGCCCCGGATATATCAACCTTGATAACAATCCGGGGCAGTTTCTTTTCGCTATTTTTAGGTGGAGTAAACAAATAAGAAAAATAAAAGTAAATCGTGCCATCGTTCCACGGAATGAGAGAAACGGGTGGAACGATTTTGGGTTCAAAAAATTAACTTAAGTTGGTACACTTTTACACAGGTTGTTCTGACCAATAAAGCCAGTTATTATATTGTTGTTTGGGTAATTCCTCTCAACCTGCATATTCGCTTTATAGCCTCTTGTGCTTCATCTGGATATTCATTAAAGTTCTTCAATATGATCCCGAATTCAGAAGAATCGTAAGTTTTAAATTTATGAAGGTAAAAGTCAACCAATTTCTGCCGCTCCGTTTGCCGTTCTTCGGCACTGCCTTTAGTAAGCTTGGACAGTACCTGATTTATTGGTTTCTTATTGACAAAATAATAGGCAATCATAATAATAAGGATTACAGGGTTAAACCCGATACCCAATGGTCCGATAAAGAAGGCCATTGTGATGGTACCTATAGTAAAATTTAGTAAACTAAGTGTTCCCAAAACCAGCAGCAATGCGGTTCCGTATCGTCCTGGCCTTTCGTTCGAAATTCTGATTACTAATACCATGGCCCAACCAACAAATCCTAAGTAGTTATTCAATCCTAATTCATATTGAAATAGGATCGATTGGATAACGGTGTTTCCGATCATGAGGCCTATTATCCCGAGGAATAAAAAATCAAGTTTTGCTCTCATAATAAATAATCTGCCTACTTATTGAAATCATAAAACTTCCACTTCGTAACAAAATCCCTGTCCAGTTTTTGGTTGGTGAGGGTTGCCCGCACCATTTCAATAGGCATGGTGTTTTCTTTCATTACGGCATCATGGAATTGTTTATAGGTCATTTTGCCGCTGTCAACCAGTTCCCTTTTTAAGGCCATCAATTGCAGGCCGCCGGTGAGGTAGGCCACCTGGTAAAGCGGACTGTAATCGCCTTTAAACGAGCGGCGCACTTCGCCTTCGGCGTTGGCGCGTTCATGGCCTACACGGTCAACCAAAAAGTCGATGCATTGCTGTGGTGTCCAGTTGCCGAGGTGGTAATTTAGTGAAAAGATGATACGCGCGCAGCGGTGCATCCGCCAAAACAACATACCCACCCGCTCTTCAGGCGTTTTGGCAAAACCCTGGTCGTAAAGCAGCAGTTCCCAGTATAAGCTCCACCCTTCAATCCAAAATGGCGTATAAAAAGCGTTGCGGTACGATTTATAGCGGCTATTCATAAAATATTGTAGGTTATGCCCGGGCAAAAGCTCGTGCTGCACCGTGCCGCGCGAAAAATAAGGGTTATTGCCGCGCATGCTCATCAGCTTATCCGCCTCGTTCATAGTATTTGTGGGATAGCTGATAATGATCTCGCTGCCACCCAGAAAAAAGGGGTTTACCAGCTGAGCTTCGGGTGTCATCATCGTCATGCCCCAGGTTTCTTCCGCCAGCGGCGGTATGGTGATCAGGTCGCGTGCTTTTATAAAACTAAGGGCATCGTTATACAATTTTAATATTTCTTCGGGCTGTTTGCCTGCGGGCACATAGCTGTTCTTTACTTTCTCCAGCGCTTTATGCCAGTCGTTACCAAAGCCCATTTCTTGCGATGCTTTCAGCATTTCCTTATCGCAGTAAGCAAATTCTTTATTGGCAAGGTCTATCAGTTCTTCGGGTGTATAGGGGATCATTTCGGCCTTTAGCTGGCGTATCAGTTCATCCCGGCCAACCGGAACCCCCTTTATGCCGCTGCTGTCGGGCTTTTGAGTGGTGTTTATTTTGCCTTTGCTATAAATTAAAGTTGCATAAACATTTAAGGTAGAATCCAGAGCTTTATATGGTTTGGGCGCCCACCATGTAAAATTAGGATCGTAGCCTATATAAAAATCATAAAAGCTTTTCAGCCTGCTGCGTAAACCAAGCACGGCAGCTTTCCCTTTACGGGCCAAAGGCATATCGATAGATGAAACGGCATTGAACGATGCCATCGACATATTTAATGCCTTTAAAATATTGCTGAGCTGCAATGCAACATCCTGCCCGTCCATATAAATGCCACGGCGGCGTTTTTGTTCCAGCTGGTAAATGTCATCAGCAAAAGGGATATACGCGCTTATTTTGTCGTATTGGTCATCATCAAGCTTTAAAGCGCCGAGATCAAAAACTATTTCTTTTTTTAGCAGGATATAATCCACCTGCCCGTAAATGCTCATGCTGTCGAAATCAGCCTGTTTTAATTTTTCAAGATAACCATTGCCAATTTCAACAAGACGTTTTCTTTCTTCGGGTGATGTTTGCACTGATTGATCTTCATAACCGTCAATTTTTGTATAAGGCGAATAAAAATCGCGTATAGCGTTCATATCCTGCCCGTATTGTACAATAAGGCCCGAAACTTCACTGGCTTGCTCATACAGGGAAGCTGTGTTTGCCGTTGTTTGGGCAATGGTTAGATTTGATTGAAATACCAGGTAGATAAAAGTAAAATATAAGATCGCAGACCTTAAGGGAAGAGATTCATTTTTATACGTCATTTGTCGACAATTAAGTGCTTATTATTATAAAATAAGGATACAGTTACCGGAAATAAAAATCCTTGTAAATAAAAAATGCTGTTGGTTGATATCCGCCAGGCCGTAGCCATCAAAAATACCGTGAAAACACCTGTTGTTTTTTTATTTATGCCAGATATCTTTATGAAATTTATTTTTTACAGATCGAAAAATATAACAATTGTTTTTTTTAATATAAAAATATATATTTATCTAAATTATTGATTAGATCTTAAAGCAATTAGCATTAACGGTCGCCATATTTGTTTGCTAAAATTATAACGTCTCTCATAGTATTTCAGTAGTATAATTAAATAAATTATAGCACTGTTTATTTTATTACAAGAAAGAATTTGATGCTGTAATTGATAAATAAAAGAAATTAAATTGAAATAAAGCCTATTAATCACTAAAACAAGTAACCTTATCAATATGAAAAAATTATTATTTTTAGCACTTACCCTGTTTTTATTGTTCTTCGTTAGTCTGTCGGATGCACAAACGTCCCCGACACATGTTGCAATAATCCCGTTTACATGCTCAAACCCCAATGCCGTATCTGTCGCCAATCTGGTTCAATCAGAAGTGGCAAGCTGTTTTGTAAATAAAGACAGATTTTATTTGTTGGATAGGGGAGTAACAGAAAAACTCAAAAATGAGCTTGAGGCAGCCAAACAAAATACATCCATGTATGCTAAAGTGGTTGCAGAACAGGGGCATTTGGCTGGTGCTGAATACATTATCACTGGAATAGTAGATCCAATGGATATTGAAGAAAGTGATAATAAAAGCCTGTTATCAACCACAACAATTGTTCAGTACCATGGGATATTGCACCTGCTGCTCGAAATAAACGCAGTGGAGACAGGCAAGGTCATGTATAGTCAGCCGATAATTGTCACAAGTGCCGATTTTACTTCGAAGACAGGATCGTCCATACTGACTAATGCATTGTGCAAGCTTAAAACTCAAGTTCAAATAGAAGTACGAAACCTTTTCCCTCCTATAATGACTATTGTTAAAGTGGAATCAGAAAAGAAGGGCCTTCCCGAAAAGATATTAATAAATTCAGGAAGTGAGATGTTCGACAATGGAAATACTGAAGCAGTCTGTCCCGGCGATAAGGATATAAAAAATATGACTTTAACTAAATTGGGAGGTGGATTATTCAATCATAAAATTAAACTCGACCTTATCAGTACTGAAATGTTGCAAGCTGGGGGAAAAACTTACAGGCGTGATAAAATTGTGGGGGAACTGAAAATCGAATCGATTGACGGCGATCTTACTCTTTGCTCCGTTTTAACCGGCGGCCAGGCCATAAAGGATTCGATGACAAGTGGAAGCGTGCTGTATGTAAGGTCAAAGAAGGAGTAGAGATTCTTGAGTCAACTGTCAGCTCTTTAGTAATCGATAACATCGTTTTCCTGTATTGCTGTTTATTTTATCGTTGTAACACGTTAATTATATCTGCAATATGGCTTGTCCGTAACAAAAGTAATATGATCGAAGATTTGGATTTTAAATATGAAACAACCTAAGCCTTTCATTTTAGTGTTTTTGTTGATTGTAGTTTTATCAAAAACATTGATGGCGCAAAATGCCGATCCAACAAAAATAAAAGCCGCACAGTTAAAAGTAATAGTTATTCCATATGCCCGGCCCGGCGAGGCTCTGAAGACAAAACTGGAAACAGATAACAGCTTACGCGGCGCAATCGTCCAAATAAATACAGGATTCAATGAAAGAGGGTTTATTACCCAGGATTTTGATGCTACGCTGAAGGCAATCAGCAACTCGCTAATAGCTAACGCAAAAACCCAGTCGGATGCAAAAAATGCCCTTATTGGATATTCAGGTGCAGACATTTACGTAGAGGTGGGTATTAATGCAGTTTCCGCCCAGGACGGCAACTCTGTTACTGTTTTACTAACGGCCTATGATGCCGCTACTTCAAGCCCCTATTTTAATATCACCTGCGATTCGCGTAAACACTATAACGAGGATAATGCAACCCTAATTAGTGCCGCACTTCAGCTTCCCATTCCTCCAAAGCCATTTACCGATGATATTGTTAAATCAACAATACCCTGCCTTGATGATTTTTTAAACAATTTGCAGGCGAAGCTTACTGATAGTGTTATAAAAAATATTGTTGATAAGCGGAATGCTAAAATTGCTGCAGATAATCAAAAAACCTGCCAGGTGTTTACTGCAAAGGCTGATAATGAACTATTAAGGCACCATTACGATGAAGCGATAAATATATTATTAACTATAACACCCGAAAATGGATGTTATAATGAAGCCCAAAAAAAGGTAGAAGATATTTTTAAGCAGCAATACGGAAGTTTGGATAAAGCGGTCGAGGTATATAAAAAAAGGTTTGTATTAAATCCCGGTAATGAGGATATCAGGAGGAATTTAAATTTAATTAACAAGCTTATAGATATACGAAACGAGAATGACAAGACCCCCCCTCAAATTATATTAAAGACCCCGCAAATAATTAACGGGCATAGCGTAGCAGCCGATGTTACCGGTAAAGGAGAAATTTATGTAAGCGGTTTCGTTAAAGACCTGTCAGATGTAACATCTGTTTCGGTAAATGGAAAAACCATAACTGATTTACAACCCGGTGGCTTTTTTAGTATTTACATCGATAAAAACACTGCGGATATAAAAATTGAGGCTTTTGATAAAAAGGGGGCGAATACATCAGAAACTTTCAGCATCACCTCGAAAGTTGCAGATAGCAGGGGATCGTCAGATGACGAAATTGCCCCGATTGCTGCTGACGAGCGGTATCATGCCATATTTATAGCAAATAGTAATTACAAGAGTGCAAAATGGCCAGCCCTTAACACAACGGTTGCCGAAGCCAGGAGTTTAAGACAGATGTTTATTGATAAATACAATTTTAATGCGGCCGATGTTGATACAATATTTAATAAAAGCAAGAAAGAGATTCTTACAGCCGTAAGCAACAGGGTTGACCAATTAAGCTCAAACGATAATCTGGTTATTTTTTACGGGGGCCACGGCTATTTTGTAGAAAGTACCAATATGGCTTACTGGGTGCCGCTGGGTGCAGAAGACAAAATTGACTACGTCTCTAATACTGAAATAAAAGATTTAATAGCAGGCTGTAAAGCCCATCATATATTGATCATGGCCGATGCTTGTTTTAGCGGGGCCATGCGCGGGGGGATGGAGGCGCCGGCAAAGTATGAATATAAATTTAATAGCCGGCAGTTGCTGACAAGTGGCGGGTCTGAGCCGGTTCCCGGTAAAAGCGCCTATGTGCAAATGATATTAAAATCACTAACCGATAATACAAACAAATACTTGTCGGCAAGGCAATTATATGGATTGATATTCACAGGTATTAATGCGCAAACGGGTACCGAACCTACGCTGCGCGATATGCAGGTTGCTGGCAGCGAGGGCGGGCAGTTTTATTTTAAGAAGAGGTAATGCAAGCTAATGTGGAAATTATATAACAAACAATCACCCAGGAAATCCTCTCGGCCGATGCACAAGATCGATGGCAAAATTAAAATAAAACGATTTTTGACCTCATTGCTTTCAGGTATTCTTATCTTTTTAGCTTCCTGGTTTTATCAAAACTCTTCTTTTACAGTCGTAAAAGAAGACACTTTTTTCAATTTCGTAAACCTATTTAAATATAAATTACTAAATAAAATATTAAAAAGCGACCCGACTAAAAACAAACAATTTGTATTTATAAATACAGGTAAAGATTTAAATTTAATTGATGACACTTCCGGATATGGTAATATTGAAGTATCGGATCGTTACAAAATATTAAAGCTACTGCAAATAATCGATAACTCAAAATTGAAGCCTCAATTTGTTGTGTTAGACCTTAAGTTTGATTATCCTTATAAATATACCGCCGATAAAGCCATTCAAAAAAAGATAAGAGATAGCAAATTAGATATCTTTTTGCCGGACACTATTATTGATGACAGCATTCAATCAGAAATAAAAAAAAGTAATAATATAGCGATAAGTGTTTCATTGAAAGCGGGTAAGATCGATACACCTATTTACAAAGCCAGGTATGGCATTGTAGATTATGAGACATATGGTTCAAACTTGAATAAATTCCGGCTACATTATAACGATATAAATGAAAATTCTCTTCCAAGCCTTTTAAATAGCAAAGCAGATGGGGTTGTTTATTCCGGTTCTAATTATTTTACCAAATGTAACGGACAATTAAGTTTTAACTATATCTGGCCCGAATATTACTATGATGAAGAAACTATAAAAAGTAATTCAAAAAATCAGCTCTATCACATAGGTTCTTTGTTAAGTATAAAGAATAATACAGGCCTTATACAAAATATCATTAAAGGTAAAATAATATTTATTGGAAACTTCGATGGTGACATGCATGATATTATGTATGGTACGCCTTTTGGTAAATTGCCGGGAACTGTTATTTTATGCGACATATATTTGTCGCTATTAAACGGAAATCAATATGTCCCTAAGTTATGGATACTGTATTTAATTATATGTTTTTCCTTATTAAGTCATAGGGCAATCTATAAGGAGTGGCCTAATATGGTTTTCAATTATAAATTAAAATCAAAACGATTCTTATTATTTATTAACCGGTTCCCATTTGTCAAAAAGGCATTTGATTATTATTTACGATTGATGTTGGTATCGTATATTTCGATTTTGGTGTTTAACATAAATGTTAGCCTTGCCCCAGCCATCATATTTATTGGACTTGAATCTATGTACGAAATTTGGGAACAGCGCAAAATGAAAAAATTAAAAAACGCACAATTATGAAGAATTGCATATTCGCGATAATATTCTCATTGTTTATGTTAAACAGGGCAGCAGCGCAATACATCGTAGTAAAAGTAACCGGGAATGTTACATATGGGGCTAAAGCAATAGCCCCCGGAACGGAACTAAAAAACACTGATCTTATACACTGGTCTTCGGGCAAAGATAAGCTACTGGTAATTATGATAGGCAAAGGAGATTTGATACTTACAAAATCCCCTAAGGCAAGATCAGATGGATCTGGGTTTTCAGAGTTAGCTATTGCCGCACTTCACCTAAGTTCAACTTCAGGAGCCTTAAGCGGCCGCGGCGATTTAAGTGAAAAAATTCCTGGCGCCCTGCAACCCACGCCAAAAAGCAATGGCGTGGTAATATTTGAGCAGGAAAATAAATTCCTTTTCGACCCCGGTGAATATCCCCAGGGCAGCGGTGCGACCTTTTTTGTTCAAATAGAAATACCCGACCAGCAGCCATTTACCCGCAGGCTGAAAACAAATAATGATACTTTATTGATCAATTATCCGGATATCAAAAATGATAAGATGGATTCAACTGTTGTATATAAAATGTATTACAGGGACGCGACAAAAAAAAGTAGCTTGGTAACCTTTTTTAGCCCTTATTTTGATCTCACCCGTGAAACAGAAGGTATGATAGCCGCGTCCGTGTCAGCTTATCAGCGGGAAAACTTGTCAAAAGAAGCTGTCCGCGATAGCGTATATTCAATCGTGTATTCAACATCCGGAAAACCAAATGGTATTTCGTTTACTAAATTATTCGACAAATACTGGTTAAGTAAGGGAAAATAGTTGATTTTGATCAAATAATTTCTTAATCTTATTTTATGAACAAAAAACTATTTAAAAAGCTTTTAGCAGCAGCGGCCCTATGCCTGTTGGGCAGTACTATCTCTTTTGCGCAATCAGCCGCGATAAATACCAAACAAGACCTGGACGCGGGGCGTGTTAAGATCGACTCACTGGACAATCAGGTTATAAAAATATTAGGTGAGCGCGAAAGGATCGTAAAGGCGATAGGTGTTTATAAAGCGAAAAACCATATTGCGCCCTTGCAGGCCGCCAGGTTTAAAGAGGTGCTTGATAAAGGTATAGCAGCCGGAAACAAAGAAGGCCTGTCATCAGAGTTCATAACCGGGCTATTGAATGCCATTCACAAAGAAAGCCTGAGGATTGAGCGGGATAGTACATTAACCAAATAATCATAACCTATTATGGAAATTTAATATTATACTTTTTTTGATTAGGTATGCTTCTGTTTTTTAATATGTGTTAAAATAACACTTATTAAAATTATTACGTAATTAACTGTATGTGACATTTAAAAACAATGAGTTAACATTGACTTTGGCTGGATAAATTATAGGGTGCGATCAGAGCAAAAGACTGTCGGGATTGGGAATAAAATTTAAAAATGCCTGGAATTTGGCATAGTAGTTCTTCATATTGAGCTGGTAATAAAATGCGCCGCGTTTGGAGCTGCTTTTATCTTTATCGGTCAATTTTATAAGTAAGCCTGTTGCCAATACCCTTTTGCTGAAGTTTCTTTTATCAATAGTTGTGTTAAAAACACTTTCGTACAATATCTGCAATTGGGGTAGGGTAAACCTGCTGGGTAGCAGTTCGAATAGTATTGGGTGTAGGGCGGCCTTATAACGTATGCGCCTTTTAGCAGCTTCCACCATCTCCTGCTGGTCAAATATCAATTTAGGGACACGTTTTAACGGGAACCACTCGGCATGATAGTCGTTACTTAGCTGTGTTTCGTATTTGTGGATGTCAATTAAAGCGAAGTATGCTGTTGAAACTGTGCGCTCTATCGGGTCACGCTGCGTCTCACCAAAAGTATGCAGTTGTTCAAGATAGACGCCATCTAAACCAGTGAGTTGCTTTAATATCCTGTTTGATGCCTGGTCCAGGCTTTCATTCAACTGTACAAAGCCGCCCATCAAACTCCAATTGCCTTTTTCGGGCTGAAAGCCCCTTTTTATCAAAAGTATTTTTAGTGCTTCACCATCAAATCCGAAAATAATACAATCAACCGCTAATAATAACCGGGTTTGTTTAGAGTATTTCTGCATTTCTAATACTTGACTTGGTAAATCGATGGCGTAAATGTAACATATTGTAAATATATAAAAATAAAAACGAAATTTTCTATTAACAAAAAGTGTACCTGGACGTAATATTGAAGGTTTAATAGTGTATAAATTACACTTATATTTCAAAATATTTTTTAGTGTTTATTTCACAATTAAAAAAAAATTGTTTTACTTCGGTCATTAATTGGGCTTTATAAACCGCCCGTAAACTATAAAACAAAGCAGTTACGATGATGGAGAGAAAGAAGGATGCCCTTTTTTGTTGCCCTGGATTTAGTTTTTGAGATACTATTTAAAAAATAGAGATATATAACCGGGCTTTTTACCGGTAAGCATTACATCACACATAAATATTATTCGCATACCAATTTAAACTATTAATTATAAACCAAAATTATATGAAAACACACCGACTCAAATTACCACGAAGTATTGGCTTCATGCTTTTTCTCATGGTACTGCTATTGTGCTGCCAATTGGCAAACGCACAGTCTTTAATATCAGGAACCGTTAAAGATGACACTGGGGCGCCATTGCCGGGTGTAACTGTCAAGGTAAAAGGCAAAGACGGTTCAACACCAACCAATATAAACGGTGCATTCAGTATTAATGCGGCCTCAACGGACGTTATTCAATTTTCATTTATAGGGTTTCAAACCCAGGAAATATTGGTTGGCAGTCAAACTAAACTAACAGTGACGCTTGTACCTGACTCAAAGGGGCTGGATGAGGTGATAGTTACAGGTTACTCAAAACAATCTAAGCACGATGTTACAGGCGCAGCGTCTACAATTTCTGCGGATGTAATTGCACAAACCCCGGTAACAAGTATTGAAGGCGCAATACAGGGTCGCGTAGCAGGTGTAACCGTTGACGGCCAGGGAGGACCCGGCAATCCCGAAACTATACGTATACGCGGTATAGGCACACTTGGGAATAACGACCCACTATATGTAATTGACGGTGTACAGATAAGGGTAGGTACATCGGCCGGGAGCCAGGATATTTCGAACCTGCTAAACCCTAATGACATCGAAAGCCTTACGATATTAAAAGATCCATCGTTGATTGCATTGTATGGTGCAGAAGGCAGCAATGGCGTTATTGTTATCACTACTAAAAGCGGTAAAATGGGTGCGCCCAGGTTAGAATATACAGGGTACTATGGTGTCGAAGTGCCCCGGAACTTACCAAAAACCATCACCCCTCAACAGCAGGCTGATGCTTATTATAGCTCTTTTATCAATGCAGGGTTAACGCCGCCTACTTCATTTTATGGCACCGGAAGCTCCGCTGTACTTCCTGATTATATTATCGAAAATAACAACGGTTCTCCAAATGTCGGTGTAATGGCCGGCAGTCCTTTGGCCAACCCGGCTTTGTATAATAATCAGAATTACCGGATATTACAGGCAAATAAGGCTGGGACTAACTGGTGGGGAGCATTGTTTAAAAATGCCCCTACCGAAAACCACAACCTAAGCCTTACCGGCGCTACTGATAAAAGTAATTACGCAGTAACTTTTGGTTATTTAAACGACCAGGGAACGCTATTGAATTCGTACTTTGAGCGTTATTCGCTGCGGGTGAATACCTCATTCAAAATACAGCCCTGGCTTAAAATAGGCGAGAATGTAGAGTTTTCTTATTCGTCTCAAAATTCCGAAGGGCGCGGCGCTAATAACGATATTGCTGAATTATACCTGATATCACCTTTATTACCAAAGTATGATATCGCAGGTAATTTTGCGGGCACCAACGGCGCCCTCATCCTGGGAAATACAGGAAACCCGTACACCGACAGGGTAAACTCGCTGGCTGATAAGAGCTACACGCAGTCTATGGTTGGTTCAGCGTATGCCGAGGCCACAATTATTAAGGGCCTTACTTATACCAACCAGATCGGCTTTCAATTTTTTCCTAACGAATACCATGGTTATTTCCCTACCGCATACCAGGAGCCGGTACCTATAACATCAAACGGCGTTACTGAAGGTGGCAGTTATACCACCGATTGGCGCTGGCTAAATAAACTGGCCTATGAAACTACCATTAACCATATACATAATATTACCGCTTTGGTAGGTTATGAAATTAATGAGAATGTTTCCCGGTCATACGGATCAACTGCCACAAATATCCTGTACCCATCGCCAAATACAGAGTACCTGGGCAACGGTACTGTTATAGCGGGGCCTGGTTCAGGTTCAGGCTCAAAAACAACCAATTTATCATACTTTGCAAACGTAACTTACTCCTTGCTGGATAAATACTTATTCACGGCTACTGCCAGGCGCGATGGTACATCATTGTTTGGGCCACAGGAGGAATACGGGAACTTTGGCGCTGCAAGTGCGGGCTGGAGGATTTCGAAAGAAGACTTTTTGAAGGATGTTTCATGGCTTAATGACCTTAAACTTAGGGCGTCTTACGGTACCGCAGGCAACAACGCCGTTAATGTTGGCAACGCTTATCTTACTTTGCTTGCCACCGGCCCCTTCGGTAATTATGACCTTGGCGGTACCAATACAAGTTCATTAGCCGGTTTTTATCCTGCCCAGCTTGGCAACCCATACCTACAGTGGGAGGTTAACAAAACTACCAATTTAGGGTTCGATGCATCATTTTTACACAACAGCCTTACCGTTGCTTTCAGCTGGTACGACAGGACGACCGACAAATTAATTGCCCAACCACCAAGCCCGGGTACTGCGGGCGCAGCTGCCGCACCAATTGAAAATATCATGAATTTTTCAAATAAAGGTATCGAGTTGGAGCTTGGCTACAATTCACATATAGGCCAGGTTAAATATGATATGGCTTTTAATATCACCACTGATAAAAACAGGGTTAACTATATTGATGGCCTTCCCGGCGCATTTATACAAGGCGGGGTTTATGGGTCAAACGGTGCAATTTACCTTACACGCAGCGTTGTTGGTTTACCTGTTTCCCAGTTCTATGGCTATGAATACCAGGGCTTATACCGTACTCCTGCTGATGTTTCTGGCCATGCTACAGAAAGTTCGCTCGGCATAACTTCCACCAACGCTTTAGGTAATATCATGTATAAAGACTTGAACGGCGACGGAAAAATTGATGCTAATGATGAAACTAACCTGGGAAGCCCGATACCTGATTTTACTTATGGCTATAGCCTAAACCTTTCTTATAAAAAGGTTGATTTTGGCCTGTTCTTCCAGGGATCATATGGCAATAAAATATTTGATTACGCCGAAGCCATGCAGGAGTACCCTAATCAAAACGGCACAGGGGTTGGCGGCCTTTTAGCAGGATCGTTAAATACGTGGAGCCCATCGAACCCAAATGCCACTTTACCTATTTTTGCGCAAAACTCTTCGGTAACTTCTCCTACGCCGCCGTCGAGCTTTTTTGTACAAAGCGGCTCGTACCTGAGGCTTAAAACAGCTACCATCGGTTATACGCTTCCTGCTATAAAAGGTATCAGGAAATTAAGGGTATACGCACAAGCATTTAACCTGCTCACCATAACCAAATACAAAGGGCAAGATCCTGAAATAAATGATGGCAATCCCAATGATTTGGGTATTGATTATGGTACCGCTTATCCCATTTCACAAAAATTCCTTTTTGGGGTAAACCTGGGTTTATAATTTGATTACAATTAATATATCAGACATGAAAAAATTATTTCTTTTTATATGTACGGGTTCAATAATGATGTTGGGCGCCTGTAAAAAAAGCTTTTTGGAAGTACCCCCGCAAGGGCAATCCGGGCTAACCATCGATAAATTTTACACCCAGGTTGGGGTACAACAGCTTTTGGTGGGCGCTTACCACGACCTTACCGGGATCGATACTAAAAGCACCTGGTGGGGTACTTCGGGTACCAACTGGGTATATGGCGATATTACATCAGGTGATACTTACCTCGGTGGCAGCGCAGGCAGCCCCCCGCACCAGGTAGCCGACTGTTTTAATATAGAAAATTACCAGGAGTTGGCGACAACCGGTTTTTTGGATGATAAATGGACGGCGGATTACGATGGTGTTGCCCGTGCAAATTCAGTGATCATTGCCGCTACAAATGCAACGGATATGACAGCAGCACAAAAAAATGCTGCAATAGCCGAAGGCCGCTTTTTACGTGGACATTTTCATTTTGATGCAAAGAAAATGTGGAACAATGTGCCTTATGTAGATGAAAAAACAGTAAATTTTACGTCTATTCCAAACACTGCCAACATCTGGCCACAAATAGAAGCTGATTTTCAATTTGCGTATGCTAATTTACCTGAAACACAGCCATTGGCGGGGCAGGCCAACAAATGGGCTGCGGCATGCTATTTAGCCAAATGCTATATGTTTGAGCAAAAATATACAGATGCAAAGGCATTATTAGCCACAATTATAGCCAACGGGAAAAACTGGCAGGGCACAAAATATGCTTTAACAGCTAATTATCATGATAATTTTGATGTAGGGACAGAGAACAATTCAGAATCTGTACTCCAGATAAACTTTTCAGTTGACCCTACAAGCCTTCCGAACAATGCAAATTTGGGCGAAACAGGCGTATCACCGGTTGGCACTGCTGCTGATGTAACTTATGGCTATTGGAAACAACCATCGTTCAACCTGGTAAATGCATTTAAAACCGATGTAAATGGTTTGCCTATGCTGGATGCAAATGGTGTTGATACCTCAAACGTTACCAATATGAAAAACGATGACGGTATCGCATCATCTGCACCATTTACACCTTACCAGGGCGGCGTTGATCCCCGGTTAGATTGGTCTGTTGGCCGACGGGGGGTACCCTACCTGGATTGGGGCTTAGACCCTGGCCAAAGCTGGGTTGCCGACCAATCTTTTGGCGGGCCGTACCTTAATATTAA
The DNA here is from genome assembly GCA_013288235.1 of Bacteroidota bacterium. Lineage (GTDB taxonomy): Bacteria > Bacteroidota > Bacteroidia > Sphingobacteriales > Sphingobacteriaceae > Mucilaginibacter. Next base: position 39,166 of record JABDCF010000002.1, on the reverse strand, counting down.
AAACATGTTTACCCAGGCGGAACAAGGTGCAGGCTTTGGCGGCATTATATCAAGCTATTACTATGTGGGCAACAGCGCAGTAAACTACAATATCATCCGCTACGCTGATGTGTTGTTATGGGCGGCGGAGTGTGAAGTTGAAGTGGGTAGCCTTGAACAGGCGCGTGTTTATGTTAATATGATAAGGACAAGGGCTATGACAAGCCCAACCGAGCCGATAGATCATTCTTCGGGTTCGCCATCGGCAAATTACAAAGTGAGTTTATATAATACACCATGGGCAAACCAGGTTTATGCCCGGAATGCGGTACGCTTTGAAAGAAGACTGGAATTTGCAGAAGAAGGCCAGCGTTTTTTCGATCTTGTACGCTGGGGTATTGCTGATACTTACCTGAATGCTTATCAGAAAGTTGAGCAAACAAGGAGTGTTGGCAGTGTACAAACCGGTGCTACCTTTGTTAAAGGGAAGAATGAATATTTTCCAATCCCGGAACAGGAAATTATCCTGGATCCGCAACTGAAACAAAATCCGGGTTATTAATACCGTGGCGATATAAGATGTATGGTGATCGAATTTTGGTCATCATACATCTTAATAGGATATTTACTTAAAAAATAGAAATGGGTTTAAAAAAAAGGGTATTTCATTATTGTATTACGGCTGTTATTGCTTTGTTAATTAGTACGCAAAGTTTTGCGTATTACAGGACCCATTCAAGGTCATACTATGTTAGCGCTTCGGGTAACGATGCGAATCCCGGGACAAGACCGGCTCCATTTAAAACTATCGGAAAGATAAACAGCCTCAGCCTGAGTGCAGGTGATACGGTTTATTTCAGGTCAGGCGAGGTTTTTAACGGAAGTTTATTAATTACAAACGGTGACGGATCACTTAGCAAGCCCATTGTATTTACTTCTTACGGAAGTAAATACGCTACTATTGATGGTAAAGACAGCGTTGGCATTAATATTTATAAAGGCAACTATATTAAAATACAACGTCTTGCCCTCGTTGGCTCAGGCCGCAAAACGGGGAACATAAGAAATGGATTGGCGATTGTCAACAGCAATAAAATTTCGGTTGATGATTTAAATATTTCTGGCTTCCAAAAGTCAGGATTACTCATCTTTGCATCACAAAACGTAATTGCAAAAAAGGTCTTCGCGCATGATAATGGCTCGGCAGGGATTACGGTTGAAAGCCCATATCCTAAACGGGAAAGCATCAACATAAAGATATTAAATTGCCGCGCCGAAAATAACCCGGGCGATCCTACAAACCTTACCAACCATAGCGGCAATGGCATTGTTGTAGGCAATTGTATAAATGTACTGATTGATGGTTGCACAGCTACAAACAATGGCTGGGACATGCCACGTATTGGCAACGGACCTGTAGGTATCTGGGCTTACGAAGCGGAAAGTGTGGTGATACAGCATTGCCTGTCGTACCGCAACAAAACCTCCAAAGGTGGCGCCGACGGTGGTGGGTTCGACCTTGACGGTGGCGTTACCAATTCTGTCGTTCAGTATTGTTTCTCGTACGAAAACCAGGGGAGCGGATATTGCATTTTTCAATATTGGGGGGCTACACCATGGCACCACAACACATTCAGGTACAATATCAGCGAGAATGACGGAACAGTTTCCGATTCGCAGGCAGGGCTTTATGTTTGGAATAGCGCCGGTGACGAGAAGATATTTTATGATTGCGATGTGTATGGCAATATCATTTATAATTCAAAAGTGGCGGCATTGTGTTTTTCGGAAGTAAGCAAAAGCAAGGGTTTGCGTTTTTATAACAATATATTCGTAGGGAAAGATTCGCTTATCAAAGGGAAAGATGTGATCGGCGATGCTACATATCATAATAACGATTGGTGGAGCATGGATAAAGGGTTTAATATCGATGGGATAACAAACCTCGATACCTGGGCGATAAAAGAAAATAAGGAACAAAAAGACGGGAAAATAACCGGCCTTAATATAAACCCGCACTTTAAAAACCCCGGAAATGCAAAACTGACAACTGCCGCCCAGATAAGCTCATACACCGGCTACCAGTTACCAAAAGGATCGAAATTAAAAAAACTATTGAAATGAGCTAAAAGCCCAAGGCAGAAAGCATAAAGCTTTTTCTGCTTTAGTCTTTTAGCTTTCTGCTTTAAGCCAAAAGATATGAAACGTCGTAATTTTATTACAGGTGCTGTTAGTTTGGGTATTATTATGCATCCGTTTGTACGGGCATGGAGTAAGCCCTCCAGCTTTAATGATTTGAAATTAGCAGGCCCTGCAAAGCCTGTGTTTATTTATAACAACTGGTCGGCTTATGATGAGCTGTCAGACAATAAACCGCAGACAGAGGAATTGGCCATGCGCGAACTGGCCGAAATTGTACGGTTGAAAAAGAGCGGCGTTGAAATTGACTATTATGTAATGGATGCCTTTTGGTTTGATCTGTGGGGTGGCTACCGTACCTGGCATAAGCAGCACTGGCCAAACGGCCCTGATAAATGGCTGGCCATCTGCAAAGAAAATAATATTAAACCGGGTATGTGGTTCTCCACAAACCTGATAGCCACACATAGCGGCCGCTTTTTAGAAGTTATACCTGAATGGAAAGACGCACTGGGTACCGACCCTAATATCATGTGCCTGTTTGACGGGGGCTATTTGAATCACCTCGCCAAAACGCTGCAAATATGGTATGACAAGGGTGTTCGTTTATTTAAGTTCGATTTTGCCTATTTCGAGGCGGTAACGCCTGCTATGAAAGATAAATACAGTAAGGAAGAAGTGCTTGAGAAAAACAAAGTGGCATTTATGGGCATGCTACAGCAGTTCCGCAAAACCAACCCCGATGTGCTCATCACCGGTTACAACGGCTTCGGCGGTAATATGGAAAATACTTATACCCCGTTCGATAATGTAAAGATAGATGCGCGCTGGCTTGACACCTTTGATACCCTTTATTGCGGCGATCCGCGGTTTTCGGACGTGCCGATGATGAATATCTGGCGTTCGCAGGATAATTATTCCGACCACCAGGTGAGTGCTTACCAGGCTTACGGGATGCCCATCCGCCGTATCGACAATTGCGCTTTTATGATAGGCAAAACAGGCACCTGCTATTACCGCGCCCTCCATTGCTGGAAAGGTATGCTCATTTTGGAGTTGGCCCGCGGTGGATGGGTAAATGTTTATCATGGTAACCTCGAACTTTTAAGCAATGAGGATGCCGGGTGGTTTGCAAAGGTGCAAAGCCTTTATCACCCGCTTCAAAAGCAAGACAGCACGGTTACATTTGGCGCTATCCCCGGCAAAGGAAAACCATATGGCTTTAAATCGTCAGACAGCAGGGGCATAGTTTGCACAGTGATTAACCCTTCACAGCAAACAGCAACGATTGAATTGCCTGCCAGCATGGTTTCAAGATCGAAGATATTATACGCCGATGGCGGGTTTAAACCAACGATAAAAGGTAAGCAACTTACACTGGGCGCTGAGCAACTGGTAGTAGTAGGCTTTGAAGCCTATGCTAATGAAAAGTACCACTTAGGTACCGATGATACCATAAACATACCATTATCCATTGATAAAATTGAGACAAGTTTTGCGGTCACAGCTAAAAACATCATAGAATGCCAGTTAAACCCGGTTGCCGGCAAAGACCTGCGGATAATTATGCGGCAATTTTATAAAAATGGGGATCCATTCCGTTCGTGGCCCGGCGCACCGCCCGATGGTAAAAATGTCAGTGAAGTGATCATCATTAAAGCATCGCAGGATGGAAAAGAATTGCCATTGCATATTGAATATGATAAAATGATTTGGAGCGGTTTATCATGGGGGGTAGGCGAACTGAAACATGAAACTTTTGATCCGACAAAGCCAGTTAGTATCCAATGTTTATCCAAAGAAAATGATGCGCTTAAATTAACGGCTGATGTTTATGCAGTTGTGTATGCTTAGTTATGTAAGTACTTTAATGCGACTATTTTAAGCTATTTTTATAGAACCATGAAACATATAATTTTTGCATTCATTTTGTTCGCCACACTATTTTTAACAACTGGTGCTTTTTCCCAGGTGCCTGGTTTATCGGTTAACGGCAAATTATATGATACAAATAAAAATCCAGTCAATGCGCATGGCGCGGGCATATTGTATTATAATGGTGTTTATTATTTGTTTGGCGAGATAAAAAAAGGAAAAACCTGGCGGGTGCCAAAGCAAAGCTGGGAAGATTACCGGGTGCCGGCGGGCGGTATATCCTGCTATTCATCAACCGACCTGCGGAATTGGAAATATGAAGGCGTGGCGCTATCGCCTGTAAAAAATGACCCCAAAAGTGATATTGATACAGGCAAGGTGATAGAGCGCCCAAAAGTGATCTACAATACCAAAACCAAACAATTTGTGATGTGGGTGCATGTGGACGCCAAAGATTATTCGTATTCGCAGGCAGGAGTTGCAGTAAGCAAAACCCCGGCGGGGCCTTACAAATATATCGGGAGCGTAAAACCAAACGGCAATATGGCAAGGGATATGACCGTGTTTAAAGATGATGATGGCAAAGCCTATCTCATTTACTCATCCGAACAAAATAATACCATGCAGGTATGTTCGTTAAGCGATGACTACCTGCATCCCACAAAAACATATAAGCGCCTCCTGATCAACCGCCGCCGCGAAGCGCCGGCCTTATTTAAAAACCGGGGTAAGTATTACCTCGTAACATCAAGCTGTACGGGCTGGTCGCCAAATGCAGCTACTTACGCAGTTGCTACACATGTGCTTGGGCCTTATAAGGAATACGGGAATCCTTGCACAGGGCCGGGCGCTAATACAACTTTTCAATCCCAAAGTACTTATGTATTACCTGTAGGAAAAAATACTTACCTCTTTATGGCCGACCGCTGGGATAAAACCGATCTTGAAAAATCGGACTATATATGGCTGCCATTAAAGGTGAACAATGGTAAAGTTGAAATAAAAAATAATTGAAATCTATACAAAAACTCAAGCCAGGTTTAAAATAAAAAAATGCTAAATAGGATTATAAGGGATAGCGCATTATTTATAAGATCAGTTAGCATTTTGGCTATGGTTTTTGCTGTTATTGGATCAGGGAAAGTTTATGCCCAAACAAACCTTGATTTTGAACAAGGACTTAAAGGTTGGATAACTACCGGCGGTGCGGGCAACTTCAGCATCGATAAAACTGCGCCCCATCATGGCAATTACTGTGTTAAAATGGGTGACAATGCTGGTAGTATTTATCAACGCATAACTGTTGCACCATTATCCATCATTCAATTTAATGCTTATGTAAAATCGGGGTCAAAAGGTACAAAAGGCTATTCATTTATAAGTTTTTATAATGCTCAGCATAAATTGCTGTTGACTTATAAAAATAAGGCCCCTGATTCAATCGCCTGGCAGCAAACCGGTAATTACACCGAAACACCTGCCGGAACTAAATATGCAGAAATAGGTATAGACAGAACGGCCACTGGCAGCGGGGCCATTTACGTAGATGACTTCACCATTGCAACCAATGTAGGCGTGCCAACAACAAAACATCAGCCGCGCTGTAACCTTGATGATTATATGAAGCCATTCTGGCGTTCGGATACTATTTATAACGAAACTGTGCTGATGTTTTCGGTTAACGGAAAAGCGGCGGAGGGAAAATTGTTGTTTGTGCCCGATAAGATACTCTCGGTAAAGAAATTCGATCTTGGTACCAGCTATCAAAATGGTGTTGATTTTACCCTGAACGGCAGGGTGATGATAAAGGTTAAAAATTCAGCCATGCCTTTCAGGGCGGATACTTCTTTTGATACCAAAAAGGATTTGGCCTGGTTCAATATCCAATCGCAGTGGGTAGTGGTCACTTATGTCCATCATGATAAATGGGACGGCCCGGCACCGCAATACAAAGGCGGCCAAATGGCGCATACAATGGCTAAATTGAAAGCAAAGCGGCCGTTAAAAATAGCGGCTTTTGGCATGAGCATTACCCGCGGCATGGACGTGAGCAGTTATGATACCGTAGCGCCCTATATGCCGACTTATGTCGACCTTTTTGCCCGGCAACTTCGAAAAAAGTATAATTATAATAACATCAGGATGTATAACGCAGGCCTGCCCGGCTCGGTAGTGGATTGGGGCGCACAATATGCTGATAAATATATTAATCCGTTAAAGCCCGATTTGGTGATCATTGATTTTGGTATGAATGATTTCTGGCGTTTTACCCCGGAGCAATTTAAAGGATATATAGAAACAATCATTAAAAAAATAAGAGAGGCAAATCCAAAGGTTGAATTTGTGCTTTTATCAAACATGAAATTCGATCCGGATTATGTGCTTGATAGCGACAAATATAAAACGTTTTACCAGGGCAACCTGGAGGGCTATAGCCGGGTGCTGGCACAAATGGAAGGCAATGGCATAATCAACCTAAATATATACAGCATAAGCGATGCCATCCATCAGCGGAAAAAAGCGAAAGATTGTTTGGTAAATCCGCTGCACCCTAATGATTACATGGCCCGGTGGTATGCGCAGGGATTAGCGCAACTGCTTAGTAAGATGTGAGATATGAGACGTGAGATATTAGACGTGAGATGTGGGACGGCCAAACCACCAATGGCTATGTGCTATCGCCCATAACCTTTTTATCTCAAATCTCACATCTATACGCTATATTTAATTCATGAAACAGAATACCCGTAAATACGCCGCAATTTTTGCAATTGGCGGTTTGAGTTTTGTCCTGGGTTCCTTTGTTACCGCGAAATTGCAGGTTGCCCCGGTAACCGTTGACGTCATCAAACAGGCGGAGAAAATTATCGGCATGGATTTTACTGATGCCCAGGCAGATTCCATGGTTAGCAACCTTAACCAGTTCAATACCTCATATGATAACCTGCGCAAATTAAATATGCCAAACAGCGTGGTACCGGCGCTTAACTTTAACCCCATACCCATAGGTTTTACTTACCCGGATGAAAAAAGTGGCTTTAAACTTTCTAAAACCGCGAAACTGACAATCCCCGCCAATCGCGATGACCTTGCTTTTTACACCATCAGGCAATTAGGCGAACTGATACGCACAAAACAGATCAGTTGTGTTGAGCTTACCCAATTTTTTATTGACAGGCTGAAGAAATACAACAACAAGCTACTCAACGTGATTACTTTTACCGAAGCGCATGCTTTAAAGAAAGCAGCCGAAGCCGACGCAGAAATTAAAGACGGGCATTACCGCGGTGTACTGCATGGTATTCCGTTTGGAGTGAAGGACCTGCTGGCGCAAAAGGATTATAAGACTACTTTCGGTTCGGTGCCTTTTAAAGATCAGCAGTTAGACGTTGATGCCACGGTAGTTACCAGGCTGGAAGATGCAGGTGCCATATTAATTGCAAAAACCTCCTTAGGCGAACTGGCGCAGGGTGATGTTTGGTTTGGCGGTAAAACCAAAAATCCATGGGATATTACGCGCGGTTCGAGCGGTTCATCGGCAGGTTCGTCTTCGGCTGTCGGTGCTGGCTGCCTGCCGTTTGCCATTGGCTCGGAGACGCTTGGCTCCATTGTATCGCCTTCCACCGAATGTGGTGTTACCGGCCTGCGCCCTTCATTCGGGCGCGTAAGTAAGTATGGCGCTATGGCTTTAAGTTGGAGTATGGACAAACTTGGCCCCATTACCAGGAGCGTGGAAGATGCTGCGATTGTTTTTAACGCCATACAGGGAACTGACGCGATGGATTTGAGTACTATTGCCGCGCCGTTTAATTATGACGGCAGGATAAAATCCTTAAAAGGATATAAGATCGGTTATGTAAAAGCAGATTTTGACCGTAAATATGCTAACCATGCAGCCGACTCCGCTACGCTGGCGAAATTAAAGGAATTAGGGGCTGAATTAGTACCCATTGAATATCCAAAAATGCCCATAGGTTCCATGACCTTTTTATTAGATGCCGAAGCGGGCGCCGCCTTCCAGGAATTGGTTTTATCGCATAAGGACGACCAAATGGTGCTGCAAAATAAAAATGCATGGCCAAATACATTTCGTTCTGCGCAGTTTATACCTGCTGCGGAATATATCGAGGCAAATCGCGCCCGTACCTTACTCATTCAAAACTGGTACGGAAAATTGAAAGGGCTTGACTTGTATATTACACCATCGTTCAGCCTTAATTTATCCATGACCAATTTAACAGGCAACCCCTGCGTCGTACTGCCAAACGGCTTCAACGCCAAAGGGCGGCCAGCCAGCATAACATTTATGGGCCAGCTTTTTGGCGAGGGCAAATTATTGCAGGCCGCTAAACTTTACCAGGATGCCACTGATTTTAATAAAAAACACCCGCCGTTAAATTTTCAATAATGAGCAAAAAAGCTTTTACACCTGCACTTAAAGCCGACCTTTGGGTATCAGCCTTGAAGCAAATTGGGGACAGCTTGACTGATTGGAAAAACGCATTTGCAGGTATATTGATATAGTGGCTCAACGGCTCGCCCCCCCCCCAAAAAAAAATTATAAAATTAGGAGAGTTGCTTGGGACACAAACTGTTAAAGTGTGTTGAGAAAGAGAATCAAGAGTTAAGAATCAAGAACCAGGAGAAAAGAAATTGTTCTTAGATTATCTGCTATTTACTGTTTATCTTGATTCCTGGCCCTTGATTCTTGATTTACTGTATCTGATAACTTTTATATAGACCTCAATTATAAACCCAATGAAAAAATTTACTGTTGCTGCATTATTGCTTATTAGCGCGCATGCCTGCATGGCGCAAGGCCCGGCGCTCACTGTAAAATGGACTAATAGTTTAATGGTATCACAATCAACGCCTACCTTACAGGTGGTTGGTAACCCTATGCTGCGCAGAGGGGCGTCAATGCACGATGGCTCTTTCGACGCTTTAAAAGACCTGGGTGCTGATTATGTGCGGTATGTGCCATGGTTTCCATATCCTAAATTAGCCGTGGCAGAACTGGATGCTCCTGAAAGCGGCAAAACTTCATGGGATTTTAGTTTGATCGACCCGATGACCATTGACTTTCTGGAGGCTACCAAAGGGCATTCGGTGATAATGAATTTTAGTACGATACCCCAATGGATGTTTAAAACAAGCTATAAAGTTCCGTATCCTAAAGACCCTAACGAGTTGGGCTGGAGCTATGGCGGCGGTTCGGAGTTCAGGGATAAAACGCTGAAGGAGTTAACCGGCTATTATACAAGGCTGATAAGCTGGTACACCAAAGGGGGATTTACCGATGAAATGGGAAAATATCACAGATCGGGCTATCATTATCAAATTCCCTATTGGGAAGTTTTAAACGAGCCTGACCTGGAACATAATTTTACACCGCAGGCCTACACCAAAATTTACGATGCCATGGTAAGTGCCATCCATAAAGTATCGCCAAAAACTAAATTTGTGGGCATGGCTCTTGCCTTTGAAAAACCGGGATGGTTTGAGTACTTTTTAAACCCGGCCAACCACAAATCCGGCATTAAACTGGATATGATATCCTATCATTGCTATGCCAATGCTAATAATAACCAAAAGTTTGACGCTTATGAATACACGCTATTTGATAAAGCTGATAATTTTTTAAATGCTGTAAGCTATATCGAAAATATTCGAAAAAGATTATCTCCAAACACTAAAACAGACATTGATGAACTTGGTACTTTTGTTAGCGATGCTATGCGCGAACTGCCGATAACCCCGGTGTACTGGAACCTTTCGGCATCGGTCTACTCGTATTTTTTTATTGAGTTGACAAAAGCGCATATCGATGTTATTGGCGAATCGCAATTGGTAGGATTTCCAACACAATACCCTGATGTAAGTATGATCAATTATCAAAACAATAAACCAAACGCCCGTTTCTGGGTCTTGAAGATGATCAAAGACAACATCAAAGCAGGCGATAAATTAGTTGAGACAAGCATTGCTGCCAATAATGGTGATGATATTGCTGGGCAGGGCTTCACAAATGGCAACAGCAAAAAAGTACTCATCCTCAACAAAAGGAATAAAACAGTGCAGTTAAAAGTGCCTCCTGAATTTAAAGGCGCTAAAATAAGCACCATTGATGAACGTTCGGGGGATGATGCGCCTGTTCAGTCTGTAATAAGTGGTGATGCCATTGAATTGAAGCCTTTTGGCGTATGTTTGGTGACATTGAATTATGGTAGATAGAGGAATTCTACCAATTAATGCAGTTTGTTTTACGGCATTACAGGTTTATTTGTTTTTTGATATTACTTATTAAAATTGCTTAACTTTAAATAAGCTTTCCTTTCAATTAAAAAACTAATCCTAACCAGTTATGAGACCTGTAAAAGACCTTGCCGCCATTGATTCCGGGTTTAGCCGCAGAAAATTCATTTACGATATTTCCGCGGCGGTTGGTGCCGGTGTGCTCTTAGCATCACCCTTATTAAGTAATGCAGCCAATTTTATTAGTGGGGATGAAACCTACACAGTAAAGCAAATAATGGATATGTTTATTAAAGGTGTGCCGGGCGGGGTTTTAGATCCTACAGTTGACACTTTAAAAGCAGGCAGCCCGGATACAAAAGTGAATGGTATAGTCACCACCATGTTTGCCACTATCGCAGTAATACGTGAAGCCATTGACCTTAATGCTAATTTTATTATAGCTCATGAGCCTACATTTTATAATCATACTGATGATACTTCGTGGCTACAGAACGATGAAGTTTACCGTTATAAAATAGATTTGTTAAATAAGCATAACATCGCTGTATGGCGCAACCACGATTATATACATCATCTGGTACCCGATGGCGTTACTACCGGTGTATTGGCAAAACTCGATTGGCAAAAATATGCCGATGAAAAGATACCAAATATTATCACCCTGCCTGCAACAACTTTAAAAAAGCTGATAATGCACGTAAAAACAAAGCTGAATATTGAAAAAGTAAGGTATGTGGGCAACCCGGGGCAAGTATGCAAAAATGTGTTGTTTATACCTGGCGCAGCAGGCGGCCGGGCACAAATTGAAGCTATTATGAAATACAGGCCTGATGTGTTGATAGTTGGCGAAATACAGGAATGGGAAACCGCAGAATATGTGCGCGATGCCCTCGCAAAAGGCGACAACCTGTCCCTTGTAACACTGGGCCATATTGCCAGTGAAGAACCCGGTTCTGAATATATGCTGAATTGGCTTAAAGATAAGTTCCCGGCCATAAAAGCAACGCATGTGCCAAGCCGGAATTCCTTGTCGTTTATGTGAGAATTGCAGAAACAGAAAGATTTACCCGCTTTTTAAAATTTTTTAAAAAGTTGTAACTTTAGAACGGCAATCAAATAATAATTTTTGCATCTTGCATACAAATTATTTCAACCTGTCAATCTTAAATTATGAAACTTAAATTTATCGCATTATCGTTCGCCATCGCAGCGCTTTTTTCATGTACTACTAAAACAAAAAGTGACAACCAGCCGTCAATCCAACTCAATGGTACATGGCAAATGATTACGGGCACTACCATTACAAAAGGGGTTAGCGTTGTTACGGATTATACCAAAGGCCAAAAATTTTTAAAGATAATTAACGATACACATTTTGTTTTTATCCGACACGATCTGGGTACTAAAAAGGACTCCAGTAATCATTTTGATGCAGGTGGCGGCGCTTATACTTTAGTTGGCGATCAATATACCGAACACCTTGATTTTTATAGCGATAAGAATTGGGAGGGCAAAACATTTAAGTTTACCGTTAAAATAAAAAATGATACACTAATTCAAACTGGCCTTGAAAAAGTTGAGAAGGAGAATATTGACAGAACAATCATTGAAAAATATCTGAAAGTAAAATAGCGGGCAATAGCAAAACCAATTATAATCAACTATGAGAATCCTTTATATCACGGCAATAGCTGCGTTTTCAATGCTAACTTCGGTAAAAGCGCAGCAAGCGCCGCCAAAAACCGACACGGTTTTTTTTTTGAAGATTTTAACGAAAAAACACTCGACCGTACCAAATGGAATGTTGAGGTGACCGGTCATACGGTTAACGATGAACAACAGGCTTATGTCGATTCATCCGCAACACTTTACCTTGTGAAGGGCACAAAGGCCGAAGGTGCGGTGAATGGCGCATTGGTTATTAAAGCTGTTTATAAGCCCGGTTTTACAAGTAAGGAAAATAAAAAGTACGATTTTATATCGGGCCGGATAAATACCCAAAGTAAAATGGAGTTCACTTATGGTACTGCCTCAGCCCGTATGAAAATGACTGGCGGCGCAGGTTTATGGCCAGCCTTTTGGGCGCTTGGCAATGGCAAATGGCCTGATTGCGGCGAAATTGATATGATGGAAACCGTTGGCGACTCAAGCTGGATAAGTAATGCACTGCATGGTCCCAACTATTTTGGGAATACCCCTTTAGTTTACCGCGCTTTCTTCCCTCCCGGAACAGATGTTTCCCAATGGCATGTTTACTCGGTTGACTGGACAGACCAAAGTATTGTTTTTAAGTTGGATGGCAAAGTAACGTACACGGTAACACGGGCCATGGTTGAACACTATGGCCGCTGGGCTTTTGATAATGCTAAATTTATTATCCTGAATTTTGCACTTGGAGGGGGCTATCCTGGCGGGGTAAACAAAGTAAAGGCGCCTTATTACGGCATACCGCAAACAACTGTGGATAGAATAAAGGGCGGTGATGCTAAAGTACTGGTTGATTGGGTGCTGGTTACCAAACCTTCCCATTGATGTAAATTTCAACAAAAAAGCCACTGTAGTTACAGAGGCTTTTTGATATTTTAACAATGATTAGTTGGCCATTATTAATAATTACGGTAATGGTGGTCACCCCCACCGTCATCGTGATGCCTGTGGTGTTCGCGGTATTCCACTGAACAACTTGATATAGCGGATGCAAATATCAGCAAGGCTATTAGTCTTAAAATGTGCTTTTTCATAACAATTTATTTTTTAAAGTAGATGTATTAATACAGTTGCAATTAAGGTGCCAAAAAAAATTGAAAAGATTTGAAATAACACTTTAAGGTATTTTATAACAGGATGTTAGTGAATAAGATAAATATTAGCATAAAAGTTCATTTTTAGGTAACTTCTTTTAAAGTAGCCCCGTATTAAGGTAATATGAGGGGTTACGTGAATATACCGGTGTCAATTTATTGCAAGCTTTGCAAAGAATGTGGCTCGCGCCCTGTGATAGCCCAGGTTGATGATATAGGCTATATTGTTAAATGTTCAAAAGATGACAGGCATTACCAAACAATGCCCGGCCTTATCGATATTGAAGACTGGAACCGTCACAACACCATTACCATTACATCCATCGATTACAACCTGAGCCCAATGATGGCCTGGTGAGGTAGTTTGCAGGTTTTAGTTCGCAGTTTGCTTTTATGCTAATTAATCGCTAACCTCCAGCAACTAATCTCCGATCTCCAATTTATCCCGTATATTTAGTTTTTCTAAAACCGGATAAAATGATGAATATTTCAAGATCAGCCTTAATTAAAATCGTGCCGTTAGCAACCCTGTTAATTGTATTTGCTTTACCCGATTTATGTTTTTCGCAAAGCAACAATGCTAACCAGCCGGTATTTAACCATGCGGCTTTATGTGCAAAAAACCTTAGAAAAACAGCCGATTTTTATAGCACTGTAATTCAGCTGCAAAAAATACATCACCCGTTTAATGATACGCTGCATGTGTGGTTTAAAATAGGGGAGGGCCTTGCCTTGCACGTTATACAGGGCAATTGTCCTGACACAGTACATAATATAAGTGTCCATTTATGTTTTAGCGTACCATCACTTGATGCATTTATGAAACACCTTGATGCCTTAAATGTGAAGTATGGTGGCTGGAATGGCGAGACGAAAAAAGTGCAGCTCAGGCCCGATGGCGTACACCAGATATATCTGCAAGACCCGGATGGTTTTTGGATAGAAATAAATGATGCAAAGTAAGGCTTGAGTCTAAAGTCTTAAGTTCAAAGACTGAAGCCGGTGATTACAAAGATAAATTCTTTTTTTTAGACTATAGACCTAAGACTTAGAGCTTAAGACTTTTCAGACTTTCCTACAAAAAGTACCATAAAAACCCAATTAAGTACCATTGTAATGGTAATATAGTGCTTAGTTTTGTGCTATGATACAAAGCACACCGGTTTATGACATATGTACTTTATCCGACTTTAGGCAGGATGATATCATCGTAAGCCGTTTTGCCCCCTATTTACTTCATCATAAAAACCTCCATGCCGCCCACAAGCACACATTTTACCATTTAGTGCTTTTTACAAGGGGAGCAGGCAGCCATACCATAGATTTTGAAAATTTTAAAGTAACACCGTATCAAATTTATTTTATGATACCCGGCCAGGTGCATTCCTGGAACTTCGAAGGCTTTACAGATGGCTATGTTATTAATTTTTCGAGCGCTTTTTTTAATACCTTTTTGCTGAACCCAGCATACGCCGAAAACTTTTCATTTTTCAGCGGCGACCTTAAAGATGCTGTAATTGAGGTGCCCCAGAAGTTACAGGCCAAAATATTCATATTATTTGAAGAAATAATTAGAGAATCGGAAAGCGGCGAAACGCAGGCTACTGATATGATCCGGGTGTTAATACTCCGTTTGTTTATTTTAATTAACCGTTTAAATACAAATAAGGGCGCCAGTGGTCCGGCTTCTTACAATCAAACTGTGCTTAAAAATTTTCAAAAGTTAATTGAGAAGAACTATACCCGCCTTAAACTGCCAAAAGACTATGCCGAACTATTATACATTACCCCAAATCATTTAAATGCAGTTTGCAAAGACCTGTTAGGCATACAGGCCGGCGAAGTTATCAGGAACCGTACATTGCTTGAGGCCAAGCGCCTGCTTACTAATCCGCAACTAAATATAACGGCGATAGCATCAGAACTCAATTTTAGCGACAATTCATACTTTACCAAGTTTTTTAAAAAAGCAGAAGGCATTACGCCCGAAGAATTCAGAAAGAAAATATTAAATCAAAACCACCATGAATAACCAGGAAATCAAATTATCCGCATGGCCCGCAATAGTTAATGCCAAATGCCCCCGCTGCAGGCGTGGCCCCATGTTTGCAACCCCTATGTACGGTTTTAAATCGCAGGTAATGTACAAAAACTGCCCACATTGCGGCCTTGAATATGAACGCGAGCCCGGCTATTTTTACGTAGCGATGCTGGTTAGCTATGCCATGTTTGTTGCCGAAATGGTAACGCTGGCCGTTGCACTCCATGTTTTAACAGGGAGCAACAACCCCTGGGTATATGTAATTGTCATCATGTCGGCAGGCATTATACTTTCGCCGTTCAATTTTAGGTATTCAAGGGTGATCTTGTTGCATTGGCTCACCCCGGGGCTGCATTATCATCCCGAATTAAGCGGGGATGGGGTAAAGTAGGGATAGTTAGTGGCAGTAGCAGTTTTTGAATTATTTACCACGATGCACTACTATTGCTACTGCTACTACCTTCTGCTACTACCACTAAAAATATCAATTGTAACAATCATATTCATAACCTGGTTTTCATTACAATTTCATCTTCAACCAATAATTTGGTGCTATAAACTATTTGACGATGAAACGTGCGCCCCTAACAAACTGGATTTCTTTTAATAATATTCTTTATATTGGTGATGAAGCTAAAGAATGTTTGGAGATCATTGAAAAATTTAACGAGCGGCTGCACGAAATTGAACAGCATTATAATGGCTGGTTTATTATTAACAACGATGAATCCTTGCTTCGTGATAAACTTCAGCATCATATCCAATACCATTTTGAAGGTGGCATAGCTATTTTTTAAATTCAAAAATGAAGATGCACTTCCCGATTTTATCCGTAAGGAATGCCTCGTAGCCTGCAAAAATTTAGCTTTTGAACAACAGTTTTTGGCATCCTAACCTGGAATAGTTCTTCATTTATTCTTCGTGATAATTACTCATCTATTTTTTATATCATTGAAAATCAATGAGTAAGAAAATACCTGCAAAAAATTTAACGCAATATTTGCAACGTACGTTTTTAATACATACCTTTGGTTTATGATGTTATTTAAAAAAGATACGGATAAAGTTATAATTCCCACCAAAACCGAATTGGATGTGCTGCAGGTTTTGTGGAAGCATGGCCCCTCAACCGTTCGTTTTGTACATGATAAACTTAATGAGCAAAAAGAAATAGTGCAGTACACATCAACCCTAAAGTTGATGCAGGTGATGAAAGAAAAAGAAATGGTTGACAGGGACGAAACCAATATGAAGCATATTTACAGTGCAGCTGTTGAGGAGGATAAAATAAAAGGCAACTTACTTTCCCGTTTTATGGATTCGATGTATAACGGCTCGGCCAGCAGCTTAATGCTTGCTTTGCTTGATAATGACAAAACGTCGGCAGAGGAGTTGCAAAAAATAAAAGAGATGCTAAACAAATTCGAAAAAGCAAAATAACAATAAAATGGGCCAGGTTTTGATAAGCGCATTTGTGGATAAAATGATCCCAGCCTTTGGCTGGATGCTGATCCACTCGTTATGGGAGGGTTTACTTTTTGCGATCATAGCTGGTGCAGTTTTAATGCTCGCCAAAAAAGCAAATGCCGCTTACCGTTACAACCTGGTGCTGGTTTTATTTGTGGGTTTTACAGCCGCCTGCGCTTTTACTTTTATTTACGAATTGAATAGCACGATTGCGGGAACTTCAGGATCGTTGCTGCCCGGGAACGGCGGAACCGCAACATCCGCTTTATTTTTCGGTAATATACATGGCTTTAAACATTTCATAAAAACACTTTCAGCCTATTTTTCTGCTAATGAGCCGCTGCTGGTATTGATCTGGTTCATTATTTTCCTGTTTAAAAGCGTAAAAATGATGGGCTGCCTGGTATACAACCAACAAATCAGGAACCGCCAGGTATCCGGCCCACCGGAATTTTGGGTTAAGACTGCAAACACTTTTGCCGAAAAACTAAAAATTAAAAAAGCGGTTACGCTGTTGCAATCCGGGTATATTAAAATGCCGGTGGTTGTAGGCCATTTAAAACCGGTTATCCTTATCCCGGTTGGCTTATTGGCAGGTTTGCCAACAGAGCAGGTGGAGGCAATTTTATTGCATGAATTGGCCCACGTTCGCCGCAATGATTATTTTGTGAATTTCTTGCAAAACATTACTGAAACTATATTTTTCTTTAACCCCGGTTTGTTGTGGATATCATCCTTATTAAGGGAAGAGCGTGAAAACTGCTGTGATGATATCGCGCTGGAGCAAACTCAAAATAAGGTTGGCTTTGTACAGGCGCTCATCAGCTTTAAGGAGCATGAAATGTATGGTTCAAGTTACGCAGTTGCTTTCCCCGGCAAAAGAAATTACCTGATGCGCAGGGTAAGCCGTATTCTCGGCAATAAAAATATGACGTTTGGCCTGGGCGAAAAGATATTTTTTATAGGCAGTATCCTTGTTCTTTCAGTATTGATGACTGCGGCCTCGGTGGCGCGAATAAAAGAATATGCGAAAAGCGGTTTTAAGAAACCACATACTATTGTAGCTTCGGCCGCCGTACCCGTTGGCCCCTTAAAAGCCATTGCCGCAACCAGCGCAACCGTTACCCAAGCATTAAAGACTGAAATAAAACGTGTACGGACGAAAACCGTCATAAAAATGAAAAATGGCATATCCGGCATACAAGAAAGAACGACGCCTGTAAAACCAATTAACGAAGTAATACAACCGATAGCTGCGGCAGAATTAAATAGCAAGCGGGAACTTTCGGAAAAGGAACAGGGCCAACGCGATCAGGAACAAGCAAGAAAAGACCAGGAACAGGCCAGGCTTGACCAGGAACAAGCGATTAAAGACCAGGCAGCAGCTTTAAAAGACCAGGCACAGGCGAAGATTGATCAGGCACAAGCGGTTAAAGACCAGGAACAAGCGAAAAACCAGGAGCAGTCCTTGTTAAATGAATCGCAGGCAGGGAAGAACCAGCAACAGGATAAACGTAACGAGGCACAGGTACGGTTAAATAAAATACAGGTAAAGAAAAACGAGGCGCAGGCTATCCGAAATGAGGAGCAGGCCAGGCTAAATGAGGTGCAGGAAAGAAAAAATGAAGAGGAAGCTAAGAAGAACATAGTAAGCGTTCAATAACAACCTATAATAAAAAATTGGACCGGGAAAAGGTGCGGTAAGCGCAACCGTAACTATTCTCCGTGTCCCATTACAGATCCAAAAGTTCATATTTTTTTAAATTCTGCTTTTTGCAGAGTGATACAGTATTGTCCAATTTTTAAACTTTAAAACCAACAAAATGAAAACGAATTACATTAAATGCGGCATATGGCTGGTGGCTGCCGTGTTTACTGCTGTGTCCGCTAAAGCACAAACAGGCGCAACAGGAAAAAACGGCGTATGACGCTGGCAGGTATGATAATTATGACCGTATCCGCAACGAGGATGGTAAACACGTTGAACGGATACAAAGCGACATGGATGACAAGGTTTACAGGCTGGAGCTGGCAAATGGTAAAATGACCGAATTATATGTGGATGGCGTGAAAATACCGGCTGCTGATTGGGATAAATACAGCGATGCTATAGCAGCTATTCGCGAGCAGATCAGGAAAAACAAGATACAAGCTGCCCGTAACGAAGAACAGGCAAAGTTGAATGCAATACAGGAGAAGAAAAATGAGGAACAGGCTGTTCGTAACGAAGAACAGGCACGATTAAATGAGCTACAGGTAAAAAAGAACCAGGTACAGGAAGAACGTAATGAAGAACAGGTAAAGTTAAACCAGGTACAGGCAGCCCGTAACAAGGAACAGGCAAAGAAAAACCAGCTGCAGGCCGAAAAAAAACCGCGTTCAGGCCGAAGAAAATGAGCGCATGATGAAACAACTGATACAAGACCTCATTAGTGACAAAATAATTGCCGATGAAAACGGCCTTCATGACTTGACCATTAACAGCGATGGTATGACTGTAAACGGGAATAGGCAGCCCGATAACGTGTTTAAGAAGTACAAGGAAAAATACCACAGTTTTTCAATGGGCGATTTTTCTTATCATAACTAAAAAAAATGCGGTGCTTGCGCAAGCTGCAACAATTCTTCCGGTGGAGGCAAGGCGTGAATAAATAGTCACGGAAAATAAATTTTAATAACCAATAACCAGGCAATATTTTAAGACCCGTTAAAAAGCGGGGTGATATTGTACTGTCAATTTTAAAAATTAAAACCAACAAAAAAATGAAAACTAAATTCTTAAAATATGGTGTGCTTTCAGTAGTCGCTATGTTATTGGTAACCGCGGGTCATGCACAGGTTCGGGTTTCGGAAAATTATGAGAACCGTTACAATAATTCTGACGTTACCAAAAAAGATCCATCAGGCAGAATAATAGAGAATGTTCATACATTTTACAAAGACCATGAATATAAATTAGAACTTGTGAATGGTAAAGTAAGCGATTTGTATGTTGACGAGGCGAAAATACCAGCGGATAAATACGCGCAATATGCTGATGTGATCAACAGCATAAAAGAGCAGATACGCATTGATAAAATACAAGCCAAAAAAGACCAGCAGCAAGCGATGAAAGATCAGGCGCAGGCAAAACTTGACCAACAGCAGGCTATGAGAGACGAAGCACAGGCAAAAATTGAACAGGCTGACGCGCTAAAGGACCAGGCACAAGCAAAACTTGATCAGGAACAGGCAGAAAAAGATCAGGTACAGGCTGGCAGGGATCGGGAACAGGCAATTAAAGATCAGGCCCAGGCGAAACTTGACCAGGAACAAGCACGGGAAGATCAAAGGCTAATGAAGGAAATGATCAGTGATTTGATAAAAGATGGTATTGTACCTGATGAAAAAAGTTTATACTCGGTTACGCTCAATTCAGCAGAAATGACGGTTAATGATAAAAAGCAGCCTGATGCTGTTTTTTGCAAAGTATAAAGAAAAGTATAGGCGGTTTGCATCGGGCGATTTTTCTTACGGAGTTGACCCCGGTAGCCATCGCGGTGTTCATATGAGCAGGAAAGATTAATGAAAGTGGTTGTACAGCTGCTAAAAGCATTAAAAGGCAAGGGCAATCAAGGTAAATTCATTGCGCCTGCCTGTTTTTAACAATTTCTTCTGCTTTTTTTAATTTTTTATCATCGCAATGTAACCCTGGCTAATTGTTGTCCGTAGAAGAGGGCATAATTTGATAAATTATATTTTTTGATAAACTATTTGATAAATTAAAATTCACCCTAATCATGGAACACAAATTAAACACCCTGAAAACCGACCTTTATAACGTATTTGTTAAAGGCGATGCAAACAACATCCAAATGGCAAGAGTATTTGTTGTATTGGCTATACCGGTAATGGCTATCTGTATGATTGGATTGCACCTTGTTAAATAATATAAAATACAGAAATTGCATATTTTATATTTAAATATTGTTATAAATACAATATCATTTTCGGAAAAAATTACCCGGCCGGGTTTTGAAAAAAGAGAGAAGAAATAAATAGAAATTGTAAAAATATAGTTTAGCTGTGTATTTACATACCCTACGGCAATAACAAAAACGAACATCTGAAATTGTTGTAGTTCACATTATACCTTCAATTAGTCGGCAATTGCTGCATACCCCATAGTAGTTTACCAAGGCTACAATTCCTAAATACTGTCGTAAATTTATTTAAAACAGATCTGATTTTCTATAAAGCGGATCGGCTAATAGATTTCTGCAACTGCTCCACGCCTCTAAGTCAAAAAATTAACCTGATCACTTATTACGCTGTGGTATATTCTTATAATTACTAAGCAGGTCATAATAACTTACACCTATATAAGGATTGTAAAATAATGAATGGTAGTTAAAGTATGCCATCATATTATAAGGGAAATCCGGATTATTAAACAGGGGGTTAATTATCCTGTCTTTAAAATTCAATTTAAAAGCTGATGCACCGGTTACTGCAAAAGCAGTGTTGTTTTGTTTGCTATCACCAACAATGCGGGCTTTCGGATGGCCTTGAAATTGATGATTTGATAACTTGTTTGCAGGTATCAGCACTTTCACACACTGAATGTAAATAAATGCCGAGCCGAAAATAACCAGGGAATTAAGTAATAATTGTTTCACGGCGAGATAGATTAAAAGATATTCAAAAGGTAGATTTACAAAAACTTATCACTGTGCCAAAAATAAATAATATAATTTAAAAATAAACCAGGATTTGTACGCTATTCGTATACGTAGTTTTACGTATTTTTTGCACGTAAAATTGATTGTTCATGGGTCTGTTGTTTAAATTATTAATAACAAGCATTACATAAACAACAGAAGTTTTTTAATGTTTTAAAAAATAATTTTTATCTGTAACCCATGGCTTGCAAATTAAATAATTCGGCATAACGGCCATCTTTTTTGATGAGTTCCTGGTGGCTGCCAATCTCTACAAGTTCGCCTTTTTCCAGTACTAATATCCTGTCGGCCATACGCACGGTGCTAAAACGATGCGAAATAAGCACCGCCGATTTGCCTTTGGTGAGTTCGGCAAAATGTTCAAAAACATTGTATTCAGCGCGTGCATCAAGTGCGGATGTCGGTTCATCCAATATTAATAATTGTGCGTCGCGCATGTAAGCGCGGGCAAGCGCCACCTTTTGCCATTCGCCGCCCGATAGCTCAACGCCCTGTGCAAAGCGCTTACCTAATTGCTGATCGTAAGCTTCCGGCAGTTTTGCTGCAAGTGTATCTGCAAGGCTTTGTTTGGCCGATGCTTCTATCAATGGGCGGTTATGTTGCTGGCTAATGTTTCCCACGGCAATATTTTGCGCAAATGTCATCTGGTACCGCAAATAATCCTGGAATATAATGCCCACGTTAAGGCGTAGATCTGCAATGTCATATTCCTGAAGGTCTTTTCCATCTAATAATATCCGGCCTTCAGTCGGGTCATACAAACGGGCCAGTAATTTTACAAGGGTAGTTTTACCAGCTCCGTTTTCGCCTACCAACGCCAGCTTTTCGCCTGGGTGTAGAGTGAAGCTTAAATGGCGGTTAGCCCAACGGTCGGAATTTGCATAGCGGAAACCAACATCTTCAAATGTAAAGCCTTGTAATATGGTTTTTGGGAAGGGCAGGGGATGATCGGCTGGTTTTATTTTTGGTTTGATCTCAAAAAACTCAAAAAAATCGCGCAGGTATATGGCGCCTTGGGATACAGAAGTAAACCTGCTCAGTATACCCTCAAGCAAGCTGCGCAACTGCCTGAATGAGCCTGCCAAGAAGGCGAGCTCACCTATTGAAACACTGCCGTCAACAGCCCTGATGATTATAACAACATAAGCAGCATAGTAGCCAATGCTGCCCAGCATGGCAAAAAAAGTACCCCATACCGAACGTTTTATGGATAACAACTTATTATCAGTATAAAACTTAGTGGATAGCTGCCTGAAACGGTCGATAATAAAGCCCGACAGGTCGAATATTTTTACCTCTTTGGCGGTTTCATCGCTTGCACCCAGGTAACGGATATAGTCAAGTTCCCTGCGTTCGGGCGTTTGTCCACGTGTAAGGGCATAGCTTTGGTCGTTAAAATAAGATTCTCCTAAAAAAAGCTGGTATAATAGCGATAAGCAATAAAATGATTAGCCAGGGATTAAAAGCCATTAATCCTGCTGCTAAAAAAAACATCGTGATCAGGTCTTGCACCTGGCTCATTACCTGCGAAAGCAGTAGGGTGCGGCCTATAGTTTGTTGCCTTGCGCGTTCAAGCTTATCGTAAAATTCAGCATCTTCAAATTGGTCAAGGTCGAGTGTGGCAGCATGCGCCATTATTTTTATGGAAGTATGGTTGCTGAACAAGTCGCCTAATAAGGCGTCAACTAATGTTATAGCTTTGCTCAGGCCATCTGTTAGTATGGCAAGGGCAAATTCAAATCCAACCAATACCCATAAATGATGCGTGTTTGCCCCATGTTTATGACTTAGCAAAATCACCTGGTCAATAATAAGCTTGCCAACATACAGCAAGGCCACCGGCATGGCTGATCGTACAATACGCAACAGGGAATTAACCAAAGTCATCCAGTGGCTTGTTTGCCAAACCAGCTTAAAAAAGGCAGGGAGGTTGTTCAGCGCAGCCAGTCGTTCTTTTAAAGTTAAGGGATCGGTGCGTACATTTTTAGGCGGGCGGGTGTTCAACAGATATCCTTTTTTACTAAAAAATATAGGTAAAATTAACAAAATTCGAGTTGACTTACGCGTAACAGGGTTTTTGTGAGGCAACGATGACAAAGCCGTTGACCGCTGGCCCCCC
The DNA here is from genome assembly GCA_013288235.1 of Bacteroidota bacterium. Taxonomy (GTDB): domain Bacteria; phylum Bacteroidota; class Bacteroidia; order Sphingobacteriales; family Sphingobacteriaceae; genus Mucilaginibacter. Next base: position 15,766 of record JABDCF010000002.1, on the reverse strand, counting down.
GAAGGGGAAGTAAGTTCAATTTATAAATGCAACAAAAGCTAAAAAATAATCTGTTACTTTTGCCGCCATATCAATAAGTATGGCCACCTCGCTAAAAAACAAATTCGACAGTATAATTTTTGACCTCGATGGCACCCTTTGGGACAGCACAGGCAACGTTGCCCTTGCCTGGCAGGATGCCGTTAACCAGGTGGACTACGTGGATGAACCTATGACGCGCGAAAAAATACGGGCTGTTACAGGCCTGGCCTACAATGTTATTTTTGATACGATGTTCGGTTACCTGGATAGGGAAAAGCGGGACGAATTAATGAATATCTGTGCCAAAAGCGAGCTCGAAATATTACATACAAAGGGTGGCGAGCTTTATCCCGCCCTGGATGAAACGCTGGCTTACCTGGCCAAAAAATACAAGCTCTTTATAGTAAGCAATTGCCAGAGCGGCTATATCGAGGTTTTTTTTCGCACCAGCCAAATGGAGCATTATTTTAGCGGACACCAGTGCTATGGCACCAAAGGAAACCCAAAGGCCGAAAACATAAAAGATATTGTAAACGACCATAACCTAAACACCCCGGTTTATATTGGCGATACCATGGGCGACTATGATTCAGCCACAAAAGCCGGCGTCCCGTTTATTTTTGCTGATTACGGTTTTGGGAAAGTGGAGAGCGGGCAGATAGCTACTATAAGCGCTTTTGAGGAGTTGGTGGAATTGCTGTAATTGTTTTAAATGGCGATGCTTTGCCCTTTTTTGGCATTATTTTAAAAACCAAACTTCATACCATGATAAAAATCGCTAATTTTAGGTGACCAATTTTTCCACGTCATGGTATCAAATAAATTTTCGAGGCGGAGTTTTATAAAAACAGGTTCGCTTGCTGCCGGGGTGCTGGCTTTAAACCCTGCTTTATCATCGCTGGCCGCCATTTCTTCAAAACCCGGTAAAAAGTTAGGAATTGCTTTAGTTGGATTGGGTTATTACAGCTTCGGGCAGTTGGCGCCGGCGCTGCAGCATACCAATAACTGCTACCTTGCCGGCATAGTAACCGGTACGCCTGCAAAAGCGGTTGAATGGTCCAAACGTTACAACATCCCGCAAAAGAACATATATAACTATCAAAATTTTGATGAGATAGCCCATAATCCCGATATAGATATTGTATATGTGGTGTTGCCTGTATTCATGCACAAGGAGTTTACCATAAGGGCGGCAAAAGCGGGCAAGCACGTAATTTGTGAAAAACCGATGGCATTGAATGCTAAGGAATGCGAAGAAATGATAGCCGTGTGTAAAAAAGAAAATCGTATGCTTTCTATTGGTTACCGCTTGCATTTTGAGCCGCATACTATGGAGGTAATGCGCCTTGGCCAGCAACACATTTTTGGCAAGGTTACTAAAATTGATACTGGCAACGGTTTTACCTATGGCGGCGACCCGAATGCATGGCGCTTAAAAAAAGCATTGGCGGGGGGCGGCGGCTTGATGGATATGGGCATTTACAGTATACAGGGCACACGCTATACTTTAGGGCAGGAGCCCATAGCCGTTAAAGCCACACAAGAAAAAACCAAACCCGAACTTTTTAAAGAGGTTGATGAAACCGTTTTTTGGGAACTTGAATTTCCGGGTGGGTTTAAAACTACGGGCAAATCAAGCTATAATAACAATTGGAGTTACCTGAAAGTTGAAGAAGAAAACGGTAAATTTGAACTCGGCCCGGCCTTTGGCTACGGAGGTATTGATGGTAGCGTAAACGGCAAGCAAATGCCATTCCCGCAAATTATACAGCAGGCAGCCCAAATGGACGACTTCGCAAATTGTGTAACCCAAAACAAACCCACACGCGTACCCGGCGAAGAAGGCCTGAAAGATATGAAGGTAGTTGATGCTATTTACAAAAGCCTTGACTCGGGGAAATGGGAGAAAATTGGTTGAATAAGTTTATTGAGTTGATTAGGTGAGTAGTTTTATTAAGCCTTTTATATTTGAGTTAAACTCTTTAACTTGTATCGTATATTTCAACAACTAAATCAACCTAATCAACCACTCACTCAATCAACTAAAACATGCTTTTCCCCGAAGACTTTTTGCATTACGTTTGGAAGTTCCGGCTGTTTGACAGGATGAATTTGCAAACCAATGATGGTGAAGAACTTGAAGTTTTTTCGGCAGGGGTGCATAATTCCGATTCGGGGCCTGATTTTCAAAACGCGAGGATCAGGATAGGGGATACCGTTTGGGCCGGGAATGTGGAGGTACACCTCTCCTCATCCGATTGGCAAAAACATGGACATACTGCCGATAACGCTTATGATAATGTTATACTGCATGTAGTGTATCGCGATGATGAACCATTGATGCTCTCTAATGGCCGCCGCGTACCAACGCTTGAGTTGCAAAACCGTATTCCTGATGACCTTTATAACCGTTATCACAACCTTATCTTTGGTAATCAAACTGTTATCCCCTGCGAAGCGAATATTGCATCGGTTGATGATATTACCTTGCATAATTGGCTAACAAGGGTTTTAATTGAGCGATTGGAGAAACGTTCGGCATCAGTTACCGCAGCCCTTGATAAAAACCGTGGCGATTGGGAAGAGACTTTTTACCAGTTTTTAGCTGCCAACTTCGGCTTTAAAACAAACGCACTGCCATTTGAGTTGCTGGCTAAGTCGTTACCGCAAAATATCCTGGCAAAGCATAAAAATAACCCCTTGCAAATTGAGGCGCTTATATTCGGGCAAGCTGGTTTTTTGAAAGATGATGTGGTTGATGAATATCCGCAAAAGCTAAAAAAGGAATATGATTTCCTGCAAAAGAAATATAAATTAATTCCTGTAGAAAATCATTTATGGAAGTTTATGCGCCTGCGCCCGCAAAATTTCCCGACCGTAAGGCTGGCACAATTTGCGGCGCTGGTGGTTCGGTCAAATCATTTATTTTCAAAACTGTTGGAGATAAAAGACGTAAAAGGGTTAAGAGGTTTATTTACAGAGATAAAGGTTAACCCTTATTGGGAAGATCATTACCGCTTTGATGTTAAGTCGGCACCTTCTGAAAAAAATCTTGGGCAGGCTTCTGTGGATATTTTGTTATTAAATACGTTGGTATTGTTTTTGTTTAGCTATGGTAAACACAACCAGATACAGCATTACATTAACCGTAGTTTGCAGTTGTTAGAACATATACCAAACGAAAACAATAAAATTGTTAAAGATTTTACTAACTTAGGGGTGAAAATTAAGACGGCATTTGAGTCGCAGGCCCTGCTGGAGCTAAAAAATAACTATTGTAATCATAAGAAATGCCTGCAATGCGGCGTTGGAAATAAGATACTAAAATTGGCATAACATGTTGCAAAGGATATTAACTTTTTTTGAAAGATACTCATTTGGGGTTTGCACCTATCTGGGCGAAAAATTTAATGTTTCTATCAGCAAGATCAGGTTGTTTTTTATTTATTCTTCATTCCTGGCAGTGGGTTTCCCGCTTATATTCTACATTTTCGCCGGTATTGTGCTTGATATACGTAACTACGTAAAACGCGTACACACAAGGGTAACGGATTTGTGATTTCGGATTTATTTTTGGAAATTTCTTTAAATCCGAAATCAAAATGGCATCCGAAATCCGAAATAACCACAGCGGGGTACTCAGCTACCTTCTAAGATGCAGACTGTTGCAAGCTGACCACACATTTTAAACTTCAAAGATAGCCTCATACCCCGCCGTGGTCTTATAACAACTTGCCTGTTCTTACGGCATCCTGCAAGTTAGCCACTTTGAACTTTGGCTTATAAATACGGCTCGATAATCGTTTTACCCATGGCCTTTGATAACCAAATATCGTTTTTATAAGTTTTACACTTGCCGAGCCCGTTGGATAACCATATTTATACCAACTGAATTTTGATTGGTCGATGTGGAATTTTTCGGCAAATTCAGCTATAAAAAGATCTATCTCAATGTCAAAAATATCCAGGTCAAGGTCAATACTGGTATCAAGGCTCAGGGCGTACGGATCTACTTCCCTTATCTTGTACTTTGTGCAGTACTCAACAATAAATGTTCTTAATTGTGGCTGTAGTTCTTCCATCTAATATCGGTCTTAAGATCATTTTGATTATTAGACGACAATATTTTGGGAAGGTTGCACCATTCCGGCACCTTTTTTAAAAAATTGCTTATTTAAACTTACACACTTTTTTCCAACACGATTAGTTCAATGTGCGCTTTCGGGATGCCGAATTTTGTACCATCATGAAAAGGCTCAATCTCGCCGGTTGCTTTAAAGCCGCGCCGTTCGTACCAGCTGATAAGCTCGAGCCTCGTACTAATTACGGTCATCGTTAAAGTATGGCAGTTTAGTTGTTTTGCATAGGTTTCGGCTGCAAACAACAATTCCCGGCCAATACCTTTATTTTGCACCAGCGGCGATACGCTGAACATGCCAACATATAATTTCTCGCCCCTTACTTCTAAATAAACGCTCCCGGTTATTTGCCCCTCATCTGTGTTTTTTAGGATGATGATATTTGTGTCATCAAGATATTTGTAAATCGTTGGCTCGTCAATTCTTATACCATCAAGCAGGTGGGCCTCTGTTGTCCATCCTTTTTTTGATGTTTCACCACGATAAGCGGAGTTTATTAATTTGTTAAGTTCGGGAACGTCGGACGCGGAAGCTTTTGTAATAGACATAAGTTACTTTCAGGAAAATACAAACCTAAACTTTTTGAAATTTAATACAAAGGAAAGTTAATGGTTGATTACGTTGATTGGGTTGATTAAGTTCGATGGCGGTTAGCCAACTGCCTATCTTCCACAACCCAATCAACCACTCACTTAATCAACTTAATCAACCAATTTTTTTAAACCTTTTTGAAAATTTGAAGTTTAATTATATGAAAAGTGATTAGGAACAATTTAAAAACTGAAGCTATGAAATACTTAAAAGCATTGTTAGTAGTAATAATTACTGTAGTTACTTTCGGCAGCGCTATGGCGCAGCCTGTTCATCACCACTGGCACCATCGCCATTGGCATCGTCGTCATTGGCATCGCCATTAGAAAATAAACGGCCTTGCTAAATTTAGCAGGGCTGTTTACTTTAACTACAAACTTGTTATGTGATTTAAAGCCAAAAAAATATAAGATAAATTTATTTAATTGATAATTTTTAATTAGCCAAACATTTTCATGAATCCATGGTTTAATAATAAACAAAGAAATAATTTTCATTTAGTGAAAATCAAAGTCTTTATAAAACAAAAATCATGAAGTATTTAAAAGCGTTTTTAATTGTTATGCTTACCGTATTCACTTTCGGTAGCGCTATGGCCCAGCAGGTTGTAGTACAGGCAAGAGTTGGCGGCCATTACCATCATCGTCATCATCATTGGCGTCACCATCACGATGGTGATCGTCATTAAACATAAAAACAGCCTTGCTATCTTTAGCAAGGCTGTTTTTGTATAAAGATATACCTTGGTCGTATAGCAGTGCCGGTTGGCCGCAGCTATAAACACCTCCTGAACCTTTTATAGCAGCTTATAATCTTCTCTAGCCGGGCTAAAAATATCTATTAGCTTACAATCGGTAATTGCAATGCCGCCATGCCATACGTTGGGCGGGATGACCGCGAATAAACCCGTGTCAAGTAATTGGGGGATATCGTTAACAGTAAGCTCAAACTTACCCTCAATAACAAAGGAACACTGCTCGTTTACATGCCGGTGACGCAGTACCGAATTACCCGCTTTTACCTCGATAAAATTTATAGTATTGGTATCGGTGTGAATTAATTTTGAGAAAAAGCCGGGCGCTATTTCTTTAGTGTCTATATCGCTAAAGCGGTGAAATATCGATGTGTCCATTCGGTAAAAATATGTTTAATTGCTGTTGCGAAAGATAAATATTTTATTGAAAACTTTAATGGACAGGATGCTTTATGGCCTTTATTTTAGTAGCTTTATTCAACTGTTAAAACAACGTTTTTTATCACACAAAAACTAATAGATGTTATTAAGGTTAAACTTATTAGCGGTTGTATAACGAATTAACTATGGCATTTATTGATTATTATCAAACATTAGGCATCCCGAAAAACGCATCTGACAAGGATATAAAAAGTGCATACCGCAAGCTTGCCCGTAAATACCATCCCGATCTCAATCCTAATGATGCAGAGGCCAATAAAAAATTTCAGCAACTGAATGAAGCCAATGAAGTATTGAGTGACCCTGAGAAAAGGAAAAAGTATGACCAATATGGCGAAAACTGGCAGCGAGGAGAAGAATATGCGGAATATGAACGGCAGCAAAAGCAAAACAGGCAACAACATGGGGCGTACTCTGGCGCCCATGCTTCAAGTTTTGAGGGTTTTGGCGGTGATGATTTCTCCGATTTCTTTCAATCCATGTTTGGGCAGGGGGCCGGATCATCGGGCGGCAGGCAGGCTAAATATCGCGGGCAGGATTATAATGCCGAGCTACAGCTCACTTTAAAAGCCGTGGCCGAAACCCATAAACAGACGCTTACAGTTAATGGCAAAAATATAAGAATAACGATACCGGCGGGTGTTGAAAATGGCCAAACGATAAAAATTGCCGGTCATGGTGGCCCGGGCGTAAATGGCGGCCCAGCCGGCGATCTTTATATAGCTTTTTCAATTGCCAACGACACCAACTTTAAACGGGATGGCAGCGATCTTTATGGTACTGTTAAACTTGACCTTTACACTGCAGTACTTGGCGGCGAAGTAACCGTTGACACGTTGAATGGTAAAGTAAAAATTAAAGTAAAATCCGAAACCCAAAACGGGACCAAGGTTAAATTGAAAGGCAAAGGCATGCCTGTTTATAAAAAGGAAAATGAGTTTGGCGATCTTTATATAACTTATGACATCAACATACCTACCAATCTTACCGAAAAACAGAAAAAACTGTTTGAAGAACTGCGGGCAATGTGAGATTGGAAGTAGTCCGAAAGACCGAAAGTCAGTAAAGACCGAAAGAAGAAAAATGAGTATATACAAATAACCAATAATTCGATGACCAATGACTAACCTGATAGCAACGACAGATATATGCACCTATCATGAGGTGGAATATACATTTATAACTTCCTTACAAGAAGCCGGATTGGTGGAATTAAGGGTTGTTGATAAAGCTACCTATATACCTGAAAGTGATCTGCAAAAGCTGGAAAGAATGATCCGTTTGCACCATGAACTGGAAATAAATATTGCAGGAATTGAGGCTATTACCCATTTACTGGAGCGCGTTGAACAAATGCAGGAAGAAATGCGGGTTTTACGGAACAGGGTATGAGGTTGCGAGCTTCGTAAATTTTAGTGCGCTTCAAATCCGATCCCGATAGCTATCGGGACGAAAATCCCAATTCCGAAATTACAACAAATATTTCCGTTTCAATTCTTCGCTAACTATGTAAGCATCCTCTACTACCGACTCGGGGTAACCAATGGTTTCCAGTATAGCTATACCATTTTTATTTCTAAGTACACCTGTTTTCATTTTATAATCAAATACCAGGCGAGTATCATTTACGGATTCCTCGAAAGAGTAAACCGCGTAGTCATTGTCAAGTAATTCAGCAAGCTCAAGGTCATGCGTAGATACGAATACAAAATTTTTGTTATCGGTTAAATAAGTAAGCACCGATTTGGCTGCTGCAATACGCTCTATCGTATTGGTGCCCCTGAATATCTCATCAATAATAATGAGGCTTTTTACAGGTTCGTCGCCGCTGCTCTGGTTAATAATGTCAAGGATTGATAATGCTTCAGCCTGGAAATAACTCTTATGCTCGCCAAGATCATCACTCGTCCTGATACTGGTTTGAATTTTAAGTATGGGCGCCTTGTATTCCCTTGTGCAGGTAGTATAAATTGTTTGCGCCAAAAGTGTGTTGATAGCTATAGAGCGTATAAAGGTAGTTTTACCCGACATATTGGACCCTGTGATCAAAACGCCCTCATCGGTACGGGTATGGATGGAATTAGGCACACAGTTGTAAATAAGCGGGTGGAACATATCTGTAAGGTCCATCTGCAGGTTTTCGGTATTAAAGACAGGTTTGCTGTAATGCGCTAACCCGGTCCTGATTGAAAGCACGGAGATCAACGCATCAATTTCGGCAACGTACTTATATATCACCTCAATATCACTACGGTACTTATTAATCCGTTTAACCGAACTGATAAACATTAAAGGTTCCAGCAGGAAGAGCATCTTGATGAACTTATAGATAGCGTAGCTGAAGTTTTCGGGGTTATCAGCCATCTTGCTTTCAAAATTTACCAGGTTTAATGATCGGTTCAAACCTGCGAGCTTGTTTAAGCTGGCCTTTACCAATTCATCCTCTTCAAAACTTACCTTTTTTAATAACCTGCGGGCCACGCTATTTAAAATGATTAACTGGGGTAACGACCGTGTATATGACGATATTTTATTTTTTGTGCCATAATGCAAAGCGATATTACCTACCAGCAATGCTATTAAAATCATAAAGCAAACCGGGTTGGGCACAATAAATAAGGATATTATTAAACCTATTATTGCTATGCCCGATATCCTGATGTAAAAAGCCATCAGCGGGACTATCAAAAATTCGTGCTCGTTTAAGAATAATTCGGCAAGGTAATAGGCATCCGTGCTGTTAAGTTTTGTAAGTTCCAGCTCTATCCCTTCAAGGTCGGGTCGGGGAATATTAAGCGTTTCAACCTTTTTGTCAAATTTTACCAATTCAGCGAGCGAAGTTTCGGGTGTGAAAAGCTTTTTATACAGGTATTGTTTTCCGGGTTTGGAATTCGTTCTATCGATAAAATCGAAAATGTTATTAAGGTCGAGGTCATCCGCCGTTGCTGAGGATATTTTTGCAGGTACATCAACAGCATTTAGGTAAGATGCTATCAATTTAAAATTCCGCCGGGCGTTAACGGGGCGGCCCCATTTATTTCGTATCCGCTCTAAATTTTTTTTGATCTTGCTATGTTTAGCGTAATAATTGTATATATAAAATACGATAAGGATTGAGCAAAATACTACAACAATGAATAACCAGTAGAACATATGATAAGTATATCAGAAAAATTAAAAATGGCGCCTTAAAACATATCGTAAAGCTATTTAAACGTTTACGTATAACCAATAGCTATAGATACAAATAAAGGTAAAATAAATGTGGTATAGTTAAAATTATAATTACGAAACAGATAAATTTTTAATGACAACATTATGATGTAAACATCGTTGATTAGCTTGCCGGTGTTTATTCGGTTGGCCTTTATGAGATAAAATGCCTTAAGATAATTTGAATGGTTGAACCGGCATAATGTTTTTTAGTAGCTACAAATCATGATCTGAGGCATCTTTTGCCATTTCTATGATCACGGCATCCAGCCTTTCAAGTTCAATTTTTATATTCTTAAGTATTTCAATATCCGATGGGTCATCTTGCAGCAAGGTAACCAGCCCTTTTAAATTTGCCAGGGGGCTGCGTATCAGGTGCGATTGTTTCCAGGCCATTTCTTTTATACTATTAATATGACTTTGTATCCTGTCATATGCGGCATGTAAACAATCTTCTGCTATTTTTCTTTCGGTAATGTTTGATAGGGCAATCATTAAACCGAATATCTCTTTTTGCTTGTTAGTGATTGGAAGCAGCCTGGCATAGTACCAGTTTACCGCGCCACCTGGTTGCGGATAGTTAATTTCATAATTGATACTATCCCCTTCAAGTACTTTCTGAACAGCTTTTGTAAATTGGTTCGACATGTCGACAGGGAAATAATCTTCGAGATGGTCCCCTATACCCAGCCGATGGTTATATTGGTTACTTGCAAATTCTGCCGCCATTTCATTAAAAGAGGTCACTTTAAGGTTTTTGTCAAATAAAGCGTAAGCAACATCGGTGGTATCGAGAATGGTTTGTAGGTCTGCTTCATATTGCCTCAACACACCTTCGGTTTTCCAGCGTCCAGTTATATCTATCACTGTACCGATAATAGTTGGCTCGCCGTCAAATACGGCACGACTTCCTGAAAACTCAACATGGTTAACGGTACCATCCTTTTTCTTCCCTGTTACCTCATAATTTACATAGTCAACTTCGCCAGAGTACCGGGCAAATAGGTTCTTCCTGACAATTGCCCTGTAATCTTCACTGATGATTATATCAACAAAACTGGTAGGATTATTTGTCAGTTCATATGGTTCATATCCAAAAATTTCAGCAAACCTGTGGTTTAGGTATATGAATTTTTCTTTTTGCACCACATACATGCCTATCGTTGATTTCTCGGCCAGTGTGTGAAATTTCAGTTCGGCCTGGTGGAGCTCGATTTCCAATTGTTTTCGCCTGGTAATATCATTTGCAATAACCATTACCTTATCATCGGCAAACTTCTTTATATTAATTTCTACCTCAAATATCTTCCCGTTTTTGTTTACAATCCGTCTTTCTTTAATTACGGCTTTATCATAGTTATTCCGAAAGGGAACAACCGGGTCTGTTTTTAACTGTTCAGGATCAATAAGGTCTACTATATTTAATTTTAATAATTCATCCCTGGTGTAGCCGGTCATTTTGCACATACTCGGATTCACATCGATAAAATTCCCGTCAAAATCAACCAAATAAATAGCATCAAAAGACCGCTCAATTACAGACTGATAATTCCCTTTACAGTTTTTGAGTTTTTCTGATAAAGCATACGATTCTGATGAACTTTCTTCCGACTTATCTTTCAGTTGTTTATTTAATGTCTTTAGGGCAGTATTATGTTTTCTAAGTTGAAATTGTGCAATCAGCAAAGCGGCGCCTAATACAATGCAAACCGAGGTGGTACTAAATACCAATAAAACACTATCCTGTATAATAGTTTGGAAAAGTGGTATTCGGAAGATCCATCCAATTATTATAAAAATGCCGGTTGCTATGCTTAGTAAGCCTATAATAGTAACCGCATTTACTTTTGTTGGAGAATACATACGCTATAGTTTAATGCTATTAGCAGATATTATTAGAAGTAGGGGCCACGGTTACGTTGAGATTTAAAAAAACAACTTATCATAAAGGTATAATAAAAACAAATAAAAATTGGTCGGGTTTTAACCATAAATAAATTTCCAAGGCTAACCTTTACCGCTTAAAAATCCCCGTAGTGCCTGTTGGGTAAACTCCGATAGCACCAGCTCACCGCTGATGGCTGCACGGTGGTTAAGCAATTCGTCCCAGTCATCTGTGTCCTCCCATAAAATTTGCTTAAGTCCTGTGAGCGCTTCGGGATGGTAGGAAGCCAGTTTATTGGCAAGAGTTTCCAACGCAGTATCCATTGTGGCTATATCAGGATAAACCTCGCTGTATAAACCTTTTTCCATTGCCCACTGTGCTGTTTGAAAGTCGGTAGCGCGGATGGTAAGCTGCGAAAATGCAGGCAATCCAATTTTGCGGGTAACGGCGGGAGAAATAACAAATGGGCCAATGCCGATAGCCAGTTCGCTAAGTTTAATGGAGGCCGCTTCAGTTGCCAGGCAATAATCGGCAGCTGCGGCCAGGCCGACACCGCCGCCAACAGCTTTACCCTGAATGCGGGCAATAATAATTTTTGGAGATTTGCGGCATGCATTGATCACCCTGGCAAAGCCTGAAAAAAATTCGGCGCCTTGTTGTTTATCTTTTATCTGTAACAGTTCATCAAAGCTGGCGCCGGCGCAAAAGGTGCGGTCGCCGCCGCTTTTTAATATGATAACCCGTGTTTGCGGATCATTGCCTGCTGCAGTTATTTTATCAGTTAATTCATTCAATAATACTGTAGGCAGCGAATTTTGCGCAGGATGATAAAAACTAATGGTAGCAATACCATTTTCGATGGCCAGGGTTACGTTGCCGTTATCGGTTACAGACATGGATTGATTTTGGTGAATAAAGACGGTCAAATTTAAACTAAAATGTTTAAGTAATTTAGCTTAATCTGATGTTCAAGTGTTCATTTCACCATAGCACTCGTTTTTTTAGCATCTTTAATGACTGTTAATCAATGTGTTGCATTTTTACTTTTTTCAAATTTGAAAATAATTATTAAAACCACCATCTTTAAACATGAAAAAAACCTAATCAACATAGTCAACCAAATCAACCACTCACCACTATGAACTTATACCTATTTTTCATCGCGTCGCTGTTATTAAACTTAACGCCGGGCAATGATATGCTTTATGTGGCATCACGAAGTGTTTCGCAGGGGGTAAAGGCTGGCATAGTATCGGCAACGGGGATATTTGTTGGGTGTTTTGTGCATATTTTGGCTGCTGTGCTGGGGTTGTCTATCATTATTTCAAAATCGGCTTATCTTTTTCAGCTCATTAAGTTTGCCGGGGCGGGCTACTTAATTTACCTTGGCATTAAGGCGCTTTTGTCAAAATCAGCCGTTAATACTACCGATGAGAAGCCTGCAAAAGCCAATTACCTTAAATTATTTAAACAGGGGATAGTCACTAATGCTTTAAACCCAAAGGTGGCCATCTTCTTTTTATCATTTTTACCCCAATTTATCGATCCGGCATCGCCGTTTTTTAAGTTTCAATTATTCACTTTGGGCATATGGTTTGCCGCACAGGGCACACTCGTTTTAATTATTGTCGCATGTATTTTGGGCAAAACAAAAGACTTTTTCAAAAATAATCCGAAGGTTTGGATGGTACAGGAAAGGATAACGGGTTTTATCCTCATTGGTTTAGGCATTAAAATTGCCCTTGCTTCAAAAAAATAGCAGGAGATATGGTCGATTTAGAAACAGCAAGGCAAATGGCATTATCGCTTCCGGGAAGTGAAGAGAAAGACCATTTCGGCATACCATCGTTCAGGGTTAAAAACAAAATATTTGCAACACTCTGGATACATCACGATAAAATGATGGTTAAATTACCGCTAATTGAGCAATCTGTTTTTAATTCGTTTGATCCAGCTGTTTTTTACCCCGTGCCCAACAAGTTCGGCCATAAAGGCGCAACATTTATTGAATTAAACAAAGTAAGGCCGGAGATGTTGGAGGATGCTTTGAATATTGCTTACCAGGCGGTGGTTGGGAAGAAAAGGTAGGTGGTTGCTTAGGTTGATTGAGTTGATTAAGTTAGCGTGGCTATGATTTAAACCAACAACTCACCTAATCAACTCAATCAACTCAATCAACTAATATGTTATTCTAAAATTAAATAATTAGCTTTGGCACATCATGAAGCCGCTTTCATTTTTACTTGTCCTGCTGATACTCGCACCTGGCCTTAGCCAGCCGCCGCCAATGTGTGTGAAAATCGACGGGGCAAATATGGGAATGATGAAATACAATCCCCTTAAAGACGATTGCTGCAATAAAAACAAAAAAAATACAAACAATACAATTTGCAATTACTGCGTGCTTTGTATAGCATTTATAATTCCGGCCAAGCCGGGTACCCAAAGAAATTTTGTAACCATGCCGGTTGATTACCCCGAAATGGTACAAAGTAAATTAACTGATTTTAGTTCCTCTCTGTGGCGACCGCCCAATGCTTGAGTTACCAACCGAACGCTACCTGTGAATTGTTTAGTTAACGGTTGATGGGGTTGGATTAAGTTGATTAAGTTGGATTGAGTTGCTTAAGTTGGATTGAGTTGAATGAGTTTTAAACTTAGTCAACCACTCACTTAATCAACCACTCACTCCCCGATAGCTATCGGGACTAACCTAATCAACCACTCACTCAATCAACATAATCAACAAATTCAATTTAAAATCATGAAAAAGATCATAATGTTCGCTGTTGCGGTAATGTTAACCGTGTCAGCATTTGCAAAACCTGGCGACTGCACAAAATGTACAAAAAAGAAATGTACAACCGAATGCAACGCCAAATGCACAAAAGCTAAATGTGCTGCAGGTTTATGTAACTAAATAATAAACGCCCCCTGGTTTGCCGGGGGGCGTTTATTCTCCAAAACATCTGCACATCCTCACATTCGCACATCTGCATATCCGCACATCACCTCACAATCTGCCCCAAAACCGCTTCCCGCAAATATTTGCTCACAGGCACCTGGTGTTTTTGAATGTGCAGTGTATTCCCTTCAATAGTATCCACTTTATTTATGGCGGCGATATACGATTTATGCGTTTGGATAAATTGCCCTGCCGGCAGCTTTTCGAGTAAACCTTTAATAGTTGTGTGTATAATAAGCTTTTTATTTTCAAGATAGATGGCGGCATAATTTTCCATACCCTCGATAAATAGTATTTCATCAAAATTTATCTTCTCCAGCTTCCCGTTTGATTTTGCAAACATATAAGGGATGGCAGTGCCAGCTTTTTCCTCCTTCAACGCAAAGTAATCGCGGGCTTTCCAGGTGGCTTTTAAAAAACGTTCGTAGGATATTGGCTTGAGCAGGTAATCTATTACATCCAGTTCAAACCCCTGCAAGGCGTATTGTTCAAAAGCGGTGGTAAATATCACTTTTGGCGGGCGCGGAAATGCTTTTAAAAACTCAATCCCGGTGATATGCGGCATTTGTATATCTAAAAAAAGCAAGTCGACCGGCTGCTGCTGCAACAGGTTGCTTAACTGTAAGGCATCCTCACAAACGCCTTTCAAGTCAAGAAAATCAATTTTTTCAATATAGCCTTGCAGGCCTTTGCGGGCAAACGGCTCGTCATCAGTAATTATGCAGGTGATGTTATTCATATTCAAGGCTTAGCTCAGCGATAAATGTATCGTTTTCTTTATTGGTAGATAATGAGTGTTTGCCGGGGTATAGCAGGTCGAGCCGGCGCTTTAAATTTTCAAGCCCGATCCCGCCCTTTTTTATGGCTGGCGATTGAAATTCAGGCACCGAATTTTCAACCCGGAAGATGATCTGGCTGCCCGATACCTGGGCATTAATAGCCAGGTTGTAATTCCCGCCAATAAATTTAAAGGCATTTTCAACCATCGGCAAAAATAAAAGGGGATAAACCATTTGGCCGTTTAGCTTTTTGTCAAATTTAACTTCCAGTTTCATCCTGTCGGTGCTGCGCACTTGTTGCAGATCGATAAAGCTTTGCAGGTATTCAATTTCGCTGGCTACCGGTACCTGCTGCTGCTGATCGTATAGCTGGTACCGCAACAATTCTGAAAATTTTTCGATGCTCTTTTTCGCCCCCTGCAAATCCTCATCCATCTGAAAATAAATAGTATTAAGCGCATTAAACAAGAAATGCGGATGGTACTGTGATTTTAAAAACTTTAACTCGGTTTGCAGATGATCGTTGGTTACCTTTTCAAGTAATATCCTGTTGTCTATAAAAGCCATCATGTACGTGCGGCTGCGGGCAATTCCGTAGTAAACAATAGCGTAAAGCGAAGGTATCATGCAGATATCTGCCAGGTCATTCCAATAAAGCTGACCGTTAATTATGATAACCCAGGGAGTAAAGACCATGTTCACCAAAACCAGGTTCGCGCCGACCATTATTAACAGCTCGCGCAATAAATTCTGATAACGAAATTGCAAAGGCCAGTGTTTGTCGTAGTATTTAAATAACCGCTTAAACAAATAAACTCCCGCGTAGCCAATGAACACGCTCAATACTATCTCGATTGCATTTATTGTCAAGGGCCTGGTCCAAAAACGGAGCTTTATATCTGTATCGTGCAACAACCTGACGGTAAAGTAAACCAACAGGCCATACAACGCAGGGAAAATATACTTTCTGAAAAATTT
>JABDCF010000001.1 GCA_013288235.1 Bacteroidota bacterium | reverse complement strand
GTCAGTTCAATTGCCCTTGCCAATGCTATTTCGTCGTAAGGGTTTAATATAAATTGAACGCCATTCGTATTAAATTGGGTGTTGTTATCAGTAAAAGTTATTTTTGTCGTTGTATCAGGGACATTACTTATACACACAAGTATTTTCATCACGGTAATTGGTTTTGTGCAAATTTAGTTAAAAAACAGAGAGTTTAAAATGCAGACAGGCAGATTAGAGAAGCTATTGGAATTTATTACGAATGAACCGGACGATCCGTTTTTAAAATATGCACTTGCTACCGAATATTTACGCCTTAACCAGGCCGATAAAGCGTTGGAATATTACGAGAACCTGGTAACAAACCATCCCACTTACGTTGGCACCTATTACCATTTAGGTAAACTGTATGAAGCATTAAACAGGAAGGATGACGCGGTAAATACCTATGAAGCCGGCATGAAAATTAGTCGTGAACAGCGCGATAATCATGCGTTTTCGGAGTTACAGGCGGTTTATAATCAACTGAAGGATTTGGATGATGACGATTGAGTTGATGGTTCATAGCTCATGGTTAATGGTAGCTGCACTTGTTTTTACTATGAACTATTGGCTATGAACCATGAGCTATGAACCATGAACTAATATGAAGAAACGTCAACTTTTATTTTTACGTGATGTGATTTTTTACACGTTCACAGCATTTGGCGGGCCGCAGGCGCATATTGCCATATTGATGCGTGAATTTGTTGAAAAACGCCGGTATGTTACTGAAAGTGAGTTGATGGAGCTAAATGCCTTGTCGCAGTTATTGCCTGGCCCGTCATCAACCCAAACTTTGGTTGGCATCGCATGGAAAGTTGGCGGGCTGCGTTTGGCGCTTATTACTTTTTTAATATGGATACTGCCATCGGCCACTATAATGTGCATGGCAGCTATCAGCTATAAATTATTTGCCAACAGGGCAAAGTTTACCGAAATTCTGCGTTTTGTGCAGCCAATAGCTGTTGGTATTGTGGCATACGCCACCTATACGTTTGCTGACAAGTTTTTAAAGACTAAAGTGAGCACCATGCTGGCGGTCGGCTCGCTTATCGCCACCCTTATCCTGCAAAATGCTTATGCTTTCCCTTTGCTTATTTTATTGGGCGGGATAATTTCATCGGCCCTGGAAACACAGCCGCAGGAAAATGAATTGCGTATCAAGTTATTTGCCAACGTAAACCGCAATAAGGTGGCTTATTTTATAGGTATATTGTTGTTTTTTGCTGCATTAGGCGCTGTTGTAAACCAAACATCGCCATTTAGTTTACCCATTCGTTTATTCGAAAACTTTTACCGTAACGGGATACTGATATTTGGCGGCGGCCAGGTTTTGGTGCCCTTGATGTACACCGAGTTTGTAGAAGTGAAACATTACCTCACCAATTCCGAGTTTCTTTCGGGGTTTGCTTTACAACAAGCTCTGCCCGGCCCAACTTTTTCATTCACGTCATTTTTGGGCGGTATCAGTATGGGAAACAAGGGATCGGGTATTTTTGGGCAGGTTGCAGGCAGTTTGGTTGCGGTTATCGGCATTAATACCCCCGGCCTCATCCTTATACTGTTTATTGTCCCGTTTTGGAACGATCTAAAAAAAATAACCCGTATAAAAAACTCATTGAGCGGCATTAACGCCGTTGCAGTTGGCTTTATGGCAACCGCATTGATATTGCTTATCCGGCCTTTCGGATTAAACTGGATGGCTTATTTAATTATGGTGGCAACGTTTTTGCTTTTGTATTTTACTAAGATAAAAACGCCTGTGATTATTATTATAGGGATAGTGTTAGGTTTGGTGTTTTAAGTTATCAATCTGGGTCAAAATCGTAAAAATATACAGATTTGGTTTCTTTCAAACTATTGTTTTCAAATCTTTCTATTTTAAAACAGATATTCATTGTACTTATAATTAAGAGTTTGTCTTTAACTTGATAGGCGGTATATTTCGATTCCCCATAATCACCATTCATCGTTTTGACCACAGAATCTGTCACTTTTATCCTGGCTTTAATTTCATTTAATGGAGAAATGTGCTGAAATAAGGGTGCTCTGAAAAAAAAGTTAGCAGAATCTTTTAATCGTTTGTATCTCGTTGTATCCGTGATGTATACTGCACCTCCTTTTTCATACTCAATGGTATATTGATAACAATAGGAAATATTAAATCGATCATTTTTTTCGTGTGGTATTATTTCGATTGATTTATTGTCAAGCCCATCTTCTATTGATAATCCAATCGTGTCGGTTTTTTCAGTTATTGTAAGATGTTTATTCTTATCGAAATCCAATTTTTCTCTTAGAGAATCACCGATATCAATGCCGTTAATTCCATAAACAACTTTAAAGTCTTTAATTTTTAAATCGAAAGTTGAAAAAATAATTTTTTTAAGATCCACGGTAGTGTCATCTGTTCGGCTGGCCGGCTGGCTTATTCCAATTGAAATATTTTTTAAATCTCCCTTGCTTGAACTATCTATAATTTTTTTCTTATGTCCTGCTTCTTTCTTTTCCGAAAACGTACAAGCAGATAATATTGTAAGGAAAATAAATATTGCAAACTTGGTTTTATTAATCATATGCTTTAAAACGGCTGCTCATCATCCATGTCATCCATACGTGATGGCCTGATAATAAAGTTGCTTGGTTTTTCGAAATCTGCTGATGGCGCTAAACCTGCAAAGGCATTTCCATTCCCAGGGGAAAAAGAGCCGTCCATACCCTGGTCAAGGTCGGTGAATTTAACGTATTTACCTACGAATTTCAATCTTACGCGGCCTGTTTCGCCATTACGGTGCTTCGCAATGATGATCTCACCGACACCTTGCGTTGGATTATTGTCTTCATCAACTTCCAAACCATAATATTCAGGACGGTAAAGGAATAAAACCATATCCGCATCCTGCTCGATTGAACCAGATTCACGTAAATCCGATAACATTGGGCGTTTTGATCCGCCCGGGCGGTTTTCAACTGCACGACTTAACTGCGAAAGCGCTATTACAGGTACATTTAACTCCTTGGCTACTGATTTTAGGGCCCTTGATATACTACCGATTTCCTGTTCACGGTTACCGCCTCCTTTGCCATCAGCTTTGCCCTGCATTAATTGCAGGTAGTCAATGATGATCAGTTGTATATCATGCTGCGATTTTAAACGGCGGCATTTGGCGCGGAACTCGAATATATTGAGCGCGGGCGTATCGTCGATAATTAATGGCGCTTGCTCCAAACGGCCAATCTTTGAGTGTATCTGCGCCCATTCCCATTCTTCAAGGGTGCCTTTACGTATTTTTTCCTGCTCGATTTCTGTTTCGCCGGATATTAAACGGTTAACCAATTGAACTGATGACATTTCGAGCGAGAACACAACCACGGGTTTATTAAAATCTACAGCAGCATTACGGGCGCAGCTTAAAACAAAGGCTGTTTTACCCATCGCCGGGCGGGCAGCTATAATTACCAGGTCGGATTTTTGCCAGCCCGAGGTCATACGGTCGAGGTCGGTAAAGCCTGAAGCAACACCTGTTAAACCATCTTTTTTGTCTTTAAGCGCCTCAATCTCCTTCAGTGTTTCATGCATCAAATCGTCCATCTTGCGCGAATCGCGGCGAAGGTTGTTTTGTGCTATCTCGAAAAGGTTCTTTTCCGCCCTGTCTAAAAGTTCCAATACATCCGAAGTATCTTCATAAGCACTTTGAATAATGTCTGTCGATATCCGTATCAGTTCCCGTTGTATAAATTTTTGAATGATGATACGCGAGTGGAACTCGATGTTTGCGGCCGAGGCCACACGGTTGGTAAGCTCAGTTATATAATAAGCGCCTCCAATCATTTCCAACTCACCTAATTGACGTAATTGAGCGGTAACAGTCAGGATATCTACCGGGGATGATTTTTCAAACAACAGCCTGATCGCATTGAATATCTTCTGATGGCTGTCTTTATAAAAGACTTCAGATTTTAAAATATCGATAACCGACGACAATGCATCCTTCTCAAGCATCAACGCACCCAGCACGGCTTCCTCAAGATCTATTGCTTGCGGGGGGAGCTTACCCAGCCCGCTAAAAGGGGTTGGAGTTGTAAACCGGCTCTTTCTTTCGCCTGTACCTGGCTTGTTAAATTGGTTTTCGTTCTCAATAATCATCGGAACAAAAATATATTAAAAATGTGCCAACTTGTTAAGTTTTGAAATCTTTTTAATTTGAATCCGTAAACCATCAAAATCTCCGTAGATTATCATTCTTTTGTTAACACACGATTGTTAATAAATATTTGCAAAGCCTGTATTTTGTTTTAAATCAATAAGATACAAGCTTGTTGATAAGTTTTATTTTAAAAATTGCACCAAAAAACCTATCTATAAAACTACGAATTATAGGTGTAATAAAGTAAAATAGTATGCCTATTTTTGCCAACTTATTAATTACTAATGTTATACAATCAGCAACGGGAAAAGAGGGAAAGTAACCAGATGATCTTCGGTATTCGTGCCGTAGTGGAAGCCATACGTTCGGGTAAAGAAATTGAAGCGTTGTACTTGCAAAGAGGTATCGGTGGTGGCCTGTTAAATGAGCTTAAAGAGTTGCTGACTGAATATAATATAACTGCCCAGCAGGTGCCCATTGAAAAACTGAACCGCCTCACCCAAAAAAACCACCAGGGTGTAGTTGCGTTTATTTCGCCGATAGTTTACCAGAAGATAGAAGATATTATCCCGCAAATATTTGAAAATGGCGGGGTGCCATTGATATTGGTTTTGGATGCCATTACCGATGTCCGCAATATGGGCGCCATTGCCCGTACAGCCGAATGCGCCGGTGTACATGCCATTGTGATACCAACCAAAGGCTCAGCCCAGGTAAACCCTGATGCCATAAAAACCTCAGCAGGCGCTTTATTTAAAATACCGGTTTGCAGGCACGATAATTTTATACAAACCGTTAAATTTCTACAGGAATCAGGCCTTCAATTAGTTTGCTGTACCGAAAAAACTAAGGATGATATTTATACGCCCGATTACACAGCCCCAACTGCTATAGTAATGGGATCGGAAGAGGACGGCGTACGCAACGAGATCATCCGTATTGCAGATCATTTAGCCAAAATTCCAATGTTTGGTGAGATAGAGTCGTTGAATGTTTCGGTAGCGACCGGGGTTATTTTGTATGAGGCAATTCGGCAAAGGCGGGTAGACAGTTGATTAGGTTGGATTAAGTTGATTGAGTTAAAACTATTCACTTAATCAACCCAATCAACCCAATCAACCACTCACCAACTAAATATACTTCACCCCAAACTGCTGCTTCACATCGGCAACCACTTTTTTAACGTTCTGTTCCTGGTCGCGGGGACAAATGAGCAGGGTGTTATTGGCTTCAACTACAATAAAATCATGCAGGCCCTGTAATATCACCAGCTTTTCGCCGGGTACGTTTACCATGCAATTGGACGAATCGTACATGATCACTTTTTCAGAAGGTATAACAGCATTGCCAACGTAATCCTTTTCTGCAAGTTCATAAATTGATGCCCATGTGCCCAGATCAGACCATCCAAACTCCGACGGCAGCACATAAACATTATCGGCCTTTTCCATTATGCCATAATCGATAGAAATGTTTGTGCATTGCATATACGATTTATGCAGGTGGCTTTTTTCATCAGCAGTATTATAAACAGGGCGTGCTTCTGCAAAAATTTCGTGCATATCAGGCAGGTACTGGCTAAAGGCATTCACTATCGCCTTTGCCGACCATACAAAAATTCCCGCATTCCATAAAAAGTCGCCGCTTTGCAAAAAGGTTTTGGCTATTTCAAGTGTAGGCTTTTCAGTAAAAGTTTTCACCTTGTAAAAATCATTTTTAAAACTGTTGTTGGTATATTGTATGTATCCGTAACCAGTATCGGGCCGTGACGGTTTTATACCCAGGGTGATGAGACAGTTGTTGTTTACAACAACCTCTAACGATTTCTCGATAGCGCTTATAAATGCGGGCTCATCCAGTATCAAATGGTCCGATGGCGCCACAACAATAGCAGCATCGGGGTTAAGGCTTTCAATTTTAAACGACCCGTAAGCTATACAAGGCGCTGTATTGCGCATTACCGGTTCGGTCAGTATCTGGTCATCGGCCATATCCGGCAATTGTTTTTTTACAAGGTCGGTATAAATATCATTGGTAACAACGAAAATATTTTCCTTCGGGCAAATTTTCAGGAAGCGGTCGTATGTATTTTGTATCAAAGTTTTCCCGGTGCCCAGTATATCTATAAATTGTTTTGGGTGCGAGGTGCGGCTGATAGGCCAAAAACGGCTTCCGATGCCGCCTGCCATAATGATGGCATAGTAGTTTTTATTCATGTTTGTTTAAACAATTTTTAATTTGGTATAAGCAAGGCAAAATTGTATAATAATTTGTAATTTAAGTATTAAATAAAACTAAATAAATGTTACCCAGTTGTACCGTTGTTTAAATGCATAAATAAACAAATTGTTTTTGATTTAAGCGAATTGTTTTTTTTGTAAAGATTTCAATGAATAATCATTTTTATATAAAATTTTAAAGAAATTCCATCGTTTATTGATAAAAATTTGTTACTTTAAACTTTTAATAATAATAAATAATCAAGAATACGTAAATAATGATAGAAACGAAGAAGTCACTTTTTGATAACCTCCAGAATTTTTTTGGGTTCGATAATTTTAAAGGTGAGCAGGAAGCGATAATAACTAATATTTTAGCAGGTAACGATACATTTGTGATTATGCCAACGGGCGGCGGAAAATCCATGTGTTACCAGTTGCCGGCTTTGATGAGTGAGGGCACAGCGATAGTAATTTCCCCTTTGATCGCTTTGATGAAAAACCAGGTCGATCAGCTTCGTGCTTTCGGTGGATCAGATAGTATAGCACATTTTTTAAATTCATCTCTGACAAAATCAGATATAACACGCGTTAAGGAAGATGTACTGGCAGGTAAAACAAAACTGCTGTATGTAGCGCCTGAATCATTAACCAAACAGGAGAATGTTGATTTTCTTCGCCTTAATAATGTATCATTCGTTGCCGTTGATGAGGCACATTGTATATCAGAGTGGGGGCATGATTTCAGGCCCGAATATCGCAAGATCAGGCAGGTGATCAGCAATATTGGCGACAATATCCCCATTATTGCTTTAACAGCGACCGCAACCCCGAAAGTTCAGCAGGATATACAAAAAAACCTGCAAATGAACAATGCCACTATCTATAAATCATCGTTCAACCGTTCAAACCTGTATTACGAAGTACGCGCCAAACGCAATGTAATTAAAGAGATCGTAAAGTTTGTCAAGCAAAACCAGGGCAAATCGGGCATTATATATTGTTTAAGCCGTAAAAAGGTGGAGGAAGTTGCAGAGGCGCTTAACCTTAATGGTGTTAAGGCTTTACCATATCATGCCGGTTTAGACCCTAAAGTACGTGCTGATACACAGGATAAATTTTTGATGGAGGATGTGGATGTAATTGTAGCGACAATTGCCTTCGGGATGGGTATTGATAAGCCCGATGTGCGTTATGTAATACACCACGATGTGCCTAAAAGCATGGAAGGCTATTACCAGGAGACAGGCCGGTCGGGCCGTGATGGCGGTGAAGGCGTGTGCGTGGCGTTCTACTCTGAGAAAGACATCGATAAGCTGCAGAAGTTTATGAAGGATAAGCCTGTCTCTGAAAGGGAGATAGGTACCCAGATACTGAAGGAAGTGATAGATTATGCCGAATCATCTGTTTGCCGGCGTAAGCAGTTGCTTCATTATTTTGGCGAGAACTTTAATGAAGCGGGCTGTAATAGCATGTGCGACAACTGCAGTGGATCTAAAGAACATTTTGATGCTGAGTTTCACTTGCATAAGGCCCTTAGCCTCATTAAGCTGATAGGCGAGAAATTTGACGATCATCATATCATCAGCATAATGATGGGTGAGGATAATGCCCAAATAAAGAACTATGAGCATGATCTGCTTGATTATTATGGATCGGGCAAGGAAGATGGTGAGAATTTGTGGAACTCGCTGATGAGGCAGGCATTGCTTAATAATTTTCTTTCGAAGGATATTGACCAGTATGGTTTATTGCGCCTTACAAAAACGGGCAGTGCTTTTATTGAAAACCCATACAGCATCCGTTTTGTATTGAACAAGCCTATGGAGGCCACGGATGATGACGATAGTGAGGACGGACCAAAAAATGGCGGCGGCGCGTTAGATACCGAATTATTGCAGATGTTGAAAGACCTG
Organism: Bacteroidota bacterium; assembly: GCA_013288235.1. Taxonomy (GTDB): domain Bacteria; phylum Bacteroidota; class Bacteroidia; order Sphingobacteriales; family Sphingobacteriaceae; genus Mucilaginibacter. The sequence goes on along the minus strand of JABDCF010000001.1, from coordinate 81,179 downwards.
CGTAAAAAGCTGGCCAAACAAAAAGGATTGCCGCCATTTGTCATATTCCAGGATCCTTCTTTAGAAGAAATGTGTACGCATTACCCTATTACTACCGATGAGTTGAAACAAATTTCGGGCGTAGGGGCAGGGAAGGCGCTAAAATTTGGCAAGCCATTTACCGACCTGATCCAAAAATACGTAGAGGACAATGATATCGACCGCCCGATAGATATGGTGATAAAAAGCGCTGCTAATAAATCGGCGCTTAAGGTGTTTATCATTCAGAATATCGACCGTCATTTAAACCTTGATGATATTGCCGCTTCAAAAGGGCTTACCTATGATGAGATACTGAAAGAAGTGGAAACCATAGTAAACTCGGGCACCAAGCTTAACCTCAATTATTATATAGATGAGGTTATTGACGAAGACAAACAGGAAGAAATTTATGATTATTTCCGCACCGCCGAAGTTGACTCTATCGACGATGCCCTTGCCGAACTTGGCAATGATGAATATACCATGGAAGAGATACAACTTATGAGGATAAAGTTTTTATCGGAGATGGGGAACTGATTTTAAGTCTTGAGTCGAAAGTTATAATGAAAGCCTTTGGATTAAATTCTGAAGGCTTTTTTTGTGCTGTTAATCTGGAACAAATTCTAATATATCACCCGGCTGGCAATATAGGACCAGGCAAATTGCTTCGAGCGTTTCAAAGCGGATAGCCTTGGCTTTACCGGTTTTTAATATCGACAGGTTAGCCATGGTAATGCCAACCCTCTCGCTTAGCTCGGTTAATGACATTTTACGCCGGGCCATCATTACATCAAGATTCACTATTATTGCCATTGCTAAACGGTTAAGTCTTGTTCATCTTTTAGTTTTTTGCCTTGTTGGAAGGCCTTGAAAAGAAACCATACAACAATACCGATAACCATAATGCTTCGCGAGTCAAACCAAATTGTATTGTTCAGCACAACATCTTCGTTGAAATAGCTGTTAAACAGCCACCTCAATAAAAAATTTAAAACGAAGATCACCAAAGGATAAAATAATAGTGTGAGCGCTAAAAGTTTAAGCCTCCTTACATTATCAGATGTAAAAGCAAGACCCTTTGATACATCAAGGATAAAATGCAAACAACTTCCAAACAGCCACAGGGAATACCCCATGCCGAAAATGACAAAAATAGCGAGGATGATTCTGGCAATTTGTGAAGTTGATTCGGCCATAGGTATCATTATGGAGTCATCCCGCTCATTGTACCAGTATTTAACTGGCTCATCAACCCAACGCGCTATAAAGTGATTTGGTTTCTCCTTCAGTGGAAATTCAACTTCTTTGCGAACGAAAGGTTGCCCTGAATGTACATAGTATTGGATAGAATCCGGGTATGCAAAATCGAGCTTAGCCACCTTGATTTTCCATGATAACAGTTTGATAAAATACCGATCATATCTTTTGCCATCCGCCCAAGCCGGTGACTGAAGTGTTTTTAAACTGCACGTATCACAGTACTTAATTGTTGATACGCTTAAAAGGTGTCCTATCGTCGCATTCCATCCGATCTCAACCCTGCCATTTTGAAATGAACGAATACGTTTAATGCTATCTTGCTTTTCGGCGTATTGCCAGTGGCTTATGCTATCCGATATTTCCGGGTAAATTGGCTTTAAATTATTTTCTGTAGTATCGACTATTCCAATAGTTACCCTGTCTGTTGGCTCAAATATCCAAACGGCATTAATAACTAAAAATCCGGTATAACCGAGAATAATCAAATTGATCAAAAGATTTAAGTTGAATTTTATTTTCATGGTCGCAATATGACTAAGTAAAAATAATCATATTGTTTTGTAATAACAAATTATTGTTTTACGATAAATTACGGAAAATAAACCCGATGATTTATAACTACTTAAACTCCAAATAATCAAAATTCATATTCCCATTAGCCACCACATGCAGCGTAAGGATGTGTACGCCTTTTTTGAGCTTAACTGTAGTTAAAGAATCCGCTTTATTCCAATGGTGCCATTGGCGCCATGTAACGGTATCCCGGTCATCATGGGTTGAAGTTATTTTTAATGGGCCGGTAATATCCTTACCGTCAATATCAAGTGAAATAGCGCCATTGCCATTGGCGGTGTACATTAAACCAATATTATAATTTCGGGTTTCGTTAACCCTTACAGTATAATTTATCCACTCACCAGGCTTTGTCCAGCCGACATACAACTGGCCCATGTCCCTGGGCACTTTATTATATGGATTATTGTCGATATCATGTGCTTTGGTGTACGAAATATCAACCCCTTCCTTCATCCTGAATTCGTTTAAATAAGTGCCGTTTGCGGGGTTAAGCTTGCCGCTGCCGTTGTTAATGCTGTCAGAATCATGATAGGCAATACCTTCGCCGCCCTGGTTATAAAATTCACATTCAATTCTGCCTGGGATTTGCTGTGCCTTATTTTGCCATGGTTTGCCGGCATGCATGGTTTTGTAAATAGGGCTGCAAGAAAGTAATGCCAGCAGGAATAATGCAATTATTATTTTCATCTTTTAAAAATACACATTTAGGTGAAAGGTTAAAGGTAAACGGTGAAAGGCCGGTTATTAATTCACGCGGAAGATCAACTAAATTCACAATCAAAAATATTATATTAGCGGGGCGTAACATTCCCGGTCAATTAGCCCGGCATGCGCTGTCGCAAAGCAAACTCTTATCCTTATCATGAAACAAATTTTACTTTTCGCACTGTTATTTCCAACAAGCATCATAGTTAATGCACAAAACCCGGTAAGGCGCATCAAATTTCATTATATTAATAAAGACAGTGTGAACCTGCAATTAAATGATGAATATTATTTGATCGAGGACAGTTGTGCACAAATTATCCGTTATAGCCATTTTAATTTCGAACAGCATAAATTTTCGGGGAAATTTAAAGATGTAAGTAAAGCGGACCCTAACCTTATAGTTTCGGAAGGAAACTATAGTGAAGACGGGTTAAAAAACGGCGCATTTGTTTCGCATTATCTGAATGGGAATTTACAGGCAAAAGGCAGTTTTAAAAACAACAAATACGATGGGCGCTGGGAAATGTATTATGAAGATGGTAGGCCAGAATTAACATTTGATGCGGTTGATGGCAATTGCCAGGTAATTAACGCATGGGACGTTGACGGTAAAAAAAACGTTGATAATGGCAGTGGCGTTTATATAGCTAAATTTGGTGCAACATACTGGAAGGGTAAACTAATTAATGGTAAACCAGATGGTAAATGGAATTTTATAAAAACGGACGATGCAAGCGAAGCATCTATTGCCTCGGAACATTTTAAAAAAGGACAATTCCACGATGGCTCAATAGGGGCGTACGAATACAGTGATGTGTCGCGTATTGCCCTGGTCGATCCATCTAAATTGCCATTTGTTACGGCAGAAAGAATGTTTATTTCTCCCGTACCGTGTAATGGCGTAAAACGTAAGCATATAGTTGGCGCGCAATATAAAGATGGGCTTAGGTTTTTTACCCAGTATATTAGTGATGCCGTTTCTTCATACCTCAGCGGGAAAAATTTGAGCGATTGGGACACCCAATTGGATATTGAAGGCGAGGTTTCAGAATTGGGTGAATTTATAAATTTGAAATGCGAGAATTCCACAGCCGGTGACTTATCCCATGGGCTGATTAACCGGCTCAAAACGTTGCCGCCGCTTAACCCGGCCACTGCCGATGGTAAACCCATAAAACAGAAATTTGTTATATCATTTGTGATAACTAAAGGAGTATACCGTTTTTCTTATCGTTTTCTCCCCATAAAGCTGGATCAATAAATCTTTTCGCTTTGATGTTATTAATCATACAAAACTGTACACTTTTAATTCATTTACATACAATTTTAATAATTGCGTTATATCAAAAGCTATAGTTTTAACAGCCTACTTGTTTTACATCCCTCATTTTATACCAACCTTGTATATCAGTTATTTACCGCCTGTTAAGCTATAGCTGGTATCAATTTTTTATGTGGTATTTATAAATATAGTTCTTCGTGGCACTAATGTTGTCTTTTGGCGTGTATGTTTTGTTAACTAAAAAAACATATACTAAAAAATAACGAAATGAAATCAACTTTAAAAAAAACCACACTGCTGTTAACAGGGATTTTGGTGGGTGGTAAATTATTCGCTCAAACACCTGACTCTGCCCATATTTCGACAGATTATGTAAAACCGTTTTCAGATAATAACGCCTTCCGTACCTGGTCAATAGGGGTAGACGGAGGGGTATTAACAACTAACACCGCTTTTGGATCAAACCGCAAACAGGATTTTACCTCTCCCAACGGCAATTTAGGATATGGATTTTATATAAAAGATCAAATAATCCCGGCTTTAGGGATACAGGCTGATTTTCTTGCCGGCAAACTAACCGGAGATCATTCACAAGTACTTCCGTCTACCGGCCTTGCACTTTATGAAAGCTTTAGCACCAAAATACATTATTCAGCCAGTTTAAGCGCTAATATCACGCTTGGCAATATTACCTGGCACCAAAATAAGAGCGCAATACAACCATATATTACTATCGGCGCAGGTACTATGAACTATACGCCTGTATTAACCTATGCTGACGGAACAGTTTCTAACTTCAAAACAGACAACAACGGAGCTATAAATGAGCTTTTTGTGCCGGCGGGATTCGGTTTAAAATTTGATCTTGCACCAGGTTTAAATCTTGATTTGGGTTACCAGGTAAACTTTGTTTACTCTGATAATATCGATGGTTACAATTTCGGTTCGACAAATGATAAATTTTCATACGCACACGCCGGTTTAGAGTTTGCTTTGGGTAAACGTTCAAAACCGCAATTAGCTACACATAACCCTGTATCATCCATGCGCGATGAATATTTATGGGAAAACAGGCATACAAGGGATCAATTACAAAGCGAGATAGATGCGCAAAAAGCTCAGAATGCACAATTACAAAATGAATTGAACACTACCAACGCCAACCTCGCCAAATTTACGACGGATAGTGATGGTGATGGTGTGCCCGATATTTTTGATAAATGCCCCAACACACCGGTTGGAACAAAGGTTGACGGATCAGGCTGTCCGCTGCCAGTTGCTAAACCTGCTGAAACAAAGGTTTATGTAACAGAAGAAGATAGAAGGGTTGTTAACGAGGCCGTTAAAAACCTGGAATTTGATTTCGGTAAAGCAACTATCCGCGAACATTCATTTGCGAGCTTGGACCAACTTGCCCAATTGCTTATCAACAAGAAATTCAATTTGAAATTGGCAGGATATACCGATAATGTAGGTTCTGTTAGAGCTAACCTTAAACTTTCAAGGGACCGTGCTGAAGCCATTAAAACTTACCTGGTAAGTAAAGGCGCTGATGAATCACTGATCCATGCCGAAGGCTATGGTAAATCAAATCCTATTGCTACCAACAGGACAGCAGCAGGACGCCAGCAAAACCGCAGGGTCGAGTTTTCGCTATACTAACATTAACTAATTCATAAAAACAAAAGCCGCTCAAATTTGAGCGGCTTTTGTTTTTATACAGAATATCGGTAATAAAAATCCTAATTTTCATTAAAAAATTCGACCAACGAGCCGAAATAGCTATTGTCCCAGCCATCGGCAAAGCCATCATATTCGGCATCCGGGATATTGGTATGCCTTAGTTCAACAGAGGTTGCGCCCTTATCTGCATGAAGTTTTATAGTAACGATAGATGCTTCCGGCTGCCCGTCAAAGTACCATTGCTGTACTATTTTTTTGTTCTCTTCAAACTCAAGGTTTTTACCTACAATACTACTTTCCCACATCGAAAATTCTGAACCAGGTTCTATCGACATTGTTGCTGGTTCGCCAGTCCACAATTCAATAGTAAGCGGGTTAGTTAAAGCTATATAAACCTCCTCGGGTGTTGCGGGGAGGTGGTAATATTTTTTAAAATCTTTCATACACGATTTTCAGGATTTTTTCAGATTAACAGGATAAATTATCTTCGGGACGAAGTTAATCCATCTCATCCTGAAAATCGTGTCATGATATTATTAACCCAAGGGCAGCACCGTTCTTCCGTAAACTTCATTTAATACATTGGCCATGCCTGCATAAATAGCTGATGCACCGCAAACTATCCCTTCGTAACCCGCAAAATGTCCTATACTTTCACTACCGGTTGCATGTTCGGCAGCAAGTAAAAAGAACAATATGGTTAACGTTGCAAAAACAACTTGTAAGGCGCGGTTTAGCTTTAACGTGCCAAAAAAGAGGAATAAAGTAAAAATACCCCACATGCCCAGGTAAGCACACATTGCACTGTCGGATGCCTTTGGCGCCCATCCTAATTTGGGGATAACCATCAGGCCTACCAGCGATAGCCAGAAGAAACCATAAGAGGTAAAGGCGGTTAAGCCAAAAGTATTATTCTTTTTGGCCTCGATATAACCGGCAATTACCTGGGCGAGGCCGCCATAAAAAATACCTATGGCAAGTATCATCGAATTCATCTCGAAAAAGCCTGCGTTATGGAGGTTTAATAAAACAGTGGTCATGCCGAAGGCGCAAAGGCCAAGCGGCGCAGGGTTGGCAATACCATCCTTTGCCGGAACAGGTGTTGTTGGGATCATGATTCTTAAAGGTTTTTTAAATTGGTTTTCAATGCAATTTAATGCATCCGATTGCATTTACCAATTTTTTTTACAAACTGATCGGTATCTTTAACCACTGCCTGCAAATAGTGCGGGTTAACCTCATAAATATGCAAAAATTAGTACTGCTTCGCCATGGCGAAAGTATCTGGAATAAAGAGAACCGTTTTACCGGCTGGACGGATGTTGACCTCTGCGAGGAAGGCTTCCTGCAGGCAAAAAATGCCGGGCAATTATTAAAAAAACATGGTTATAACTTTGATATTGGGTTTACCTCATTACTAAAACGATCGATAAAAACGTTGCACATTGTATTGGAAGAACTTGATCATTTATGGATACCCGTGCAAAAATCATGGCGGCTGAACGAACGTTTTTATGGCGCCTTGCAAGGGCTTAACAAAGATGAAATTGTAGCCCAATACGGCGCCGAACAGGTACAAAAATGGCGCCGCGACCCGCACGAACTCCCGCCGCCCATTACCAAAGATGATGACCGCTATCCCGGCAAAGATATCCGCTATAAAGACCTTACAGAACGCGAACTCCCTCTCACCGAAAACCTGGCCCAAACAATGGACAGGGTATTACCATTCTGGAACGAGTTTATTATACCCGCTATCCGCAAAAACCAGAAAGTAATAGTTTGCGCGCACGGCAACAGCCTGCGGGCGCTGGTACAGTACATCGATCATTTAACGGATGAAGAAGTTACCCAATTGGATATACCCACAGGCATCCCGTTAATTTATGAACTGGATGAAGGGCTGGAACGGATAAGGCATTATTATTTGGAGTGATTTTTGGTCAGTTTGCAGTTTTTAGTTGGCCGTTTGCAGTTTATCATGGTGATTGTTATATTTATCGAATATTAGATTATTTAAACCTTCATCGCAATGGAATTTAAAACCCAGGTCAGTTATAATGTCATCTCAAAGATGTTCTTCCTGGTTCTGGCGTTGGTCATGACTGTTTTTTGGATATTTCAGAAATATTATTACACCGAATTGTTTTTGTATGTCAGTATCTTGATGTGGGCCGTCGGGATAACAAGGTTAATTATTTATCGGCGGTATATTTATTTGATGTTTTATAAAAGACCTGCATTGATAACTACCGAAGATTACATTTATGACGTAGTAGCTGACATAAAATACTCCAGGCAGGATATTGAAGAAATTTATGAAAAGAATGCTTATTTGTATATAACGCTGAACGCCCCTATGGCTTATTTAAATAAGATCGGTGATCCTGTTAAAAGGCTAATTGCTAATATTGATTACGAACCAGACAGTAAAGAAACGTCTTATAAAATCAATCTTGACCTTATCGATATAGATCAAGATACCCTTTGGGAAATACTTGATGATTATGATATAAAAACAATAGCAACAGAAAACTTAAATGTAAAAGATTCAATAACTTATGGCTTAAAGTGGGGCAGAAACTTTTGGTCATGGCTTTTCGGTATGTTAGTTGGCTTGATTGCAATTATTTTCAATCTATTTGGACATTATAAAGATTACGTTATTGGATCCATATACTTATTTCTGATAATCATAATTGTTTTGCCAAGGTTGAACAAACTTTGCTATTTCTGGATTAAAAAGAAACCTACCTTATCCGTCAACGAGTCCTTTATATTTGACCAATACGACGATGTGAAATATTATTGGAAAGATATAGCCGAAATAATAGCTTCTGAGGATCTTTTGCAGATAAAGTTATATGAGCCGGAAAAATATATCGACAAAGTTAAAAACCCATTCCGCAGGTTTATCAAGCAAATTTGGTATAAGCATTTCAATAAAAATCCCTCATACAGCATCAACCTGGATATGGTTGACATTAAGGAAGAAGAACGCAAAAAATTCATTGATACACTCAATGCTTTAAGTTTAGCTGCCGAAGCTTAACGTTTCACGCCATCGCCTTATTCAACGCAATAATCGACTGGTCAAAATCCTCCCTTGCTACCAAAAACTGGATATTAACTTTGCGCAGGGCAAAGCCGGCGCTTTTAATATCGATACCATTTTCGGCAAAAGCGGCGGCAGATCTTGCCAATAAGCCCGGCTGGTCCATATTGGTGCCTAAAAGGCAAACCACCGCCATTTTTTGGACAGTTACGTGTTCAAAATCATCTTCAAGATCGGCGATAAGTTTTTTATTAAAATCCTTTTCCCAAATTACTATCGATATACTATTAGCGCTGGTTGCCTTAAATGTGTAACTGATATTATACTTAAAAAACAGCTGCATAATGTGCAGGTCACTCCCCACATTGCCAACCATCGATGGGTCGTAAACATCAATCATCACTACTTTGTCGGTACCCGTGATCACTTCAACCCGCTTGGTTTCACAAATGTATTCCCTGGTGATCAACGTCCCGGGGTGTTCAGGTTCGAAAGTATTTTTTATACGCAGGTTGATGTTGTTGATCTCCAAAGGCTTGGATGCTTTTGGATGAATGGCTTCCATACCCACATCTGCAAGTTGATCGGCCACATCGTAATTGGTATAACCAACCGGGTGACAATTATGCATGCCCACTAACACAGGATCGGCGGTACATAAATGATATTCTTTGTGGATAATTGCTTCGTGTGGTTTTACTTCAACTGCTATCTTACTAAAAGTAACTTCGGAATATCCGCGGTCAAACTCGCGCATAATACCTTCCGTTCCTTTTGCATAACCCGTTACAATGCAGATGGTGTTTTCAAAATCTATGTGCTGCAGGTCTTTTTTTATCCGCTGGTCAATGGTGTACGACCGATGATCGTTAAAGCCGCCAAGGTCAACCAGGGTGGCGTTAATCCCCATATTTTGCAGGATATTGGTAAAGTTATAAGCAGAATGGCTTTCACCTATCGAGGCCAGTATTTCACGCGCGGCCTGCAATATGCCATCCTTGCTCACATAGCCTGATGCCAGTACGTTGGCAAGATTTTCCAGATAAGTTTGGGCTTGCTTTATATGGTTTTCAATATAGCGGTCAGCCTCGGCAATGTTAAGGCCGAGTTTTTCATAACTCTTATTAATTTGTTTCAGCTTTATAGTAACGCTGTTTAATGGCTTATGAAAATCCTTATAATTTGCCAGGCGGTGGTAAACACCGGGCTCGCCGGTCTTCTTATTTTCAAGCAGGAGGTTGGTCACCCCCGAAAAGGCTGATACTACAAAGATGCGGTTATACAATTGTTTACCGCTTCGCTCAAAAAGGATGATGTTTTTTATAACATCGCTTAACGCGGTCATAGATGTACCGCCTATTTTTTCAACTGTTAACATTGTTTTTTAGTGATTGGAGATTAGAGAGTGGAGGTTAGGGATGAATCTAAAAGGAGAAAAAGTCCCATTCCGCAATCAGCATTCCGACTTCCGCATTTTAATTGTTTCCTCTAACCATTATGATATAGATCGCCTGCTTTCTCGGCCGATAGCTTGATGCCTTTTATCATGGCGGAGCTAAAACCATTATGTTCCATTTCATTCAGCCCGGCTATGGTACAACCGCTTGGCGATGTTACCTTATCTATTTCCTGTTCAGGGTGGGATGACAGCTGTAGTAAAAGGTCAGCAGCGCCTTTGGCGGTTTGTGCAGCCATTTTTAAAGCATCATGGGCATGAAAACCGATTTCGGTACCGCCTTGGGATGCTGCACGGATAGACCGTAAAAAGAAAGCTATACCGCAGGCGCATAGCGCTGTGGCCGAGGTCATTAATTCTTCATTGATTTGTATCGTCATGCCAACTGTTTCAAAAAGCGACCTTACGAAATTGATGTTTTTAGTGGTCCCGTTATCGGTTGCAATACAGGTCATCGATTGGCCGATGGCAATAGCTGTATTGGGCATAGCACGTACGATTTGCACATTTAAATCCAGCTGTTTACGGATATCGGCACAACTTACACCTGAAACCACCGAGATGAGCAACTGTTTTTCGGGCTTTATGGATGGCCGTATCTCATCTAATAACTTATTTAACTGCTGGGGTAATACTGCCAGTACAACAAAATCGGCCTTCCGTACGGCTTTAAGGTTATTATCAGTTGTATAATACCCAGCTTCAGCCAATGGGGCCAATGCGCCTACATTTCTTCGTGTGAGCGAAATTTGCTGCGGCTTGCAAATGCCTGATTTTACCAGACCTTTTGCCAGCGATAAGCCGATGTTTCCGCTGCCTAATATGGCTATATGTTGTTGTGAATTCATAGGTTTCCGCTTAAACGTGTACCAAATGGTTTATTTTTTTTCAAGTTGCCGAGGTCATCCGAATGACCTATTATTACCGCATTAACACCGCATGCAATTGCCGAAAATGCATTATCCATTTTTGGCAGCATACCGCTATGGATGATTTGCTGTGCTTTCAATTCTTCATAACCTTTCGGATCAATTTCATTTACCAACGAACTTTCGTCAATTATATCTTTTAATACCCCTTTTTTCTCAAAACAATAGATGAGGGTAGTAGGATATAATTTTGCCATGGCGACAGCCAATGCCGATGCAATGGTATCAGCATTAGTGTTCAATAACTGGCCTTCGCCGTCATGAGTCAAAGCACAAAAAACAGGGGTGAACCCGGCTTTCATCAAATTGCTGATATTGTTAGGGTTAATTGAATTTTCATCAATATCCCCTACAAAACCGTAATCGATAGTTTTTACAGGTCGTTTTTTAGTGCGTATAAAATTGCCATCTGCTCCGGTAAGGCCAATGGCATTGTTGCTGAAACGCTGCAATTGTGCTACTATATTTTTATTGATAAGCCCGCCATAAACCATGGTCACCACCCTCAATGTATCGATATCAGTTATTCTGCGTCCTTCAACTAACTTAGCCTCAATGCCTAACGTTTCCGATAACTGTGTTGCTGCCTTCCCGCCGCCATGTACCAATATTTTATAACCATCAAGCGCGGTGAAGTCTTTTAAAAAGCGATGCAGGTTTTCGGAGTTGTCAATAACATTTCCACCAATTTTTATGACAAACAAGCTTTTATCTTTATTATTTTTTTCAACTTCGGTCGAAACCACATCGATTTTATTCATATTAACCCTTTTGGAGCCTATTGGTAGTCAAAATCCTTTCACTATTTACCAATCGGGGCTAAAATTACAAAAAAACGGCCTGTTTTTATAAATTATTGACGAAAAATGAATGATTCTGTATTCTAATGTTAAATTAAGGTTAATTGTGGGGTGGTTGATTGAGTGAGTAGTTGATTAGGTTGTAGGTTGTTTGAATAAACTATTAGTCAACCACTCACTTAATCAACCCAATCCAACTTAATCAACCTTTCGCCAAACCAATAAGTTTACAATGCGTTTATGAAAGATTATGTATAATTGAGAACTTTATAAATATATATGTTCACTGTTACATCCCAGGATCAAAAAAACGGCTCCAGGCCACGTGTAGTAATCATAGGAGGAGGCTTCGGAGGTTTACAATTAGCCAAAAAGTTAAAAAATGCACCGGTTGACGTGCTGTTGCTTGATAAACATAACTACCACACTTTTCAACCCCTGCTATACCAGGTAGCAATGGGGGCTATCGAGGCTGACTCCATCGGCTTCCCCATCCGCAGGATTTTTACAAAGCACGATAATTTCAGCTTTAATATGGCTGAGGTACAGAAGATCAATACTCAAGATAATACGCTGACTACCAATATTGGGATAATTAATTATGATTACCTGGTAATTGCTACCGGATCGACCACTAATTTCTTCGGTAATAAAGAGATCGAACATTTTACGATGCCGATGAAGAATATTCCGGAGGCATTAAACATCAGGAGCCTGGTACTTCAAAATTTGGAGACTGCTTTAGTAACCAGCGACCCGCGTGAGAAATTTGCATTAATGACTTTTGTTGTTGTTGGGGGAGGCCCTACAGGTGTCGAGTTATCAGGCGCTATAGCGGAAATGAGGCATTTAATTTTGATGAAAGATTATCATGGCCTGAGTAAATACGATATGCGGGTGTACCTTGTTGAAGGGAAAGACAAGCTGCTGGCTGCCATGTCGCCCCAGGCATCTGCCGCAGCAAAAAAATTTTTAACCGAAGCCGATGTTACCATTTATAACAGCGCACACGTTGAAAGTTACGATGGCTTTTATTTAAAAATTGACAACGGTAAAACCCTGAAAACACGCAATGTGCTATGGGCAGCAGGCGTGATCGGCGAAATGCCTGAAGGTATCCCGACCGGTTCAATTGCTAAAGGAAACCGTTTAAGTGTTGATGAAATAAACCGTGTAAAAGGCTATAATAATATTTTTGCCATAGGCGATGTTTCATCAATGATAACAGCCGAAATGCCAAACGGCCTGCCGGGCGTGGCGCCGGTGGCTATTCAACAGGGCGCCTGGCTTGCCAAGAACCTTGTACATTTAATAAAAGGCGAGCCGGCCGAACCATTTAAATATTTTGATAAAGGCTCGCTGGCAACCATAGGACGTAATAAGGCTGTGGCAGATTTGGGCAAACTGCATTTCCAGGGATTTTTTGCCTGGCTGTTATGGGGTCTGGTACATATTATGTCGCTGGTAGGTTTTGGCAACAAAGGAGTTGTTTTATTAAGATGGGCAATTAATTATTTTACCAAAAATAGCGATAACAGGATGGTGGTAAGGTATTTTAATACAGAAACCCGAAAGGCGGAGGTGGACTGCAAATAGTTGCCGGGAATAATTAAAAAAGACACCTTAATTTGTTATAATTTCATGTCGTAGAATAAACTGCAAATGGATCTTTTTTTAATTATTGCTTTGCTGGTTATAGTCAGCGCCTTTTACTCTTATATAAATGCGCGGTTTATGAAGCTGCCGGGTACAATTGGCATCATTACCATAGCCATTTTGGTTTCCCTCGTTACCATAGCTATTGATAAGTTAGACCCCGAAGTTGCGCATTACCTGACAGTTTTAGCTAAGAATATCAATTTTTCAGGTATCGTACTGGATATTATGCTGGGCTTTCTGCTTTTTGCAGGTTCGTTTAATTCAAATACAAAAAGGCTTAAAAGGGAAATGCGCCCGGTGATTGTTCTAAGCACGCTTAGCGTTATCTTATCCACAGTAATTTTTGGCTCTTTATTTTATGGCGCTACTTTGCTGTTTCATAATGTTAATATACCTTATCTTTATTGCCTGTTATTTGGCGCCCTCATCTCGCCGACCGACCCTGTCGCGGTAGGTGCGATCATCAAAAATTCAAAATTACCTCAAAACCTTGCTACCATCATTTCGGGCGAATCGTTATTTAACGATGGGGTGGGACTGGTGCTTTTTGTAACCTTGCTCGAAATTATAAATTCCGGGATCAACCATCTTATCATAACAAATACGGCATTATTATTTGTAAGGGAAGTTTTTGGCGGGATTGGGTTAGGTGTAATTTTAGGCTTCATCGCTTTTCGCCTGATGAAATCCATCTCCGATTTTCAAACAATTGTATTGGTTTCTTTATCACTGGTGATGAGTATTTCAGTATTGGCAGCCTATTTACATCTGTCAATACCACTGGCAGCCGTTTCGGCTGGATTATTTACGGGCCACCAAACTATAAACGCCGACGAGAAAGAACGGTCGCACGAAGCGCTCGAAAAATTCTGGCAATTGATAGATGAAATGCTGAACACTATTTTATTCGTAATGATAGGCCTGCAGATGGTAAACCTGCCTTATATCACCAATTACTGGGTTACCGGTGCAATTTCAATCGTACTGATACTGGCCGCCCGCTGGTTAAGCATTTTATTGCCGCTAACTTTTATGCGCCGTACGCTGGCTGTTAATTACAGTAACATTAACATATTAACATGGGCAGGGGTAAGAGGCGGTGTTTCTATTGCGCTGGCACTATCGCTGCCCTTTGGCCCATACCGGCACATTATATTATGCGGAAGCTACTTTATTGTAATATTTTCTATCGTGATACAAGGCCTTACGCTTAACAAGCTAATTAACAGGTCTTTAGGCGTCGTTGAAAAAACACCTAAGTAATTGCGATCAATGCTTTATATTTAATGCAGACATATAATCCGCGATAGCCTTTTCGTTAGCATTACCGGCATTAGTAAGCGAATTAATAACATTCTCCCGTTCCTTTTCTGTCCGGTTCTGGCTTAGTTTTGCTTTGGCCTGCAAGTCATCAACCACCATTTGGAATGCGGTAATACCTTTCATCATCTTTTGCTTGTAATCATCTGTCAAATTATCCCACTGCTTTAAATATGCTGCATCGTAATACTTAATGGTTTCTTTCAGCAAAGATGCTTTATTTTCTTCGCCATCCAATAAAGTGCATTTACCATAGGCATGTACCGCTAAATAGTTCCAGGTGGGTACGTTTTGCTCTTTTTCGTAGTTTTTTGGCGAAATATAAGCATGTGGCTCGGTAAATATCACGAGGGCAGTGTTGTTAATTATATCTTCAGATTGCGGATTTGCTTTTGCAAAATGGGATGACAGGATTATTTTATCTTCTTTTTGCTGTACAAGGAAGGGGAGGTGGGTAGCTACAGGTAAACCATCTTTTACCGATATTATCGTTGCAAAACTGTAACGCTGCATAAAAGCGATGGCTTGCTGCCGGTCTTCGAATTTATTGAAGGATGGGATGTACATGTTGTTATGTGAGGTGAGGTGTATTTAGATTATTTCGGTAAAATTATTTTTCTCTGAACATGTCCGCATACGTTTTTACATGATGCGGGAACTCTTGTTCATAAAAAGGATAAGCAATTCCCGGAATGTCAATTTCAAAACAATCAGAGTCCATGCCTGACACCATACAGCCTAAACCCTTTATCTCAATTCCATGTTTATCAAATACTTGTAAATTAGGAAGATCAGATGTTGAAATAAACTTGTCATTTGGGTAGTCGGTAAACTTTAGCTTGTTTTTTGAACAATAATCCTTAAAAAAATTGTATCCTGAAGTTACGTTAAGGAAATTAATTCGCCCGAACACAACACCCATTGGCGCATCAGCTTTTTCAAGTTCAGTTGTACCAATCTTGTTTTTATCAAGTAATATATCGTAAAGCTTCGCCATCTGTTGATATGCAAAAAATAATTACAAACTCTCCAGCATTCTTTTCAGCACCGCCTGCGCAGCCCAAACACGGTTTGCCGCTTCGTGCACAACAATAGAACTTTCTCCATCCAGTATTTCCGAAGATAATTCAAGGTCACGCCTTACCGGCAGGCAATGCATTATTTTGCCGTTATTGGTGGGTTTTAGTTTCTCATTGGTCAGCATCCAGTCTTCATTGCCCGGAAAAATCTGCCCGTAAGGCTCATAGGCTGACCAGTTTTTTACATAAATAAAATCGGCATCAGCTAATGCTTCATCCTGGTTATTGGTGATGGTTGCGCCTTTTGTAAAATCAGCACAAAGTTCATAGCCTTTTGGGTGTGCAATGGTAAAATCAACGTCCGCTTTGCACATCCACTCTGCAAATGAATTTGGCACTGCCTGCGGTAATGGTTTTATGTGTGGCGCCCATGTTAATACAACTTTTGGGCGGGGGTGGGTTTTTAATTCTTCAATAGTTATTAAATCTGCAAGGCTTTGCAATGGGTGACGTGTTGCAGATTCAAGACTCACCACCGGCACGCCGCAAAACTGAACGAATTTGTTAAAGATCATTTCGCTATAATCTTCATCGCGGTCTTTTAAACCCGGAAATGAGCGTACACCGATAATATCCGCATATTGCCCCATAACAGCAGCGGCCTCGCGGATATGCTCAACCGTTGTACCGTTCATAATCACATTATCCCGTAGCTCCAGCGCCCAGCCTTCCTTATCCATGTTAAGCACCATCACATTCATCCCCAGGTTAAGGGCAGCCTTTTGGGTGCTCATACGGGTACGCAGGCTGGGGTTAAGGAACACAAGCGCCATCGTTTTATTTTCGCCTAAAGCTTTATAAGCATAAGGGAATTCCTTAAGATGCAAAGCCTCTTTAACGAGAGCCTGTATATCGGGAACATCATTTACTGACGAAAATAGTTTCATTTCTTTATTGGTGAAAGGTAAAAAGCGAAAGGTAAAATGTTTTTCATTCGCCCCTTAAAAATTTTATAAATGCGATCAACATCTTTTTAAACTTGCTGCACCGGTTGTTGTTCTAATATTGTAGTAAACGCTTCCAAAAACCTATCGGCATGTGTTTTTGTTAAATTCAAGGCGGGTAATAATCTTACCACATTTGGTTTTGCCTCGCCTGTAAAAATATGGTGGGTAAACAACAACTCTTTCCGCACATGAGCAAGTTCTGCCGGCAATTCAATGCCTATCATCAACCCACGACCACGCACTTCTTTTACCTGTTTGAATTTTTTAAGCTCGGTGATCAGATAACCTCCAACTTCTGCTGCATTTTGCATCAGGTTATCTTGTTCCATAACTTCTAACACAGCCAAACCGGCCGCGCAGGCTAAATGGTTACCCCCGAAGGTAGTACCCAGCATGCCATAAGCCGGTTGTATTTTGGGCGATATAATAATGCCCCCAACCGGGAAGCCGTTACCCATGCCTTTGGCCATGGTATAAATATCGGCATTTATGCCTGCAAAATCATGCGAAAAGAATTTGCCTGTCCGCCCGTACCCGCACTGAATCTCGTCTGCAATAAAAACAGCATTGTTGGCATCGCAAAGGGAACGTATTTTTTGCAAAAAGCTTTCGGGCGCAACCTGTATGCCCCCTACGCCTTGAATGCCCTCTATAATTACCGATGAAATTTCATTATTGGCAAACGCCCGCTCTAATGCAGCTTCATCCCGCCATGGCACAAAAATTACATTATCTGTTTCGTTAATCGGGGCAACAATTTTAGGATTATCGGTTACCGCAACAGCTAATGAAGTACGGCCATGAAATGCCCCGCTAAATGCGATGACTTTCTTTTTGCCATTATAAAATGAAGCCAACTTTAAAGCATTTTCATTGGCCTCAGCGCCGGAGTTACAAAGAAATAACTGGTAATCTTCTTTGCCCGAAACATGACCAAGTTTTTCAGCTAATTGTTTTTGCAAAGGTATCTCAATTGAATTTGAATAGAACCCGATTTTGTGTAATTGGTCTTCCAGTCGTTCTACGTAATGCGGATTGGTATGGCCGATAGAAATTACGGCATGGCCGCCGTACAGGTCAAGATATTCCTGGCCTTTGTCATCATAAACTAAACTTCCAACACCTTTTACGATGTTAATTGGATTGATTGGATATACTTCGAATAGTTTCATATGCCCCAAACCCCTAAAGGGGCCTTAAAAAGTTAATTAAATTTATTTTAAAAATCGTCCTCTCAAATTTAGTTCCCCCCTTTAGGGGGTCAGGGGCTAAAACCCCGTCGCCTTCAGCCTTAGTCCCGCGCGCTCATCCAACCCAAACATTAAATTCATATTCTGTACCGCCTGGCCTGAAGCGCCTTTCAGTAAGTTATCTATAATGCTGATAATAAGCAGCTTATTTCCGTGTTTCTTAACCTGGATAAAGCATTTGTTGGTATTGACAACCTGCTTCAAATCAATATCATGATTGGTCACATGGGTAAAAGGATGCCCAGCATAATATTGCTGGTAAAGTTTCAATGCCTCGGCTTCGGTAAGGCTGCTATCGGTATAAATAGATGCAATTATCCCGCGTGTATAGTCTCCCCGGTAAGGGATAAAATTAACCGCCTTATCAAATTGTGGTTGTAATTGCCTTAGTGATTGCCCAACCTCATTTAAATGCTGATGCTCAAAAGCTTTATAAACCGAAAGGTTATCGTTACGCCAGGTAAAATGGGTTGTGCCCGATAAACTTTGGCCCGCGCCTGTTGAACCGGTTGTAGCCGTGATATGCACTTCGGTATCTAATAGATTTTTCGACGCCAATGGCAATAAGCCCAATTGTAAGCAAGTAGCAAAACATCCCGGATTGGCGATGTTATTAGCCTGCTTAATGGCTTCCCGGTTTAACTCCGGTAAACCATAAACAAAAGTTTTTGTCTTATGTTTTGCGCTTGGTGTCAACCTGAAATCCTGGCTCAAATCAATAACTTTTATATGATCGGGGATTGGGTTGGCCTCCAAAAACTTTTTTGCGTCGCCATGACCAACACAAAGAAACAATACATCAATATTATAGGCTAATTCGGCAGCAAATTTTAAATCGGTATCGCCAAAAAGATCAGTATGCACATCATAAACATGTTTGCCTGCGCTACTGGTGCTGTGTACAAATGCGATATCAACATCGGGGTGGTTGATCAGGATACGCAGCATTTCCCCGCCGGTATAACCAGCTCCACCCACTATCCCAGCTAAAATCTTTTTATTTGCACTCATTTCCTTGTGTTTTATACTTTATGAGGTTTGGTTAACCTTATGATAGATCATTACCTGGTTGCCAAAAATTTTAGAGAACCCTTTCACATCTTCACCGCTCCAGGAGTTGTTCATCTCACCATAAGTGCCAAATTTATTCGACATCAAATCGTGCGATGATTCAATACCTATAACCTGGAAACGATAAGGGTGCAGTTGCACAAATACTTTCCCGCTTACGTTTTGCTGGGTATCAGTTAAAAATGCTTCGATATTCCGCATGATAGGATCATGGAATTGACCTTCATGCAGCCAATTGCCATAAAAGCTTGAAAGCTGGTCTTTCCACGATAACTGCCATTTGGTTAACACATGTTTTTCAAGTGTGTGATGTGCTTTTATAATGATCATCGGCGCTGCTGCCTCAAAACCAACCCTGCCTTTTATGCCTATGATGGTATCGCCCACGTGGATATCCCTACCAATGCCATAAGGCTGGGCAATTGCCTGCAATGCCTGTATCGCTTTGGTTGGATGATCGAACTTCTCTCCATCTAAACCCACCAACTCCCCGTTTTCAAAAACTAACTCGATATTTTGGCTTCCAGTTTTGCTAACTTGCGTTGGCCAGGCTTCTTCGGGTAGTCCCAAATTCGAAGTCAATGTTTCTTTGCCCCCAACCGATGTACCCCAAATGCCTTTATTAATAGAATATTTTGCCTTTTCAAAATTCATCTCAACACCGTGATCTTTCAGGTACTGGATCTCTTCTTCGCGGCTTAATTTTAAATCGCGGATAGGGGTAATGATCTGTACCTCTGGAACAAGGATATTAAAGATCATATCGAAACGCACCTGATCGTTACCCGCGCCGGTACTGCCGTGCGCTACAAATTCGGCGCCTATTTCTTTGGCGTAATTTGCGATTGCAGTTGCCTGGCTAACCCGCTCGGCGCTTACCGATAGGGGATAGGTGTTGTTTTTCAATACATTACCGTAGATCAGGAAACGAACACAGGTATTGTAAAAATTTTCGGTCTCATCAACAACGTGGTGCGATGTTACGCCCATTTTGTACGCGCGTTCTTCAACACCCTTTAGTTCCTCTTCACTAAAACCACCGGTATTTACTATAACCGAATGAACTTCATAACCAAGATCCTGTGTGAGGTATATGCAGCAAAAAGAGGTGTCAAGACCTCCGCTATATGCTAAAACTACTTTCTTTTTCATTTCTTTTTTGAGCTAAAAGCAGAAAGCAAAAAGACCAAAGCTTTTTTACTTTCTTAATATTTTTATTAAGCCAATTAACATGGCTTTGACTTCGTTGATTAATTGATTCGTTTTTTGAAGTAACTTCTGATCAATATATGATAAATCCTTACTCATCAAGCAACAATATTCTAATTCATGAGCAGACCCTAACGCCATATCCAAAAAATGTGCAAAATCCTTTTCGGTGAACCTGCCGATGCCTTCTACAATATTCAAAGGGATTGAGTAAGCCGCTCGTTTTGTTTGACTAAGCAAATCGTATTGTTCACTCTTAGGAAATTTCGGAAGCAAATTTAAATACACAAACAAGTTAAGCTCATGCGACTTTTTCCATACCTCCAGTTTCTTAAAGTCCCTCATTTTTTGCTTTGGTCTTTCAGCTTTCAGCTTTATGCTTAAATATCGCGTTCTCTATTCTTTCGAGTAAAGTAGCCTTATGCGTAATTTTCTTCATTTTCTCTTCGTATTCCTTCTGTTTTTCAGTCGGATCGAATAGCATAGCGGTACACATGCAGTTTTTGCGGCCCTTGCTCATCAGGATATCATAATTCACGCAGCTTTTGCAGCCCGCCCAAAAATCCTCGTCCTGCGTAAGTTCCGAATAAGTTACCGGTTCGTACCCTAAGTCTGAATTTATTTTCATTACGGCAAGACCGGTAGTCAGGCCGAAAATTTTAGCATTTGGATATTTTGTGCGCGACAGCTTAAAGATATTTTCTTTAATAGCCTTTGCCAGGCCTTCTTTTCTGAAAATAGGATTAACAATAAGGCCTGAATTAGCCACGAAATCGCCGTGACTCCAGGTCTCGATATAGCAGAAACCAGCCCAGGTGCCGTCCTTATGAAAAGCTATTACTGCTTTACCCTCCAGCATTTTATTCGCAACATATTCGGGCGAGCGCTGGGCTATACCTGTACCACGCGCCTTGGCCGATTCGGCCATTTCGTCGCATATCTGCTGTGCATAATCAACATGCTGTGCACTTGCAACTTGTATATCAAAATCTTTTATTACCATTAGAATAGAAAAATTACCGTTAAATTATTTGCTTTCAATAGCGTTAAATAATCAGATGATTTTTGTTGGAGATAAAAAAGTGAACGTATCACGTTTTTAAAATTGGGTTGTATGAGAAACAGATCAAACCCGGGGCATGTACGGCCTTCGTCGTGAAGGGGAAAATAAAAAAACGGTTGAAACCAAAGCAGCGGCAACAGGAGCAAAGTTTGCTCTTATTGAGGGCTTATTTAAGCTTTGTTGGTTCATTTTTGCAGCTTTTTTATAGTTTTTTAAATTTGGTGCAAAGTATGCTATTAATTTTTACTTATGCAAGGGGAATTTGAATTGTTTTTAGTTGTTTTAAGGTTGAAATGTTGTAAAGTTGAAATGTTACATTAAAGAAACAAATCTGTAACGGGAATTAAATGATGTGAGTCTTACAATCTTTCAACGTTTCAACAAAATATCCGCAATGATCATATCCGCATTGACGCGCGAATTTTCAATGAACCATAAATGCGTGTCCAGCCCGCCGCAAACTACGCCGGCAAGATACAACCCCGGCAAATTGGTTTCCATGGTTTCGGGATTGTAATGCGGGATGAATTTATCATCGGTTAATGTGATCCCCATTTTTTTTTAGGAACTCAAAATTAGGGCGGTAACCAGTCATTGCCATCACAAAATCGTTAGGGATCGTGATCATTCCGTCCGGCGTTTCAATATCCACATCACGTTCACGGATGGCTTTTAAATTCGAATTAAAATACGCTTTTATACTGCCTTCCTTTATCCGGTTGAGTATATCAGGCCTTACCCAATATTTTACCCGGTTGCTTACTTCGGTGTCACGGATCACTAACGTAACTTCGGCGCCTTTGCGGTAAGTCTCCAAAGCAACATCAATTGCCGAATTGCTCGAGCCAACCACAACTACCTTTTGCATGGCATAATAATGTGGGTCCTGATAATAGTGTTTAACTTTTGGCAGGTCTTCGCCGGGGATGTTTAGCTTTACAGCAATATCATAAAAACCCGAGGATAGTATTACTTTTTTGGCCTGGTAACTTGTTTTGCCGGTGGTAATAATAAAACTATCGCCCTCCTTTTTAACCGCCGTTACTTCTTCAAATAAATTTATCGGTAACTGGTTCGATGTGGCAACGCGGCGGTAATATTCGAGCGCTTCGGCTCGTGTTGGTTTATTGCTGATGGTTACAAAGGGTATTCCGCCAATTTCGAGTTTCTCTGACGTCGAGAAAAATGTCATGGTAGAAGGGTAATTGTATAATGAATTAACGAGGCAGCCTTTTTCAACTATTAAAAAGCTGAGGCCTGCTTTTTGGGCTTCGAGCCCGCAGGCAATACCTATGGGGCCGCCGCCTATGATGAGAATATCGAGCATGTGCGAAGATAGTGATTAGAGAATTGTGATTAGAGATTAGGCGCGTATTTTGGTAGAAAGCGCAGGATTTTGAACTTGGAATGATAAAGTGGTTTGGACAACCAATGTCTAAAAACTTCTTTGCCTGGTATTTTGAATGCTTTTTAAAAAAAAAGGACATAAAAAAGGGTAAGCTACTTTTATCGCGCCGCTCAACTCTCTACCCTTGCTGCGTTCCCACCCTGGGGGAGTTCAAGAGGAGCTGGCCGTAAAAGACTTACCCCGGCGCAAAGATAGAAAAAGGTTTGTTTTAGGGTTAATAAATTGTTAAAAAAGCCTTCAGCTGTTGTAATGTTGGAAGGTTTTAATGTTGGAAGGTTGTGATACAGGATGTTATGTTTGCATAATTTATTAAATAAATATTCATTAAAACATTTCCTTTAGCCTGTTGGCAAAAAATAACTCTTTATAAACCCGCCATTCACAATATTCAACAAAAGTTTCGCGGTGTAATACGGTTAAGCTATTAACTATAAAAGTTTCTGAAAATGCCCGTTTTTCAAAATTTGGCCACAATTTATTAAAGGAGGTTACAGGTATGTTTTTTGCGATAATGATACGGGGTGCAAAGTTTTTAACCCGGATGCCCAGCTGGTTTATCAACAGCTTAAACCAGTTGTCTGTGCGGATACATTGCTCAATAACTGCGTAGATAGTGTTCGTTGTTTTGCTGCTGTTAAAAAAGCCAAAGCCCATTATTGTTAATTCAATAGGTGGCATGGTGCTTAATCTTTCAGCCATTTGTTCAATAGCCGGTTCCACCATATATGGTTTGCACCTTACTTGATGAGTAATCACTATTTGCGCCGCACTATGCATCCCTTCAAAATGGCCTATTAAATTTACAGATGCCCGTTTATACCTGCTAATTTCTTTAACTACACTTTCGGGCAACGAAATAACCATTAAATAATCAGCATAGGCTATCATAAAATCCGCATTAAAAAAGGCTGATTTGTTGTGTATTAACCTTATTTAATGGCAAAAACTGCGCTTTTAATTTTGAGTTGGCGAAAGTATCAAGATCGAGCTTATTGTTGAAAGAAATCTCTTTAAATACTTTGTATATTTTATCGTGCCCTATCATTTCCCTTCGTAAAATGGTGAGCTTATCAACCTTAAATTGTTCATTCCATTGCATGTTTTTAAAATGGGGCCATAATTTTTTAAAGTCCTCATTAGGTATGCTTCTTGCTATGGTAATGTGCGGTTCTGAATTTTCATTGCTAAAAAATCTTCTTAATGTTTTAAACCAGATCTTTGTTGCCGGGGTTGAATTAAGCTTTGCGTAAATAGTTTTATAATCCTGCTGATCGAAATATGCAAAGCCGGTTATATCCAATGTTATAGGTGGCAATGTTTGCAAGTCGCGCACAAGCTTTGGTATTAGTGGCTCTATCCAAACTGGTTTTTTGCGCGGCCAGGGCTGAACAGTGATATGCGCCTTTGAATAATGGCTTTCATACCCGCCAATTTTACCAAAGCTAAAATCCTTTAATTTTTTAATGCTGCCAATAATGTTTTCCGGCGGGGAAAGCACTATTAAATAATCCTGGTAACCTGTCATTGCCTTATGTTTTTGAGAAAACAATTATGCTAATATTTTTAGTAAATAGCAAATCTTTTTTTACATTTGTATCATGCCAGCCAAACGCATAATAATGCATATCGATCTCGATTCGTTCTTCGTATCAGTGGAGCGTAAGTTCGATCCTTCGCTTATTGGCAAGCCGGTGCTTATAGGTGGTTCGGCCACAAGGGGGGTGGTAGCCTCATGCAGTTACGAGGCGCGTAAGTTTGGCATTCACTCGGCCATGCCAATGAAACAGGCCATGCAGCTTTGCCCGCATGCTATAATTGTAAGGGGGGCGCATGGCAGGTATTCAGAGGCCTCTCGCGAGGTGACAGAGATCATCCAGCAATCCGTGCCGCTTTATCAAAAAACATCGGTTGATGAGTTCTATATCGATTATACGGGTATGGACAGGTTCCATGATTGTTATAAGCATGCCACGGAATTACGGCATAAGATCATCAGGGAAACCGCGTTACCTATATCATTTGGTATGTCATCCGGCAAAACCGTATCAAAAATGGCGACCAACCAGGCAAAGCCTAACGGACAACTTTTTATCCCGCATGGTATGGAAAAGGTATTTTTAGCGCCGCTCAACATCAGTAAGATACCGGGCTTAGGCGAGAGCACCAGCGCAAAGCTTTATCAATATGGCATTGAAAAAATAGGCGACCTTCAAAAAACAGACCTCAAGTTTTTAGAGACTGTTTTTGGCAAGATGGGTAGGTTTTTATGGGATAAAGCCAACGGAATAGATTATGGCGATGTTGTACCGCATTCGGGCCGAAAGTCTATTTCGACTGAACATACGTTCGATAGTAATTTAACCAATCAACAAAAAATAGAAACCATCCTGGTATCCATGACAGAAGAACTGGCCTCAAAGCTTCGGAAGGAAAATATGGTAGCTTCGTGCATGGCCATAAAGGTTCGTTATGCCAATTTCGAGACCCATACCCAGCAGGAAAAGATAGCGTTAACAGCCGCCGAGCATATTTTAATCCCCGGCATAAAAAACCTGCTAAAAAAAGCCTGGAATCAGCACCGGCCAATAAGGTTGATAGGAGTGAGGCTGAGTAACCTTTGCAGCGGCAGTTACCAGATAAACCTTTTTGAGGATAACGAGGAACGCATACGCCTTTACCAGGCTATGGATAAGATCAACTTTAAATTCGGCGAAAAAACGGTTTGCAGGGCGGCGGGGATGGAGATAGGGACAAGGAATTTTAATCCGTTTATGCGTGGCTGACCAGGATTTTTAGGATTAATAGATTTTACGATGAAAATTTAAGACCAGGATTTATGGGATTAAAGGATTTCAGGATGCTGTTTTGTCAATCTTGCTTAAATCCTACGATCTTAAAATCCTATAAATCTTAGTTCAGGAACTTCTTCATCAACAAATCCGTTTGCTTATCGTCGCCCAGCATAAAATCATGGCTGCCAAATGTTTCAAAACCATTGCGTTTATAAAAAGCCATCGCCTTTTCGTTATGTTCCCAAACGCCGAGCCATACGTAATTAAATTGTTTGCTGCGGGCAATTTCAATGGAAAAATCTAACAGTTGTTTGCCAATATATTTCCCATGGTACTTGCCCGAAACATATATACGTTCAACTTCCAGGGCATTCTTGTCCTGAATATCAGTTTGTGCATTGTTAAAATTTAGTTTCATATAACCAACTATAACATCCTCATTCAAAGCAAAATAAAATTCAGAATTTGGGTTGGATAGTTCCGATAACATTTTTTGAGGCGCAAATGCTATGGCAGAATACGCTTCCATATTTGCCGGATCATTCCAGCCTGCGAAAAATTCGTAAAATGTTTCTTTGCTAAAATTCAGCAGGGTTTCAACTTCAGAAATTTTGACTTTTTGGATCGTAACCATTCTTTATTTGAAGATTTAAAAATTAATTGCAATGATACTAATCTTCAAATTTTCAAATCACCAAATTTTCAAATTAAAATTAATCAAATTGCTCTTGCAAACGGATCAGCCTGTCAATCATTAAATTCAGCTTTTCTTCCTCGTTTTTAAACATACGGGGCTTTAAATAAAAAGTGATGAAAAGGAACCATATGATGGTTGAACCATACACAATCAATTTAAAGTAGAGCGGCGCGTTTTCAAGCACTTCTATAAAATAAAGGGCTAAACCAGTGCTTATCAGCAGCATATAGGTATAGTAAAACCACCCGATAACTTTGCTGCGGTTTTTCTGAAATTCTTTTAAGGTGTTAAGGTAATCGGTAGGGTTTTGGGTGAGGTCGTGCTTGTTTAATATATGGTAATGACGCACTATTAGGGACAGGTACATCAGCATGGTTACTAAAATTATCAGTATGCCTACAGTAGTTGCAGGCGAGCGGAATGCGAAGAAGAACGTTATTATAAAAGCGCATGCTATGAGGGTAATCATGGCAACTATACCCCAGTAAAGTTTACTGGTCATGCCACGAATGCCTTTTTTTACCTGCTTTAGCGCTTCGTCCACCGAAAGCTTGTCGTGTTTTGGCTGTCCCTGCCAAACCGACATTAAATGCTCAAATTCTTTCATAGTGGTTATATAATTCGGTTAATTTCTGTTTAATACGGTGTATTTTCACCCGTAGGTTGCCTTCGGATATACCCGACACCTCTGCAATTTCAGCATACGGCACTTCATCAAGCACCAGGGTAATTATAATTCTCTCTGATTCTTCCAACTTCGATATACATTTATAGAGCAGGGCCACCTGCTCATTTTTCTCAGATAGTTCTTCTTTTTTATTTTCAGCTATAAGCGGTGTTAATTCATCTTTAGCCTGCCGTTTTTCTGAACGGAGGTAGGTAAGGCAGGTATTTACAGCAATGCGGTAAATCCAGGTCGAGATCATCGCCTGGTTGCGGAATTTTTCAAGGTTTTGCCAAACTTTTAAAAAGGTTTCCTGTAAAAGGTCGCTAGCAGCATCATCGTCACCCGTGTAACCATAGCACAAGTGGTAGATCTTTTTTGAATTGGCTTCGTAAATTTTCTTAAAAGCTGCCTCTTTATCTGCCACTATCAGTTAATTTTATTGGTTAGATGTTAGTTTGCTACGAATGTTACAGTTTGTTTAATCGAAGTCTTAAATTGTATTTTAATCTTTTCTTTACTTAAGACTTACGACTTTTGGCTTAAGACTTACTTACAAATACTCGTCTTTATAAAACCACGGAAACTTACTTGCAGCTTCTGTAAGCATGTTATTATAGTCGTTGGCAAAATCCAATTGCAGGTCTTCATCCAGCTTACTTACAAGGCTTTGTATTTTTAGCACTTGCCTGGTAAGTATCAGCCGCAAAGGCTTGTAAGATGTCTTTCTATCGCTATATTGAATGTAATTATAGCAAAAGTTTAAAAGTAGGTCGATTTCTGCTTGTTTTGAACCGATAAATTTATTGTATTTGCTTATCAGCCTCAATATTTTACGGATGTATTTTGCCGCCAAATAACTTTGCGATGGCAGCTGGCTAAACATAAACCCAACTTCGGCTTTTATTTTTTCGATAAAGGCCTGTTCATTATCCGCCTCGAATAATAAATAAGCCAGCAGTTCCTTGTTTTCTTTTTTATAACGCCCCAGCCGCAGGCATAAGTCGGCTATTTGCAGCGATGATAAATGCTGCAGCTCTTTTTTTATATCCTGTAAGCCATAGGCCGTAATGCTCATAGTGTTTAATAGCAGGGCAAATTACTAAAATTTTGAGTTTATAAAATGGGTAACAATTTTATAGTTAATTGTTTTGCGTACAATTAAACATTGTTATAGTTGGTTTTAATTAATATAATTGTGTATCCAATTATTTATCCTGTTTTACGCCCCAAATTGAAAAACCATTATGGCAGATCCTGTTAATGTAAACAACAAGGCCAAGGCCCAATATACTTATGATGCAATTGTTATTGGCTCGGGTATAAGCGGAGGATGGGCGGCCAAAGAATTGACCGAGCGTGGCTTAAAAACCATAATGCTGGAACGTGGCCGCAATTTTGAACATTTAAAAGATTATAAGTCGGCCGCAAAAGACCCATGGGAGTTTGAACACAGGGGTAGCGTTACGCAGGAGCAGCGCAAAATACGCCCGGTTATATCACGAGGATGGGGCGCTTCTGAACCGATAATGGATTATTGGGCCAATGAACAGGATGCCCCTTATACCGAAATAAAGCCATTTAACTGGTGGCGTGCTTATCAATTGGGCGGACGTTCCATTTTGTGGGGACGCCAAAGCTACCGCTGGAGCGACTTTGATTTCGAAGCAAATTTAAAAGATAGCTGGGCGATAGATTGGCCTATCCGCTATAAAGACCTTGCCCCATGGTACGATCATGTTGAAAAATTTGCGGGGGTAAATGGTTCGTTAGAAGGACTGCCGCAATTGCCGGATGGTCACTTTTTGAAGCCGATGGATATGAATTGCGTTGAAAAAGATGTATCGGCGCGGATAAAACAACATTATAACAATACCCGCCACATGATCATCGGCCGCAGCGCAAACCTTACTGAAGCGATTCCGGGGCGTACCGCCTGCCATTTTCGCAACCGATGCTGGGAAGGATGCCCTTTCGGGGGATATTTTAGTACACAATCATCTACTTTACCAGCCGCTGTCGCTACAGGCAATTTAACGGTAAGACCATTTTCTATCGTCACCAGGATAATCTACGATAAAAACACCCAGAAAGCAACAGGGGTAGAGATAGTTGATGCCGAAACGCACCAAACTTATGAATACCATGCAAAAGTTGTATTTGTAAATGCTTCAACTTTAAACAGTGCATGGGTATTAATGAATTCGGCAACAGATATTTGGCCGGGCGGGCTGGGGAGCAGCAGCGGTGAACTTGGCCATAATATAATGGATCACCATTATAATCTTGGTGCATCGGGCACGGTAGAGGGCTATGAGGATAAATATTATTTTGGCAGGAGGCCGAATGGTATTTATGTAGTACGGTTTGCCAACCTTCCGGGCGATGGTAAACGCGATTTTATACGCGGTTTTGGCTACCAGGGCGGTGCCAGCAGGGATGGATGGAGCAGGAATGTTGCTGAACTTAATATCGGCGCTGCATTTAAGGAGGCTATTACAGAACCAGGCCAATGGGCGATAGGCATAGGCGGTTTTGGCGAGCTACTCCCATATCACGAAAATAAAATAACCCTTGACCCAACCCGGAAAGACAAATGGGGCCTGCCGATTTTGGCGATGGATGCCGAAATAAAAGATAACGAGAAAAAAATGCGCATTGCCATAGTTGAGGAAGCCCGGGAGATGCTGGATATAGCCGGTGTGAAAAACATAAGATCATGGGATAGCGGGCACCACGTTGGCGATGGTATTCATGAAATGGGTTCTGCACGTATGGGCCGCGACCCCAAAACATCGGTATTAAATGAGCATAACCAGGTTTGGGACGCTAAAAATGTATTTGTTACCGATGGTTCGGCCATGGTTTCATCGGCTTGCCAAAACCCATCATTGACTTACATGGCGTTAACGGCAAGGGCGGCTAATTTTGCTGTGGATGAGTTGAAGAAAGGCAATTTGAGTTGATTAAGTTGAATAGGTTGATTAAGTGAATAGTTATCTGTACTCAAATTTTTAACTTAATCAACCCAATCCAACTCAATCAACCTAATCAACTAACATAAATCTAATAAATAAAATCATGAAACATAAATTATTCATTTACATATTATTATGCTTTTCGGCGGCAAGCATTTATGCAAAGCCGAAAGTATTGATCTTCTCTAAAACAGCAGGATTTCACCATGCTTCTATTGCTGTTGGGATTCCTGCAATTATTAAACTTGGGCATGAAAATAATTTTGATGTTGATACGACTACCGATGCATCAAAATTTACTTATGATAATTTAAAGCAATATGCAGCAGTGATTTTTTTAAGCACCACCGGCGATGTTTTGAATGATGCACAGCAGGCTGAATTTGAAAAATATATCCGCGCGGGTGGTGGCTTCGTTGGCGTACATTCGGCTACAGATACCGAATATAACTGGGCCTGGTATGGCAATTTGGTAGGGGCGTATTTCAGGAACCATCCGAGCCAGCAGCAGGTTGCAACACTTCATATAGTCGACCGTAACTTTATAGCTACCAAACACTTACCTGCCGAGTGGAAAAGGCTTGATGAATGGTATAACTTTAAATGGATAGCGCCAAACCTGCATATACTGATCACCATTGACGAAAAAACATACAATGGCGGCAATAACGGCGATAACCACCCGATGAGCTGGTATCATGAATATGACGGTGGTCGCGCATTCTATACTGCCTTAGGCCATACTGATGAATCGTACGCTGATCCGCTTTATTTAGGCCATCTTTTAGGCGGTATAAAATATGCCATGGGAGTGAAGTAGAGGTAGTTGTTGAAATGTTTGAATGTTGTAAGGTTGGAATGTTATGGTAATTAATGAACCTTACAACATTTCAACTTTCCAACATTACAACATTTTCCCTATATTGCAGCCGGAAATGGTGCCTTCCTGTTATAAACCGTCCGTTTTAGGGACTGATGGCGCCTGCAAATTATCTTAAGCTGAAGCTTTGAGTGTTACAATTATGCAGGTAAAAAACTTTAAATTTCGCGAATGAAAACCTGGCTTTTAATATTTGTTGGGGGCGGCATAGGCAGTTTATGCCGTTATTTATTGAGCCGCTGGGTACTTGGTAATGTTGCATCGGCCTATCCTTTCTTTGGTACCCTCGTGGTAAATATAACTGGTTGCTTTTTGATCGGTTTCCTCATGTTTTATTTTACGGAAGTCCGTTTCGGTGCCGTATCCATGCCCTGGAGGCTTTTCCTGGTAACCGGTATTTGCGGCGGTTATACTACCTTTTCATCTTTCTCACTCGAAAATATACAGCTGTTGAGCAATAACCAGGTACTTACTTTTCTTGGTTATGCTTTCGGAAGCCTGGCTATTGGCTTGTTGGCCACCTATACAGGTATTTTATTAGCGAGGAGTATTTAAAATGAAGACAAATAAAATATTAATTGTTGCTGATGATAGCGAACCATCCATCAAAGCCATAAAATACGGATTTGGTTTGGCGAGGGAACTTGGAGCGGAAGTTACCCTGATAAGTGTTATCGATGTTATACGATCATTAGGGAACCCGGATGCCGGCATTTTTCCGGACGATATGTTAGCCTCTGAACAGGAAAAAACAAAAGCTTTCTTAATCAATATGAAAGATAAGTATAGCAAAGGAATTGAAACAGAACTATTAATGCCAGTAGGTGAAATACAGGAAACCATTTTAAAAACTGCACTAAAAGTAAAGGCCGAACTAATTGTTACCGGTACCCATGGCCGCACCGGGTTAAACAAACTATTCAATGGCAGCGTTGCCGAATCCATTATCCACGAGTCCTCTATACCTGTATTTGTTGTACCAGATAGAGAATAAAGCCGGTTGTTATCACGGAATGGTAACCCCTTTTAATAAAAACAAAATACAAAATGACATCTAACAAGTCTATTTCATTAAAAGAACATTTTGCCATTATAAAACACCTTGTCCGCTGGACATATTTAATTCTTCCTATTGCTGTTGCCATAGGCAGCGTGGTCGCTTTTTTTCTGTGGCTGCTTGATGCCGCTATCCATTTCAGGTTTAATCATACATGGTTGCTGTTTTTGCTGCCCTTAGCAGGGGTGCTCATACATTTTATATATCGTTTTGCAGGTGAATCATCCGAAAGGGGCAACAACCTTATAATGGACGAAATACACGAAGCAGGCGGGGGCGTTCCTAAAAGGATGGCGCCAATAATTTTAATTACAACTATCATTACCCATTTATTCGGCGGCTCGGCAGGCCGCGAAGGAACAGCTGTACAGATCGGTGGGAGCGTAGCGGGGATGATCGGTGGATGGTTCAAGCTAAAAGGGGTAGATATGCGGATGATATTGACGGCTGGTGTGGCAGCTGGTTTTGGGGCCGTATTTGGAACCCCTGTTACAGGAGCGGTTTTTGCTATGGAGGTTTTAACCATCGGCAGGGTACAATATGATGCCTTATTGCCTGCATTAATTGCTGCTGTGGTAGGCGATTTGACTGTAAGCGCCTGGCATGTATCCCATGTGCAATATCATATTGCGGCTTTAGCCACACAAACGCCTGTTTTAATGCCTGGTATCTTTCATTTTGATATTCTTTTGCTGGGAAAGGTAATTATCGCGTCGGCGGCTTTCGGGCTGGCCAGTTTTCTTTTTGCCGGGATGGTACACGAAATAAAAAATGTTTGCTTTAAAATATTCAGGGATAAATGGATGATACCGGTTTTAGGCGGTTTAATTATTATAGGTCTTACTTTCATTATCGGCAAGCCCGATTATCTTAGCCTCGGGGTAGCCGCGGAACATCCGGGCGCGGTAACAATCCCTTCGGCCTTCAACGCAAACGGGGCTGATACCTGGAGTTGGTTATGGAAGACAATATATACAACTATTACGCTTGGTACAGGCTTTAAAGGGGGTGAGGTTACGCCGCTGTTTTACATAGGCGCTACGCTGGGCAACACATTGGCAGGTTTACTCAACGCGCCTGTAAGCCTTTTTGCAGGCCTGGGCTTTATTGCGGTTTTTGCCGGGGCCACAAATACGCCGCTCGCCTGTACGTTTATGGGTGTTGAATTATTTGGCGGAGAACATGTTTTACTGTTTGCTATTGCTTGCTTTACCGCTTACTTTTTTAGCGGACATTCAGGTATTTACAGCTCACAGCGTATAGCAGTCCCCAAAATATTTGATGAATTTTATTCGGATGAAGCCTCTTTGTCCGAATCGATGAAGCGGAGGGGGTATATGCACCAGAAATTAAGAAGGTACCGTTTACAATTTAAAAAAAGGAATAATGACAACGCAAAAGATAGTTGAGAAATGCCCTGGTAAAAATGGAGATACATTTAGAAGGCGAATACACATAAAAAGTATGGGTATTATTTAAAAACCCCTTCCACAAAAACAGGCGTTTCGGTAACATCAACTTTTAACTTACCGTTTATACTGCTGACCTGGGTTTTCTCAATCACATCGGCGCCTATCTTCAAATGATAAATATTTGCCTTTTCCGCTTTCCCTAAATCCAAAGTATATTTCGCGGTTCTGCCGGTTTCGTCAGGGATAGTTAAAACATACATCGTTTTATTGCCTAACTGGTATTGATCAACCAATGGATCTTTGCTGATGGTTTTTATATAATTATAATCGCCCATCAGTTTGCTGGTTTGTAAAATATAATCGGCGGCAGGGCGACGTTTTATGCCTTCATTTAATCCAGATGTGGCGTATTGAGTGGTGCCGCCGGCATGGTCGTCAAAAAGCTGGTAATAAAACACGCGTTTAATACCATACCTTATGTATAATAACGATGTGCGGAGTATCCAGTCGGCCTGGTTTTCGAGGATGGTTTTTTTGCCGATTGCTTCAGCTTTCTGGTAACTTTCTGGGTTAATATCATAGCCGGCTTCGGTAAGCCATACCTCAGGATGCTGCGGCAAGCTGTTAGCCAGTTTTACAAAATCATTTGCAATGCTGCCATCGTTTGATAATTCGGGCGCTATGCCTGTTGTAGCCCGTTTATGTGTACGTACATCACCATTGTTTGAGTACAGGTGATAGTTTATCACATCAAAACATAAGTTCACGCTGCGGTCTTTGTTGTAGCCCCTGTTTTTTTTGCACCAGTCGATCATCCGCTGTACATATTTAATATCGGCGGATGCCAGACCTCCCATCACCACCTGCATATTGGGGTCGGCGGTTTTTACCCCCGCGCCTGGCCCAAGCTTGCCCATATTGCCATCATAAAAAGCCGACATGTTGGCCGCATATTCTTCCGGGTTTTGGTGCGTTTCGTCAGCCCCCCACCACCTGTCACGCTCATTGCCGCACTCCATATATTTTATAAGCCCCATGCCAACGTTTGGCTGATTTGGAACATCGTCCGGGTAACGTTTTTTTGTTACCACTTTAATTAATGACTGGTTTATATTTTTATTATAGCCATATCGCGCAGCAAACTGAAAAGCTGCCTGTGCCTGGGCAATGTACGATGCCGGGTCGCCAAGGCTTTTCATATAAGGCGCAGGTGCATTCTCATTGTCACGCGAACTGGCTGGATAGGTGTTTACCATCCAATCAGGCATATTCTTCAGGTCAACTAAAATTAAAATGCCATCCTGTTTACACCTTTCATAAATAACATCGTAGTTCCAGTTGCCACTAAAGGCCGGGTTAAATGTATAGTCGCCTTTGGTGCTTTCAATCCTGTTCCAGTTTAAATAGTGCCGTATCGAACTGAAGGTTTTTATAAGGGCCATATTGTCCTCGTAAATATGTTTCCTGTCATTAGGACTGCCGGGGTTTTCAAGAAAATTCCACTCATAACCATTGATACCGAACATGTTTTTTAAAGGAACCGGCGCACCAGGACGGACAACATTTATTAAAGGTTGATTGATAGGATCGATCCGTGTAGTATCAGGGCCTATATTGGATATATTTTTAAAGGCGATGCTATCTGCACTTGAGTCACTATTGTTGCAATTACTGAGGAATAGGACGGCAGCAATAAAAAGAAGGTTACAATGAAATTTCATCCGCATAAATATAGCTGTTATACGGATAAATAATAGAAGGGTTTATTCATCACCTATCTTGACCGTTGATTAAGCTGATTGAAATGATTTTTATGATTTATGCCATTCTCCGTCATTAAAGCATCTGCGAAGTCTGTTAAATCCGTCTAAATCTGTGATTCGAACTGTAGCCCGCT
This sequence comes from Bacteroidota bacterium, assembly GCA_013288235.1. Classification (GTDB taxonomy): domain Bacteria; phylum Bacteroidota; class Bacteroidia; order Sphingobacteriales; family Sphingobacteriaceae; genus Mucilaginibacter. Next base: position 46,026 of record JABDCF010000001.1, on the reverse strand, counting down.
TGACCTTTGATTTACCATGATTTTTTTGATTACACTGATTTTTATAATTTGAGCCATTAAAGCATCTGTGATATCATAAAAATCAGATTAAATCTGTGATTCGAACTGTAGCCCGCTTAGATATCTATATAACCCCTGCTTATTGGTGAGTAATTCCTGGTGGCTACCGCTTTCAATGATCTGGCCTTTTTCTAATACGATGATCTTATCGGCTTCGCGGATGGTTGAGAGGCGGTGGGCGATGATAACGGATGTGCGGTTTTTCATCAGTTCTTCAAGGGCTTCCTGTACCAGTCGTTCAGATTCCGAATCTAAGGATGAGGTGGCCTCATCAAGTATCAATATGGATGGATTTTTTAATAAAGCCCTTGCAATGGCTATGCGCTGGCGTTGCCCGCCGGATAGTTTAACACCCCGCTCGCCGACAATAGTTTCATAACCTTCGGGGAACGACATGATAAATTGGTGCGCATTTGCCCTTTGTGCTGCCTGTATAATTTCATCTTTTGAAGCGCTCAATTTACCATAGGCGATGTTTTCCAATATCGAACCGCCAAACAACAGCACATCCTGCGGCACAATGGCTACCTGGTTACGGATGTCGGTAAGCGTAAATTCGCTTGCAGGCTTGCCATCGAACAATATAGTACCACTTTGCGGATGGTAAAACTGGAGGATTAAAGCAGCCATTGTTGATTTACCTGAACCGCTTGGCCCTACAATGGCTACTTTTTGGCCCCTGGCGGCATCAAAAGACACTTCTTTAAGCACCTCCATTTCCGGCCGTGACGGATAGGCAAATACTACGTTTGAAAAGGAGAGGTTCCCTTCAATTTTTTGGTTGATAATGTTGTCGATTTCGCGGATGGAAACGGCTTCGCCGTGCTCATCAAGAATTTCCAGCACACGTTCGCTTGCGCCTACAGCTTTTTGCAGGTTGGCGTACAAATCGGGGAAACTGCCCATAGCGCTGCCAACAAAAGTGGAATACAAAGCAAACTGGATCAGTTGGCCTACTTTAAGCTCATGATGGCTAACCAAAATAGACCCATAACCAACCAATGCTACAATAGCCCCAAATAAACACAATACAATAAATGATACGAATATCCCCCGGTATTTTGCGCCTTTGATGGCTATGTCGGCTACCTCGCGAATGTTTTTGCCGTAACGGCTTGCTTCAAAAGCTTCATTAACAAAGGCTTTAACATTTGCAATTCCCTGTAAAGTTTCTTCTATTATAGTATTCGATTCCGCCAGCTTATCCTGTGCTTCTCTTGATATTTTCCGGATAAAGCGCCCAAAAAGCAGCGCGACTATAATTAACGGCGGCACCAATATCAGTAAGGCGATGGCTAATTTTACCGAAATTATTGCCATGAATGCAATGCCACCTATCAGTAAAACCGTTTGCCTTATCATTTCGGCAATCGTTGTAGTTAACGTGTCCTGTATTTGTGAGAGGTCCGCCGAAATGCGGCTGTTCAATTCTCCAACCCGGCGGTTCGAGAAGAAGTTCATCGGCAGGGTGATCAGCTTAAAATAGGTGTCGCGACGTATATCGGCTAATGAGCGTTCGGCAACATTAACAAACCATAATATCCTGCAAAATGAAACAATTGCTTGTAAAAACAATACAATAAATGCTAAAATCAGTATGCCCTTTATTGTTGCCGGTAAAATACCATTGCTATGTTTACCCTGCGCAGTATCGATCAAAGCCCCTATAAATGATGGAAATGCAAGGCCGACGAGGCTTGATAAAAATAAAAACACTAAAGCAGCTATAAATTTCCCGCGATAGGGTCTGATGTACGATAGCAAGCGCGAAATATTATTTAAAGTTTGCCTGTTTAATTTTGCTTTCGGTAATTCTGCTTCGGGTGAATTGCTGCTATTTAGTCGTCGTCTTGCCATTTATTGCTGATTTGTATCGATGTTAATGTTTAAGACGATTGTGGGTTCAAAACATTTTATAACTCTATAGAAGAAATAATAAAGTTAAGCTCTTTGTTTCCTTTTTCGCGTAAGCAGCAATAAAATTAACGCAAACATGGCTATCAATGCAATTATAAAATTGCGTTCCGTTTTTTCCTGTGCTATCTGCTGTTTTGCTGCATCGGCCTTTAGCTGGTCAACCTGGCTTCTTAATTTGTTAATAGTGGTCATAAAACCGAGATTGTTTTCTACGGCTTCGTTGGTATGGGTTTGAACCTGGGTGCGCTGAAATACGCTGTAGTCAAGTAATATTTTTAATTCTTTATAAATATCGTCGTCAGTTTTAACAATGTCCATTAAAATATCATTGGAGCGGCGGATATCTTTTTTGGTTTGCAGGCCGAAAATACCGGTATGCATATTTAGGCTCTGGTCGTACTGGCCAAATTTTAAGGTGCGTTCCGCCAGCATGGCATTTATTTTAGCGCGTTCAAGCCGATAAGCAAGGGAATCACTTTTTGGCTGTGCAAAAGCGATGAGTGATGAAAAAGACAAAAGAGCGAGCAGGATATATTTTTTCATCATAATAAAATGTTTAGTACCAATAGCGATGGGTTTGAAACCCATCGCTATATTTTAATATCCATCAATCTAAAAAATCAATCACCACACTATCGCCCAGGTTTAGCCCCAGCAAACCGCTTGCGTTGCCTTTATTAATGGCAATTTCAAGATGGTCGCTTATGCCAAACAGGCATAATTTTTCACCTTCGGGCACTTCATTATAGTGCCAGCTTAAATGGTCGATAGTTTCATTTCGTTTAAAGGAAAGCTGGAAACGACGGCCTTGCTGTATGGTATTAAAAAACTCCTTGGTAATATTTGTAATTACATTCTGAAACGAATCGATATAAATTACAGATCCTTTTATCAGGCTTTTTTCAATAACCGGTTGCAGGTTCATCTTCTTTTCAATACCGGATACAGGTATGCCTATTTTAGTGAGCTCCCCACCCTGTGCCAGGTGGCAGGCGGCTTTAACAAAGATATCAGCAAGTGGGAAATGCAAAAATTTCAAGTCCTGCATAATATTTATTTCCACTATTTCATCCGGGTCTTTATCAAACATCAGGGAGAATATACCATTATCGGCCCCAACAAAAAAATGATTTTTATACTTTATGGCCAGGTAGCGGGTATCCTCATTAAAAACAGTATCGATGCCAATTAAATGCACTGTAGCATCGGGGAAATAGTAAAAACTGTTCTTTAATATAAAGGCGGCCTGTTGTATATTGTAAGCGGCAACGCTATTTGTAATGTCAACAATGTTTACTGAAGGCAATAATTTCAGGATGCTCCCTTTAAGGGCAGCCTGGTAAATATCTTTATCGCCCAAGTCAGTAGTTAAAGTTATTATTGCCATTAATTTTTCAAATATTTATCACTAATCTTGTGCAAGCATTTTTAGATATGAGATGCGAGATTTGAGACGTGAGATTTGACATTTGTTTTTTTAGTCTAATATCTCAAATCTCATATCTCACATCTATTTAAACTGCTACAAATATTCAATTTTTAATTCATAAAAATCTGCAACTAAAAATCAATTTGTATTGAACGAACTAAAATTGTCAATCGAACAAATCAATCCCGCGGTATTATGGGGGCCAAATAATGATCATTTCGAGATCATTAAAAAGCAATATCCAAAGCTTAAGATTGTGGCCCGTGGTAATGAGGTGAAGATACTGGGCGACGACCACGAACTAACCATTTTCCAGGAAAAATTCGCACATCTGCTGCAGCATGTCGAAAAATATGAAAACCTTAATATAACTGACCTGGAGCGTATTCTGGGGTCAAAAGCTTCGGAAGCTACAGCATCCGACCCATCAGCCGATAAATTTGCGAGCGGTGAGGTGATTGTTTTTGGCCCGAACGGTTTAATGGTAAAGGCACGTACAGCCAATCAGCGCCGTATGGTTGATTGTATTAACAAAAGTGATATCCTTTTTGCTATTGGGCCCGCAGGTACCGGTAAAACCTATAACGCTGTTGCGCTTGCAGTAAGGGCGTTGAAGAACAAGGAAATAAAACGAATAATTTTAACCCGGCCAGCTGTTGAGGCAGGGGAGAACCTTGGCTTTTTACCCGGCGATCTTAAGGAAAAAATTGACCCCTATTTGCGTCCATTGTATGATGCTTTGGATGATATGATCCCCGCTGAAAAATTAAAGTTTTATCTCGAAAACAGGACAATTGAGATTGCGCCGCTTGCATTTATGCGTGGCCGTACCCTTGATAACTGTTTTGTAATATTGGATGAAGCGCAAAACGCGACCGATATGCAGTTAAAGATGTTTTTGACGCGTATGGGGCCGTCTGCCAAGTTTATTGTTACGGGCGATGTTACCCAGATAGACTTGCCCAAAAAGCAGCAGTCGGGTTTGCATACCGCTTTGCGTATACTTACCGACATTAAAGGTATTGAAATTGTTTACCTTAGCGGCGAAGACGTAGTGAGGCATAAATTAGTAAGGAAGATTTTGGAAGCCTACGGGGATATTCAGTAAGATATGAGACGTTAGATATGAGATTTGAGACGCAGAGCAATAAAAAATAATAAAACAGGATATTAGATATGAGGTGTTTGAATGGGAGCCTAACTTAAAAGTCTCATATCTTACATCTCATATCTCAAATCTAAAACGATGGACGCGATTAAAGAAACACACTTTGAGTTTCCCGGCCAAACCAATTTTTATAAGGGCAAGGTACGGGATGTATATACTATTGATAATAAATATTTGGTAATGGTGGTTAGCGACCGCATCTCGGCTTTTGATGTAGTACTGCCCGAGGCGATACCTTTTAAAGGTCAGGTTTTAAACCAGATAGCCGCGAAGTTTTTAGCCGCTACGGCAGATATTGTCCCCAACTGGGTTGTTTCGGTACCTGATCCGAGTGTAACGATAGGGAGGATTTGCGATCCTTTTAAGGTAGAAATGGTGATACGCGGTTATTTGGCGGGTCATGCCTGGCGCGAATACAGCGCCGGGAAAAGATATGTTTGTGGTGTTAGTTTACCCGAAGGTTTGAAAGAAAATGATATACTGCCCGAACCTATAATAACCCCCACAACAAAGGCATCAGTAGGCCACGACGAAGATATTTCGAGAGAAGATATATTGGCAAAGGGGATTGTGTCGGAAAGTGATTATATACAACTTGAAAACTATACCCGCGCGCTATTTAAACGCGGTACAGAAATAGCTGCCAAACAAGGCTTGATTTTGGTAGATACCAAGTATGAATTTGGCAAGGCCGATGGTATAATCTATTTGATAGATGAAATACACACGCCAGACTCATCCAGGTATTTTTATAGCAGCGGTTATGAAGAACGCCAGAAAAACGGCGAACCTCAAAAACAGCTTTCAAAAGAATTTGTAAGGAAATGGCTTATTGAAAATGGTTTCCAGGGAAAAGACGGCCAGGTGGTACCTTTAATGACGAAAGAGATAGTACAATCCATTTCCGAGCGCTATATTGAACTTTTTGAACAAATTACCGGTGAGAAATTTATTAAACCGGTAACCGAAAACGTATTGGACCGGGTAGAGAAAGCAATAAATAATGCATTAACTAAACGCTAATTTTTTATTTGTACATAAAATAGTTATATCTTTAGCTTTTTAATTAGACTAAGAAATGAAATTTACTGTTGATAAACACGAAAAATATATTTTGTTGAAGCTGAATGAATCAAAGTTAAATTCATTGATAACCCCACAGCTTAAATCTGAACTTATACTGATCAACACTGAAGGTCAGCGTAATATAATTTTCGACCTGTCGCAAGTAAGGTTTGCTGATTCATCAGGATTGAGCAGCTTGCTGGTTGGGCACCGCTTATGCAAAAATGCAACAGGTACATTTATTTTAACAGGATTAAACGAAGCTGTTGCCCGTTTAATTACTATTTCCCAGCTTGATAGCGTACTTTCTATCGTTCAAACCCCTGAAGAAGCGATTGACCTTGTTTTTATGGAAGAAATAGAAAAAGAATTAAAGAAAGAAGCAAAATAACCAAACCCATTGTTACCAGTGTATGAAATTCGAGGTAACAATTCTTGGCAGCAGTTCTGCAACCCCCATTTTTAACAGGAATCCTACATCGCAGACGCTAAATATTAACGAGCGTTTGTATTTGATTGATTGCGCCGAAGGCACGCAGCAGCAAATGTTAAAGTTTGATGTGAAAGCGAGCCGGATCGACCATATATTTATCAGCCATCTTCATGGCGACCATTACCTGGGCCTGGTTGGCTTGCTTTCTTCAATGCATCTTAATGGCCGAAAAAAATCCTTAAAAATATATTGCCCGCCCCAATTAAAAGAAATTGTCGACCTTCAGCTAAAGTGTTCGGAAACCGCTTTGCAGTACGACGTCGAATATAAATTTACCAACCCGGATGTAGCTGAGGTGATTTTAGAAAACCAGGATATTACCGTAGAGACCATTCCTCTTGATCATGGTATAGCCTGCACTGGTTTTTTATTCAGGGAAAAGAAAAGGCTAAGAAAACTGTTGAAGGAAAAAATCGAAGCAGCCAATATCCCGGTTGAGTATTATTCTGCTTTGAAAAAGGGCGCTGATTATGTTGCCCCGGATGGGACAGTTTATAAAAACGATACCCTCACTTTCGATTCGGATGTGCCTAAGTGCTATGTTTATTGTTCGGATACGCAGTACAACGAAAAATATTTTAAACAGATAAGCAATGCGGATCTATTATACCACGAGGCTACCTTTTTAAATAATATGCTCGACAGGGCCAACGAAACCCACCATACAACTGCGCTCCAGGCTGGTGAAATCGCATTAAAAACAAATGCAAAAAATCTACTGATAGGCCACTTCTCTGCAAGGTATAAAACCTTAAATGAATTACTTGATGAAGCCCGCAGCGTTTTCCCCGCCACAGAATTAGCTATTGAGGGCAGGGTGTTTGGAGTTGAGTAGGTAGTTATCAGTTTGCAGTAGGCAGTCCTCTTCTGAACCTGGTAACTGCCCACTGCAAACTGCCGAACTGCTTACTGTTTCTTTCCTCCGAATACCGAGAAACTTACATAATGTTTGGGATGAGCTTTGATGTCGATAAACAGGCTGTCAAGATGTTTTGAAGCATTATTTAAGTTATTATAAAGCTTATTATCATTAAGCAGGAGCCCCAAATTGCCCTGGTTGGCATTGATTTTGCTGATGGTGGCCTGAAGGTCGGCCATAGCTTTGTTTGCATTGTCAAGCGTTTGTTTGATGTTTGCATTAGCTACATCATTGCTTACTTTATCAAAGTTTTCGGTGATACCGGTTATGTGCGCCGAACTGGTTTTTAAATTTGATGAAACCACTTCTGTATTTGCCAAAATCCCGTTAATGTGATCGGTTTGGCTTCCAATCAACGCATCAATTTTTTTAGTTGTGCCTTCAAGTGTTTGCAGGGAGTTTGCTATACTTAAAAAGCTCCGGTCAACATTCTTTTGAAAGTTAGGGTTTAATATTTTATTTATGGATGCAAGCGACGAATCTAATTTACTTATTAGGTTTTCGGCTTTCATTTGTATAGGCTGTAAACTTTCGGCAAGGCCGCCTTCTATATCAGCATGTAAAGTATCATTATCCTGGGCATAGGTATTACTGTTGCCATACGCAAAAACAATAGCTTTGCTGCCTAACAAATCGGTGCTAACCAGCTTTGCAAGCGTATTTGAAGGTACGTTATACTGGCGGTCTATCTTTAGCTCAACTATGGTGCGTCCATCGGGCAGTAGTTTCATTTTTGATATTCTTCCAATTTGAAAACCATTTACTAATACTGGTTTTGAAACAGCCAGGCCGTCAACGCTTTTATAAACGGCATAAAATTTATTTGATCCCGAAAAAAGATCATCGCCGCGTAAAAAGCTAAAGCCTAATATAAGTATGGTAATTGCTATTGCAGTAAGAACGCCTATTTTAGTTTCGTTGGTTATCGTCATGGATTTTTAGATGTGAGATATTAGATATTAGATATGAGATAAAGCAATTTAGCTCCTTTTCTCATTTCTGCAATCTTATAACTTTATTAGTGATAGCTATAGCTACAGTTATTTATTTTGCTTACTTTTTGTTTAAATTTAATTATTTAAGGTCGCGATTTGATAAGAACTCTCTCATTTCTCACGGCGATACTTGTTCTACCTCGGCTTTATAATTTATTATTGCCCTTACAATTGATGCTACTATTTCATTTTGGCCGTCTTCTGAATTTAAATACGCTTCGTCATCCGGGTTATCTATATAACCAGTTTCAACAAGTACCGCAGGCATGGCGCTGTGGCACAATACATATATGCCTTGTTCCCTGATGCCTTCATTATGCCTGCCATCAGTATTAACAAGTTCAGTATCAATTAATTCGGCCAGGTGTATGCTTTGCTTGCGGTATTTGCGTTTATATTCGTTCATCAGTATCAGTGATGCCGGGTCATTTGGGTCAGGGTCGGAGTTCATCTCCGAGTCGCCACCTTCAATCTTATTTTGTTTGATTGCATTCTCTCCTTCTCCACTTCGCCAAAAACCATAAACCAGCATTAAAACACCTCTGCCTGAGTGGTCGGGGACTGAAATAGTATGATAAATTGGCTTGTGGTGTTTGTGGCCAACAACCTCATGAATATGCCTGTCGGGTAGTGAGTTACAATGCAACGAAATAAAAAGGTCGCCCTTGTTTTCATTGGCAATTTGAGCCCTTCTTTGAAAAGAAACATCATCTTCGGTTGTGCGTGTAAGTACAACCTTTAAGTTTGGTATTTCTTTTTCTATTTCTTTTTGCAATTTTAATGCCAGGGCAAGCGTTACATTTCTCTCGAAAGAGTATGAGCCCGATGCACCATTTGAATAATTGCCTGGTGCGCCGGCTGGATGATGACCACCATGACCCGGATCAATAATTATAGTTTTAAGTTTATAACCAGAATTAGTTACCGTATCATGTTTAAAGTGAATGCCTAATGCAAACGAAAGGGATGGTAAAAATGTCACTAATAACGATAAACCCAAAATCAATCTTTTCAATGCCTTATTTTTCATTATTTTTGAACGCTGTTAACTATATCTGCAAAAATACAATTCATAATCTATTTTGAAATTCATAAGCTTAATTTTTCTGCTTGCAATTATTTTAATAGCTAATGTGAACGCCAGTTCGCATAAAAGTTACGCCTGTAAATATAAGCCGGCAATCGATACTATCATAAAACTTGATACTATTAAAGATGCTAAACTTATTAAAGGTAAAAAATCTAAGGCAAATTCAGCAACAAAAAAGTCAACTGCTAAAACTGATACCACAAAAAAGAATAATGGCGGGATACAATCAGAGGTAAAATCGCATGCAGAAGACTCGACAATTGTTGATCAGGAGCATCAAATTACATACTTATATGGCCAGGCCCGTGTAACTTATGAAGATTTTGAACTGGATGCCGATTATATCCGTGTCGATCAAAAAAATCATTTAATTTTTGCAAAAGGCAGTATCGACCCAATAACAAAAAGATATGTAGGCAGGCCAATCACCAAGCAAGGAAAAGATAAGCCACTCCTGTCCGACTCGTTGTTTTTTAACTATAAAACAAAAAAAGGAAAACTATATAATCCGGCATCCGACCAGGAAGGCAGTTATCTGTCTGGAGGGGTAGCAAGAAAATTAAATGAAACGGAAGTAGCCTACAGGAACGTTATTTTTAGTACCTGCGACTTACCTTATCCCGATACACATTTTGGTATAGTGATTACCAGGGGTATTGCAGAAAAGAACCGGATTATTGCAGGGCCCGCCTATCTTGAAATTGAGGGCATCCCTTTGCCATTGGCAATACCGTTCGGTTTTTTTCCTAAACCTGATACCCGCACATCAGGCGTTATTATCCCTACATTCGGCGAAGACCAGAAATTGGGCTTTTATCTCCGCAACTTTGGCTACTATGTTGGAATAAATGATTACATGGACCTTACCAATATGGGTACTATATACTCAAAAGGATCCTATGAAATAAGTGAAACATTCCATTATATGAAACGCTATAAATATAGCGGCACCCTTGTTTTAAGCTATGGCTCACATAATTACGGACTTGAGGGTGATCCACCTACAAAAGATTTTAATATTAACTGGTCGCACACCCAGGATCCAAATGCAAACCCTGGAAGCACTTTCAGCGCCTCGGTAAACGCCGGTACATCAACTTTTTATCAAAACAACCCGGCTACAAGTAACTATAACCTGCAGGCCCTGACGCAAAACAACTTAAGGTCGACCATTAACTACAGTAGGACCTGGGCCGGCACGCCTTTTAACCTTAGTGTGGGCCTTTCACATAGCCAGGACCTTACCAACAAAACCATATCGCTGCAACTGCCGACGCTAAGCTTTTCAATGGCATCATTAAGCCCTTTTGATTCAAAAGATAGGGTAGGCGAAGCAAAATGGTGGCAAAAAATAACAATTAGCTATACGTTACAAGCTTCTAATGCTATTAATGATCTCCCCGAAGCGGAATTATTTAAAGGCAATACGTTAATAAAAAACTTACAAACCAGTATCGTCCATAACATACCTGTTGGCTTAAGTTTAAATTTTCTTAAATATTTTCAATTTGGCGCCAACGTAAATTATAGTGAACACTGGTACCTCCAAACTATTCGTAAAAGTTTTGCAAGAGGAAGCATCTCAGGTGCCGATTCATTGGTGACCGATACTGTTAATGGCTTCAGACGGGCAGGCATGTACACGCTGAGCACCAGTTTATCAACAAAAGTTTATAGCGAAATAGACTTTAAAAAAGGAAATTTGATGGCCATCAGGCACGTGATGACCCCAACCATCAGCTTTAGCTACAACCCGGATTTTTCGGCGCCAAGTTTTGGGTATTATAAAACTATAGTAAGCAATGCCACTGTCCCATATCCTTATACAAGCCAAACGTATTCAATTTTTCAGGATGGTTTTCCTTCAGCCGGAAAGCAGGCTGGGATAGGGCTAAGTATCGATAATATTATCCAGGCAAAATTTAAGCCCAAAGCCACAGATACTTCAGGGAAGCCAAGAAAAGTAGACCTGTTGCAGGGACTTTCACTTTCAACATTTTATAATTTTGCGCAGGATTCGCTCAGGTTGTCGCCGATAACATTCTCAGCCCACACAGCCATATTGAATCAAAAAGTGAACCTTACTTTCAACGGGTCGTTACAGCCTTACGAGATAATTGTGATAGATTCTATATCTAACGGGCAAATACGACGTACACCACTCGAAATAAATCGTTACACCTTCCAGGATGGAAAATTTCCAGAGCTTACAAATATTAGTTTTTCAATGAGCGGGGCTCTAAACCCGGCGTCGTTCCACCCCCAACCTAATGTAACGCCCGGTGGTACTTTACAAACTATGAACCCTCAGCAAGCCCAAAAACTTGCTCTGATAAACAGCGACCCCAGCGCCTACATTGATTTTAATGTGCCATGGAACCTTACATTTAATTATAACTTCAGTTATAATAACAACGTGGTTAGTACCAATGTTACCAATACAGTTATGTTAAGCGGCGATGTAACTATCACTAAGGGGTGGAAAGTTCAGTATAACACCAACTACGATTTAAGGGCGGAGAAACTTGCCGTTACTTCTTTTGGCGTTTATCGCGACCTGCATTGCTGGGACCTTAACTTTCAATGGGTACCATTTGGGGTTTACAAATCATATAATGTTACTTTAAAGGTACGGGCGGCTATTTTACAGGATTTGAAACTCAGTAAAAGAAGCGACTATACCAACAACCAAAATTTTGAATAGTAAAAATGCTTGCTGAAATAATTACCATTGGAGATGAAATACTCATCGGGCAAATTGTTGATACAAATTCCGCCTGGATGGCTGCAGAGCTTAATAATATAGGTGTCAGGGTTAAACAAATTTCGTCGGTATCCGACGACCGGCAACATATTTTAACCGCCCTTAAAGAAGCGAGCAAACGGGCAGACATCATATTGATTACCGGAGGGCTTGGGCCAACCAAAGATGATATTACAAAAAAAACAATTGCCGAATACTTTGGTGTTCAGCTGGTTGAAAACCAGGAGGCCTTAAACAATGTGACCAAAATTTTTGCCCGCTATAACAGGCCGCTGCTGGAGGTGAACCGACTGCAGGCTATGGTACCCGAAAATTGTGAAGTGATACTTAATAATAATGGTACAGCACCCGGGATGTGGTTTACTGTTGAAGGTAAAATATATATATCGATGCCGGGCGTGCCGCACGAGATGATGTATATGATGGAAGATGAGGTGCTGCCCAAGCTAAAATCAACCTTAAAGCTCCCTGTAATTATTCATAAAACTATTTTAACAGTAGGTGAGGGCGAATCGTTTTTAGCCGAACGTATTGCTGATATTGAAGATTCGCTACCTTCATATATTAAGCTGGCCTATTTACCGAAGCTTGGCCAGGTAAGGCTAAGGCTAAGTGGTTATGGCGAAGATGAAGCTACTTTAAAGCCGGAAGTAGATGCTTATGCGGCAAAAATAATTGAAAGGGTAGCCAACGTTGTGGCAGCTGAGGAAGATATCCCGATTGAAAAAGCCATCTTAAATTTTATGACCGAAAAAGGCCTGACGTTGTCAATCGCCGAAAGTTGTACCGGTGGGTTTATATCGCAGCTTTTTACTCAACATCCCGGTGCGTCAAAGGTATTTTTTGGCGGGGTTGTTTCTTACTCAAACAGTTTAAAAGAAAGCGTTTTAAATGTCAGAGATGAAACAATAGCGGAGTTTGGGGCGGTAAGCGGCGAAACGGTTACAGAGATGGTTGAAGGGGCTTTGCTGAATTTTAAATCTGACTATGCCATTGCAATTACGGGTATTGCAGGCCCGGACGGCGGTACCCCTGAAAAGCCTGTGGGAACGGTGTGGATAGCCGTAGCATCTGTTAACAAAAAAGTAGTAAAGAAATTAACATTTGGTAACAAACGAAAGCAAAACATCGAAAGGAGCGCGATTTCGGCCTTAAATATGTTGAATACTTTACTGCATGATAGTGGAAAATAAAGATAAAATCCGCTAATTTTGGCCATTAATTAGGTATATTCTCTATGGCCAAATATAAACTGTTACTGCCAAAAATGGGTGAAAGCGTTGCTGAAGCAACTGTGATCAGATGGATCAAAAATCCGGGGGACCATATTGAGGCTGACGAAGCAGTGATGGAAATTGCGACTGATAAGGTTGACTCGGATGTTCCTTCGCCGGTAACGGGCAAGTTGCTGGAGCAGCTTTATAAAGATAATGATGTGGTACAGGTAGGGGCTGTTATTGCTATTATTGAAACTAACGATCCGGAAGAAATAGTACCGCCAGTTGCACCGCCTGTTCAACAGCCCGTTGAAGAAAAGCCCCCGGTTATTAGTGAAATACGGCAGCCATTTGCGACACCTGTTCCGCAACGTGTTGAAGAGAAGCCCCCAATTGTTAATGAAAGGGGGCCGTCTTACCAGGAACAACAACCTCCAGCACCGGAGCCCCTTGCAGAAAAATATACTCCTCCCGTTGTAAATGAAATAAAAGAACCTGTAGAGGTAAAACAGCCTGTATTTGCCGATGAACGGGAAGAATCAATACCGCCTGTACCATACACAGAGCAATTATCGCAAAAAAGTGCTTCAGCAGAAGATGCAGCAAAAAACCCATTGCGATTTTATTCGCCGTTGGTTAAAAATATAGCCGCGCAGGAGAATATAAGCAACGCTGAACTTGATAATATTACTGGCACGGGCGCCGAAGGCCGTTTAACAAAGGATGACCTGTTAAATTATATTCAAAATAGATATCAATCTGCAAATGTTCCAGATAGCAGTACGGACCCGGTTACTGAAACGTTGAAAGCGCCCGAGGAGCAATATACTTTTAGTGAACCGCAGAAGATAAATATAACAGAACCCGAACCTGTAAGCGAAACGCTGCAACCTGTGCCAGATGCAGAAACACAGACCCAGGCTCCTGTAATAGAAACGCCGGTGCCCGAAACGGTTATAGAGGCTCCGGAACCTGCGCCAATTACTGAAGTACCAAAACCAGCGCCGGCTCCGGAAAAACCAAAGCCGGAACCTGTTTCATCGGGAACCTCAATGTCGGGCAGTGATGAGATCATAGAAATGGACAGGATGCGCCGCCTCATTGCCGATCACATGGTAATGAGCAAGCACACTTCGCCACACGTTACTTCTTTTGTTGAGGCTGATGTAACCAACCTTGTTTTATGGCGCGATAAAATAAAGAATGCTTTTGAAAAGAGGGAAGGTGAAAAAATTACCTTTACGCCAATATTTATCGAGGCCGTTGTACGGGCTATTAAGGATTTGCCGATGATCAATATCCAGGTAAACGGGACACAGATCATCAAAAAGAAAGATATAAATATAAGCATGGCCACAGCCTTGCCAAGTGGTAACCTGATAGTGCCGGTTATTAAAAAAGCAGACGAACTGAGTCTTATTGGCTTAACAAAAGCTGTTAATGACCTTGCAAACCGTGCGCGTAACAATAAATTAAAACCTGACGATGTGCAGGGTGGTACCTTTACTATAACAAATGTAGGTTCATTTGGTAACGTTATGGGTACGCCTATCATAAACCAGCCGCAGGTAGCCATTTTAGCTGTTGGCGCCATCAGAAAGAAACCGGCAGTAATTGAAACCCTGCAGGGTGATATGATAGGTATCCGCCATATGATGTTTTTGTCATTATCTTATGATCACAGGGTGGTTGACGGGGCTTTGGGCGGCACATTCGTTAAACGCGTTTCGGATTATTTAGAAAACTGGGACCCTGGCAGGGAAATTTAACTCCGCGCCTTTAAAAACTCATACAATGGAGGCTTGAACTTAGGTTTAAGTCTCCATTTTCTTTTGTACCAACTTGTTCAAATATGAACAAGCTATGATTTGCTTGCTGATAAACAACTTCCTTAATTTGATCATTATCAAATCACAATTATGGAAATACTTATTAAAGCGGCGCGCATATCTTATGGAATAATGATAGGGGGTTTGGGCTTACAGCAGGTTTTTTATGCGGGTTTCCGTCCCGTAATATTGCCGGCCTTATCATTTCCCGGCCTGGTATTATGCGTCTACATTTTCAGCGCTATTTTAATTTTGGCCGGTATCGCAATCGCATTAGATAAACAAGCTAAAATAATAGGGCTCATTTTAGGCGCCATATTTCTTGCCATTTTTATTTTTATTCAAATACCCTATGAAATAATTGCGGACCCGTATTATAAAAATATGGGCTCGTGGGCCTCTGCATTAAAAGAATTGGTTTTTGCAGGTGGTGGCTTTGTTGTTGCGGGGTCTTATCCTGCAGGCAGAGATAGTGGCCAGGTGCAATCATCCTTTGTGGTTTTTTTGGAAAAGATAATCCCTTTTGGAAGCGTTTTTATGTGCATAACTATGATAAGTTTTGGCATCGATCATTTTTTGTATAAGGAAGGCATATCTACGCTTGTCCCTTCGTGGATACCAGGCGCCATGTTTTGGACGTATTTTGCGGGCGTTGCGCTTATTGGGTCGGGCATTGCTATTATTTTAAGGGTACAGCTAAAATTAGTTGCACTGCTGCTTTCGCTGATGATTTTTTTATGGTTTATTTTCCTTCACATCCCAAGGGCAATAGCCGATCCACATAGCCTCCAGGGCAATGAGGTTTCAAGTGTATTTGAGGCTTTAGGGTTTAGCGGCATAGCTTATCTTATTGCCCTGGGGTATTCAAGAAAGAGGAGTTTTGTGGGCAAAAGTCACAACTAACATAGCTTTATTGCTTAATCATTTTCAGCAAAATACACCCCTTTTGATTGATCATTATAACTATCTAATTTCTATTGGCCAGGATTACCTTTTAACTTTATAAAACCATTACCCTTACCTGCCTGTTAAAACGTTACATCAATATTTAACAGACGTGAAAAACAAGATAGTTATACTAATGCTGACAGCCGGGTTATGCTTTTTTGCAGCCTGCTCTGGTGACCATACGGCGCAATCGGGCAACGACACGGTGAAAAACACTTATAAAGTTGCCAAGGATACTTCAAAAAAGGATTCGAATAAAACTACCAGCAGTAGTGATAACAGCGCTTCAGGCGGGGCCAATTTGGTTAAGGATACTTCAAAAAGCGGTAAATCAAAAAAGTAACATATTTACTGCTCGATAACGACGGCTTATGGATTAGATAATAACCTTTTCCCGATATGCTACTCCACCGTTATCTCATCTGCAAAAATGTACGATGGCTGGCCTTTGCTTTCGTGCCAATCAGGTAATGCGCCGTATTGCCTGGCTATCAGTTTAATATACCTGGTATTTACGTTTAATGGTGCGGTAAATTCCTGGGTTTGTATATTAAGGTCTTTTATGTCAACCTTAGTATTAACCGTGACGGCCAGTTTATAATTAACCCCGTCATTTGATATCCAATATTGTACGTACTGCGGGAAAACTATCCACGAGCGTGTATCCTGCAACGTTCCTAAACTTACCTGTTTTATAGGCTTGGGTTGCCCCATATCGATAATTGCGACCAGATCATTGCCCTGGTAACCCTGCCAGTTGCCAAGCCGCCAGTTAACTTTTCCATGCAGGCCGTTGATCAATGCGTTATCGCCTTCGTCGGCATAGTTTGGCAGGTATTTGTTTACAAGGGTTAGTTTTATATCGGCCCTTATTTTGGTAAAAGAACCTTCGTCAATAAAGCTTGTTTTATCACCTTCAACAGCGATGGCTTTCACGGTAGTGTTGGCTGAAATATTTATTGGTGCGCTGTATAAGGTTGAATTTACAGTCGGGGAGGATCCGTCAAGCGTATAATAGATTTTGGCGGTTGTATCCGCATCTTTTATTTCGATGTTGAATGGCTGCTTAAAGGTTTTGGCCGGGGCAGTAATATAAGGATCGGGAACAATCAAATTATCGGTTATCCTTGATGTTGGTTTTTCCAGCCCCTGCACAAACATTTTGTTGGGCAGCCGACCGGTAAATACTTCAAATTCGCCGCCGTTGACAATATCATCATAATTGAGGTAGAGTTTATCGTATGCTTTTTTGTTGAGGTTCATGCCCTGCATGTAAATATTCCCGCTATTTATGCTTGCGCCTGAGTTAAGAATAGTAAACTTTTTACCATTTTCAAGATTGATTACCGCTTTATCAAACTGTGGCATACCGATCTGGAATTGCTGCTGGCCAGGAGCGATATTATAAATACCCAACGAACTTATCACATACCAGGCCGACATTTGCCCGCAATCCTCATTGCCCGAAAGGCCATCGGGCTGGTTACTGTATTCTTCCTTTAATATTTTGTTGATATAAAACTGTGTTTTATCGGGTGAGTCCGTAAAATTATAAAGGTAAGCCATGTGGTGACTGGGCTCATTACCATGTGCGTACTGGCCAATTAAACCTGTGACATCGTCCTGCTCGCGCCCCGTTAGTTTGGAGTCAGTAGTAAATAATTCATCCAATTTAGCTTCAAACGCGGCTTTGCCGCCCATCCTGTCGGCAAGGCTTTCAATATCCTGCGGCGCCAAAAATGAATATTGCCAGGAATTACCCTCGGTATAATTATTATTGATCTCCGTAGGTTCAAAAGGTGTGTACCAGCCGCCGTTTGCCCGCGCCTGCATAAAACCGTTCTGGTTATTAAAATTGTTTTTCCAGTATTGGGAACGTTGTATAAATTCCTTATAGTCGGCGGGTTTGTTCAGCATTTTTGCCATCTGGGCTATGCACCAATCATCAATAGCATATTCCAGTGTTTTTGAAACGGATTCAGGTTCATCATCTGATAGTACCACACCATTTTTACGGTACGAGTCCAGCCCGAACTGGTTACGGTTCACCGCAGCTTTCATGGTTGTAAACGCCTCTTCGGCATTAAAATCGCGGATACCCTTTGCATAAGCATCGACAATAACCGGGATGGAGTGATTGCCAACCATACAATAGGTTTCGTTTGATGCAAGGGGCCATATCGGCAATAAACCACCCTGTTCGTACATCGCCAAAAATGATTTCACAAAATCAAGCGTACGTTTGCGGTCTATCAGGTTTAGTAATGGATCTTCGGCGCGGTAGGTATCCCATAAAGAAAATACAGTGTAATAATTAAAGCCATCGGCCGTATGCACCTTTTGGTCCATGCCGCGATATTGTCCGTCTACATCGCTGTAAACATTTGGCGCCAGCATTGCATGGTAAAGGGCAGTGTAAAAAATGGTCTGCTTTATTTTAGCGTGGTCAACGTCGGGTTGTTTTTTCTGCTTAGGTTGCTTGTTCCGGCTGTTGTATCCTGTATTTTGATTAGCGCTTTGTGGTTCCCGCTCGCTTGCAGTGCTGGGCGCACCGCCCTCAACTTCTATTTTCGAGAGCTCGGTATTCCATGAGGCTTTTGCTTCTTTTTGGACTCTTTTGAAATCAAAATCGGGTACTTCGGTATCCAGGTTTTTCAACGCGCCATCAGCGCTTACCGATGAAATACCCACTTTAGCTATAATCTCACCAGGGTTATCAAACTGAATAAACATTTTAATGTTTTTCCCCTGTAGTTTGGTTTGACCCTGCTGCAGATGATCGTTGGCGGCAATGCCGTAAGTTTTAAATGGTTTCGAAAATTTGGCGTAGAAATAAATGGACTGATCCTGCGCCCATGAGCGCGACCTGCGGAAGCCCCTGATCTCATGGTCATTCACAACCTCAATCCACGAATCAAGTACCTCATCCCTATGTTGCAGGTCGATAATAATATTTGCCTGTTCAGCTTTAGGGAAGATGTAGCGATGAACACCGACACGGGCGGTGGCGGTAAGTTCGACATCAATATTATATTTATCTAAATGTGTTTTATAATAACCGGGGGTTGAAATTTCGTTTTTCTTTTTAAATCCTGATAGGTAATCGGTGTTTTTAAACTGCGGCTGACCTGTGGTAGGCATAAATAAAACATCGCAATAGTCGGCAATGCCTGTGCCACTTAAATGGGTATGTGAAAAGCCGTAAACAATAGTATCTGTGTAATAATAACCCGAACAACCGTCCCAACCGGTTAAACGTGTATCGGGACTAAGCTGAATCATCCCGAAGGGCACCACAGCCCCCGGGTAAGTATGCCCATGCCCGCCGGTGCCAATAAACGGGTCAACAAATTGGGTATAATCTTTTTTTCGTTGTGCGAACGATGATAGCGCGAAAAGTAAAATAAAGAAGAGAGAAAAGGTACTACGGGTCAGGAGCCTCATTGAATTAATGTAAATTTATGAGGGGTAAAAATAACACGATTTTAGGGATTTTATTGGATTTTCATGACGGAAGTTATATAACCTTCCTTTTAATATAATCCTGTAAAATCTTTTAATCGTGTTTGTGTTATATTATCCTAAATTCATCGGCATCCTTCAAAAATGGTAGTGCCTGGCGGGTTTTTTTAACCTCGTCCGCATTAATAGTGAAGGTATAAAGATCTTCTTCGTCGCGTTTATGGTATGTTACGTTGCCATTTGGGTCAACACAGGTCGAATCGCCTGAATGATAAACCTCATTGCCATCGTGCCCAACACGGTTTACACCTACAACATACGCCTGGTTTTCAATGGCGCGGGCATTAATTAAAGCGCGCCAATGTGCAATACGCCGCTCGGGCCAATTGGCTACAATAAGCATCAGATCATATTCCTCATGTACATTACGCAACCATACCGGGAAGCGCAGATCATAACAAATCATCGGGCAAATTTTCCAGCCGTTTAACTCAACAACAAGTCTTTTATCGCCAGGGGTATAGGTTTGATGTTCTTTTCCTAAAGCAAACA
The DNA here is from genome assembly GCA_013288235.1 of Bacteroidota bacterium. Taxonomy (GTDB): domain Bacteria; phylum Bacteroidota; class Bacteroidia; order Sphingobacteriales; family Sphingobacteriaceae; genus Mucilaginibacter. The sequence goes on along the minus strand of JABDCF010000001.1, from coordinate 26,118 downwards.
AGTGGCGTTTATCATAATATTCATAAGTGCCATCCGGGCGCATCCATATCAAACGGTTATAATAGTTGTCGTTTTCTTTTATGATAATGCTTCCGGTTAATACGCACTCATATTGCTTTGCCGTTTTAAGCATCCATTTTATGGTTTTGCCGCCCATTGGCTCGGCAAGTTTTTCGGCGTTCATTGAAAAGCCTGTGCTAAACATTTCCGGTAAAACAATCAGGTTTGTTTTTTCGCGGATCGCAGACAGACGGGTAGAAATATTTTGCAGGTTTTTATCAATATTTTCCCAAAAAAGGTATCCCTGGAAGGTTGTTATTTTTAAATTTCCCATAGTTGTTTTAGTCCATAGTTAATAGTCCATGGTATTTGCTAATGGGTAAAAATAGTCAGTCATGATCTATGGACTATTGACCATCGACTATTTAGACCTTTATCAATCTTTCAACGGCTTTATCGAGCGTTTCTTGCCTTTTGGCAAAACAAAAACGTAAAACATGGTGGTCGGTACCCTTTGTATAAAACGCAGAAGTGGGTATAGAAGCCACCCCGATCTCCTTTGTTAAACGTAATGCAAAGTCACTGTCTTTCTCATCAGTTATGTTGTTAAAAGTTACCGATTGAAAGTAAGAACCATAGCAAGGCAGCAACTCGAATCTACTTTGTTCCAGTCCTTTACGAAAATAATCGCGCTTTTGTTGGAAAAATTCCGGCAAGCCTAAATATGTGTTCTCATTCTTCAAATATTCGGCTATTGCATACTGTATTGGGGCGTTAACACTGAACACTAAAAACTGGTGAATTTTCCTGAATTCCTGCATTAAAAAAGCGGGCGCCATACAATAACCAACCTTCCAGCCGGTTGCATGAAACGGCTTGCCGAACGAGGCCACAATAAAACTGCGCTGCTGCAATTCGGCATAACGGGCCATGCTCTGGTGCGTTTCGCCATCATATATCAAATGTTCGTAAACCTCATCGCTCAATATTAATATATCCTGGTTTTTTACTATCGCGCATAGTTCATCAATATCTTCCTTGTGCAAAATAGTAGCTGTTGGGTTCTGCGGCGAGTTAAGGATAATCATCCTTGTTTTACTATTGATGAGCCTTTTAACCATATCCCAGGCTATACGGTAATCCGGCGGCTCCAGCTCCATCGATTTTACAATGCCACCCATCAGTTTTATAGCAGGGGCATAACAATCAAAGGCAGGCTCAAAAATAATTACTTCATCGTTTGGGTTTATTACTGCGGTTATAGCAGTAAATATGGCCTGCGTTCCCCCTGCTGTAATAGTTATTTCGGTGTCCGGGTTATATACTGCACCGTAAAGTTTTTCTGTTTTTTGGGCTATCTGCTCGCGCAAAGCTAACACACCAGGCATGGGGGCGTATTGGTTATGGCCATTCTTCATGGCGTTGTTTACCAGCTTGATAAGCTCCGGTGAGGTGTTAAAATCCGGGAAACCCTGTGACAAATTTATTGCGCCAACCTCTGCCGCCAAAGCCGACATTAAAGTAAATATAGTAGTTCCTGTTTGGGGTAATTTTGAAATTATTGGTGTCATGCAGGGGCTAAATTACTCAAAAAAAGGCGAAAAGGGTGAAGGCGAAAGGTAAAAGGTTAAGGGTGAAAGGTAAAAGATTAAGGGCGAGAATGAGAAACGCTAAAACCTTTCGCCTTTTGCCTTTCACCTTTAACCTCATTTATTTACCTTAGTGGCATGAAGCTGCTTAAATTCTTTGCCCCTTTTATTCTTATCGTCATTATTGCCTCCTGTCATTCGGGTACTAAAAGTAATGTACCAGTTGTAGGTTTTGTTGATGCCTTTGAAGATGCCTCGCTTGCCCCTGCGCGTACGGGTTTTGTTGATGCATTAAAGAAAAATGGCTTTAGCGAGGACAATAAAAATATAGTAATTCAATACCGCAACGCACAGGGGAGTCCCCTTACATTAACACAAATTGTAAATTACTATATTTCTGAAAAGGTTGACCTGATCGCTACCTGCCCAACAGTTTCGTCTATCGCCGCAGCGCAGAAAACAAAAACCATCCCCATTTTTGTAACGGTATCACCAACTGTAAAGCTGATGGGCCTGGAAGATGCCAGTGGCAAGGGCCCGGCTAATTTATTCGGGACTGTTGAGGATTTGAATTATATTGATACGTCTTTTTCAAATATCCCCAAATTTTTAAAGCCAAAAGCAGGTAAATTAATTGTTGGGATGATTTATAACGAATCGGAGCCGCAATCAATCCTTGCTAAAAACCGCATTGATACATTGGCAGCTAAATTAAATATAACGCTAATCGCGCTTCCGTTAAATTCTTCGGCGGATGCCCAATTAGTAACACAATCATTACTCGGTAAAGGTATCGACGCTTTTTTTGCAAATCCTGATAATACTGTATTTACGGCTTTTGAAACCATATTGAAAAACTGCGACCGAAAAAATGTGCCAATATTTACCAGTGAGGCAGGTTTGGTGCAACGCGGGGCGGTTGCCGCATTTGGCGCGGATATTTATCAATGGGGGTACCAGTCGGGAGAACAAGCAGCCCAATTTTTAAAAACGCATTCAACAGCCGGGCTGCAACCCGAGTTGGTAAAAGTTAGGAAAAGGGTTTACAATCCGGCTGCCGCAAAAAAATATAACATATCTGTTCCTTCAAATTTCGAAGCCGTTAAGTAAATGGATTTTTACCTCACCGCATTATTACAAGGGTTATGCTTTTCGGGGGTTGCCCTTGGAATTTATATTTCCATGAAAATATTTAATATACCCGACATTACAACGGATGGCAGTTATACGCTGGGGGCGGTTGTTACGGCTATATTTCTCACTCATCATCAGCCAATTTACTTTACGTTACCAGCGGTCGCCATTGCCGGCGCAACCGCAGGGGCGCTAACCGGGTTGATCCATACAAAGTTAAAGATCAACGCCCTTTTAGCAGGAATATTGGTGATGACGGCACTTTACTCTGTTTATTTAGCTTTGATGGGACGATCTAATTTGCCTTTGATCAATGTTTCCACCTTGTTTAATATAATCAACATCAGTCCAGATCCTAATAATAACACATTTTGGATATTGTTGATTTTTATAAGTGTCATCACGATTATTATCGGGTATCTTCTTAAAACCGATTTTGGCTTAGCTATGCGCGCAACCGGCAATAGCGAAACTATGATCCGTGCCCTTGGTGTTAATACCGACCGAATGAAAATAACCGGTCTTGCAATCGCCAATGCGTTAACGGCCATAAGTGGTTATCTTATAAGTCAACAGCAAGGTTATACTGACATTAGCATGGGAATAGGAGTGGTAATAATTGGGCTGGGCTCTGTAATAATTGCCGAAACATTTATCAATTGGTTGCGCCTTACTTCTGTGTGGCTAAGTTTGTTATTAGTGCTCGGCGGCGCAATAATATTTCAATTTGTACTCGCTGTAACCTTAGATATCGGGGTCAACCCAATTTATCTTAAAGCAGTAACAGCCGTTTTTGTGTTGTTAATTGTGAGTTTACCCCGTATTTCCTTCCGAACTGCAAAATAATCCGAATTTAAAATGATCCAAATCGATCACGTTTACAAAATCTTCAACGCAGGCAAGCCCAACCAGGTGAATGCTGTTAACGGAATTGACCTGCATATAAAAACAGCGGAGTTTTTGGTGATCGTCGGCAGTAATGGCTCCGGGAAAACAACTTTGCTGGATATGATAGCGGGCAGCGTTTTTCCGGGGACCGGGAGTATTAAGATAGATGGTCAAAATGTAACCAAACTGCCTGATTACAAACGCAGCCAATGGATTGCCCGCGTTTTTCAAAACCCGATGAGCGGAACGGCTTCTGAGCTTAGTATACTGGACAATTTTAGGCTGGCTGCCATCCGCACCAAACCAAAAGGATTAACCATCGGCATAAACGACACCTTTAAAAACCAGGTAAAAGAAAAAATATCTACCCTCGGCATGGGCCTCGAAAATAAAATAGAACAGCAGATGGGCACTTTATCCGGTGGCCAGCGGCAAGCCTTAACCTTGCTGATGAGCGTTATGGGCAGCTGCAAAGTTTTGTTGCTGGATGAACCAACAGCGGCCCTTGATCCGCGGTCTGCTGAAATAGTAATGCGCACTGCCGAAGAGTTGATAAAAGATTACAGGCTAACCTCCATACTCATAACCCATAATTTAAAGGACGCCTTTAATTACGGTAACCGCATAATGTTGATGGGAGAGGGGTTGGTTAAGAAAGACCTGGATGCTGGCAAAAAAGCGGCGCTGAAACAGAATGATCTGTTTGAGTGGTTTGGTTAGCTGGGATTTCACAGATTATTGAGAATGATTGCACCGATTATATTTTTATCAATCTGTGAAATCTTCTTTAATCTGTGAAATCTTTTTTATTATCTTCGCAAAAAATTAAAGCAATGCTACGTCTTAATTACTTCTGCAAACAACACTCAAAGCGGCCCATGGGCACGCTGCAGAAGAGGCATGCATCTGTGTAGTACTCTTCATAAGCCCTGTTAAGGGGAAATACAATTAATGTTTTTATTGAATTAAGGTTTATCTATCGGTAAATCCAACCTATTATTAAAATTTTATGGACACATATTATACCATTGAAGAAAAGTATTTACAGGCTATTGAAGAAGTGAGTTACGGTGAGACGCCAAAAGGCTTACAATTGTTGAACGAGATTGTTAATAACGACCCATTTTATGCAAGGGCGCATTTCCAACTTGGGAAAATATATTATTATGAGTTGAAGGATTACCAGACGGCCGGCTATCATTTCAAAGCTTGTATGGAGTTGGAGCCAACTTTCCCTGATAATTATTTCTATTACCTAAGCCTGGTTGTTTTTCTGAATATGGAAAAACAGGTAAACATTATTGCTGAAAAAGCTTTAAGTACGCCGGGGGTAGATGCCGCCGATATATTTGAGTTACAGGGTCTATTTTACGAAAAAGGAAGAAACTGGACAAAGGCTTTGGATGCTTATCGGAAAGCGTTTTTGGAAGTAACCTGTAAAGACCAAAAAGACCAGATTGAGGAAAGTTTGGAACGTGTGAAGCTAAAAAGTCTGCGGTCAAATATTTATCAATATCACTTTACTGGTTAATGCAAGACAACCTTACGGAGTTTTAAAAACTTCGTAAGGTTTAACCATTTTTTTTCTTCCCGGACCCCGGAGCCGAGGTTAAAAAAACTTCAGCGAACCCCCAATCTCTTACCGCTAATTGCTACATTTGCGTGATGAACAACCACCTCATAGCCCCATCTATTTTAGCGGCCGATTTTGCCAATTTACAGCGCGATATCGAACTGATAAACAGCAGCGAAGCCGACTGGATACATGTTGACATTATGGATGGTGTTTTTGTACCCAATATCTCTTTTGGGTTCCCGGTAATGAAGGCGGTGAAAAAACATGCCAAAAAGCCTTTGGATGTACATTTAATGATTGTTGAGCCAGACAGGTATTTAAAGGAGTTTGCCGATGCAGGCGCTTCCGGGATAACTGTTCACTACGAGGTGTGCCCAAATTTGCACCGTACCGTTCAATATATAAAAGAGCTGGGCTGCCGTGCTTCTGTGGCGCTTAACCCGCACACGCCGGTGGCACTGCTGGAAGATATTATTGCCGATCTTGACCAGGTCTTGATCATGTCGGTTAATCCCGGCTTTGGCGGACAAAAATTTATTGAGCATACTTATAAAAAGTTAAAGGATATCAAGGAGTTAAGCAATAAACATAACCCTAAGTTGTTTATAGAAGTGGATGGCGGAGTCGACGAATACAATATAATAAAACTGGTTGAGGCAGGCGCCAATGTGCTGGTTGCAGGCAACTCGGTTTTTTCGGCGGCCGATCCATCGGCGGCAATTGCTTATTTAAAAAATCCGGGTAAACCGAAATTATAATATAAGCCTGACAATAAAACACCCTGATTTTTTTAATATTTTAAATTATAAGGCAGATTTGTCTGTTAATTGTACAATTTTTCAAAAAAAGCAAATAATCTCTATAAACATTGTCAAATTAATTAACTTCGGCCCGTCAAAGTATGAAGTTGTTAATTTGTAAATTATTCAACATACCAATTATAACATAAAATGAAACACAATTTTGGCGCCGGACCAGGCATTTTACCCCACGAAGTTTTAAAACAAGCTGCGGCGGGCGTTATCGATTTTGGAGGAACAGGACTTTCAATTTTAGAAATCTCGCACCGTTCGCCTGAGTTTGAAAGCGTTTTGGATGAAGCGGTAAGGCTGGTAAAAGAATTACTGGAAGTTCCGGAAGGTTATTCGGTATTGTTTCTGCAAGGTGGTGCCAGCACGCAGTTTGCATTAGCCCCTTATAACTTATTACCTGAAGGCGGCAAAGCAGCTTACCTGGAAACAGGCGTATGGGCCAACAAGGCAATAAAAGAAGCAAAATACTTTGGCGAAACTGTAGTTGTAGCTACTTCTAAGGAAAGCAATTTTACTTATGTGCCTAAGGGTTTTGAAATACCGGCTGATGCGGCGTATTTCCACATCACATCAAACAATACCATATACGGTACGCAATCGCAAAGCTTTCCAAAATCGCCCATTCCAATGGTTTGCGATATGTCGTCGGATATATTCAGCCGTAAAATAAATGTGGCCGACTTTGGTTTGATCTATGCAGGGGCGCAAAAAAACATGGGTCCGGCAGGGGTTACGCTTGTTATTGTAAAGGACGATATTTTAGGCAAAACAGGCCGTAAAATACCGGCTATGTTTAATTATCAAACACAAATTGAAGGCGGCTCTATGTATAATACGCCGCCATGTTTTGCCATATATGTTTCCATGCTTACACTAAACTGGCTGAAATCAAAAGGCGGGGTTGGAGAAATTGAAAAAGAAAACATTGCCAAAGCAAGGGTTTTATACGAAGAAATTGACCGTAATCCTTTATTTAAAGGCGTATGCGCAGTTGAAGACCGTTCGCACATGAATGTTTGCTTTGTAATGGAAAACCCGGAACACGAAAAACCATTCCTGAAATTGGCCGAAGATAAAGGCATAGTTGGCATTAAAGGCCACAGGAGCGTAGGCGGTTTCAGGGCATCAATTTATAATGCATTGCCTATTACCAGTGTATATGTACTGATAGATGCGATGCAGGAATTTCACGAAAAAAATAAGTAGGTTGATTGGTTGATTAAGTTGATTTAGTGAATGGTTTCACGGCTAACTTAATCAACCTAATCAACTCAATCCAACTTAATCAACTTAAAGATGATCAAAATATTAGCTAACGACGGAATTGACCCGGCAGGTAAAGCGCTTTTAGAAGCAGCCGGATTTGAAATTGATACCAACAATATACCGCAGGAAGAACTGCTTGTTAAACTGCAAAACTACGATGGCATTACTGTGCGCAGCGCCACCAAAGTACGCCAGGTTTTGATTGATGCGTGCCCAAACCTTAAATTGATAGGCCGGGGCGGCGTAGGCGTTGATAACATCGACGTGGAATATGCCAAAGAAAAAGGCATTGGGGTTTATAACACGCCTGCATCTTCATCACGCTCGGTAGCCGAACTTGTTTTTGCGCATTTATTTACCGGTGTCCGCTTTTTGCAAGATAGCAACCGAAAAATGCCTGTTGAAGGCAGCACAAAATTTAACGACCTTAAAAAGGCTTATGCTAAAGGTGTTGAACTTGGCGGTAAAACATTAGGTATTTTAGGCTTTGGCCGCATTGGCCGCGAAGTTGCAAAAATGGCTATTGGTATTGGTATGGATGTTTTGGCTTATGACCTTTTTCCTTTTAACCCCGAGGTTGAACTTGAATTAGGTGGCGGTATAAAAGTTAAAGCAACTGTTAAAACTGCAACCCAGGAAGAGATCATCGCGCAAGCTGATTTCATCACTATACACACCCCATTTGTTGATAAGCCGATCATAGGATCGAGCGAGTTTGAGAAAATGAAAAAAGGCGCGGGTGTGGTTAACTGCTCACGCGGCGGCTTGATAGACGAAGAAGCGTTGATTACCGCCCTGGACAGCGGTAAAATTTCTTTTGCAGCGCTTGATGTTTATGATAATGAACCAACGCCAAGGGTTGATTTACTTACGCATCCAAAAATTTCATTGACCCCGCATATCGGCGCAGCAACCAATGAAGCGCAGGAAAGAATAGGAGTGGAGCTGGCAAATTTGATTATCGGGCATTTCAAGAAATAAATAAGCACGAATTACTCGAATTTCTACGAATGGAAAGTATTGCCATTGTGGAACGGGATTCTTTAAACAAGCTTGCTGACTATTGATTCACTAAATCAGTCGGGAGCTTGTTTATCGCCTGTATCTTTATCCCTTTGTAAAACACTTCCGAACCCTCTGACTGTATCTGTATTTTTCCTTTTGCCAGCGGGGATACCTTGCCATTATCCATTTGGCTGTTGTGGTATAATACCATCATTACTTTGCCATTCATAACCTGTATGCTGGTATCGCCGTGGCAATACAGGTCAAGGGTGTTCCACTGGCCTGTGGGATTTTCGGTATCGCCCTGTTTGATGCAATGCCGACCGGTTTTGTTCGCGGCGCTGAATGTGGTAAGCGTTCCCTTCGCGCTGTATATATAAGTGCTGTCAGTCTGTTTAACTACGGGTATATCAGCCATTGCGCCGGCGCATCCCCAGTAATCGCCGCAGTTACCCTGCTCCACCTGGAACTCCTGCGAGCGCATCCATGCGCCGTAATCAGCACCATACGGGCCGACAGAGTGGTATAAAACACCGCTGTCCATTTTTTTGCCCTTCTTTTGTCCCCATAAAAGTGTACCCCATTTAAACTGTAACTGCAAATGGTAGTTTTCATAGGCCTTTTCGGTAGATATGGCGCCCCAGTTTTCACCTGAAATCCGGATAATATTTTCGCCATCCTGGTTTACAATGCTGAATACGTGCCGTGGGTCGTTGTTTAGCCCGATGGGTGTACCTGTAATGGGTTTGCCGCCATCAGTCAGATCGGGACCTATATAAGTATCCCAGCCGTTCAGGTCTTTTCCGTTAAATAAATCTTTCCAGTGGTCTTTATTGCTGATGGTTGTAAAACCCAAAATAAAAGTGCAAAGCAGCAACGGCAATATAAATTTAACGGATTTCATGATTTGGAAATGATTTATTTTATCGAATATAGGGATTATCTTTTTTCGATTGCAATAAATTCAGGTTATACGCCGTAACAATATAGAGACGCAAAATTACGCGTCCGACACAGAAAGATTCCTGTCTTTAGATGTTCGTGTTAATTTAATTCAACTCGTATTTTACTCCTTTTTCAGGTATCGTCACATTATACCCATCATCTTCCAATGCATCGGCGAAAGCCTGCATACTGCCCGTTTCGCCGTGTACCAGGAAAACGTTTTTTAGCTTTGTTTTATCCAGTTGTTTAACGGTATTTACCAGGTCGGCATGGTCCCCGTGGGCGCTCAGGACATCGGTTTGTTTTATTGTGGCGTAAACGGCCAGGTCACGGTCTTTAATGTGGACGATAGGATCGCCTCGTAGTAAACGGTGGCCTAAAGTGCCTTTGGCGCAGTAGCCGATAAATAATATCGTGCAATAATAATTCTGGATATTATAAAAAAGATGGTCTTGTATCCTGCCGCCATCAAGCATGCCGGCTGATGAAATAATGACGCATGGCTCAAAATAATTAGATACCTGGCGGCTGTCTTTTAGTGTTTCCACATAAGTGAGGTTATCAAACTCAAACTCATCGCCCCGGCGGTTATAAAAATCCTGTGCTTCTTTGTTCACGAGGTTGTGGTATTTCCTGAATACCTCGGTTGATCGTGTGGCCAACGGGCTATCAACAAAAATCTTGACCGGCGGTAATAAGCCGCTGCTGAATATTTTATTGAGCGAATACACCAATGATTGTGTGCGCCCTATACTGAATGCCGGAATAATAAGCCGGCCTTGTTCTTTTATGCAAGCCTTTTCAATGGTTTCTACCAGCGTTTGTTCCAAGGATTTATCATTGGTATGATGCCTGCCGCCATAGGTTGATTCGGTTACCAGGTAATCAACATCAGGTAATTGTTGCGGATCGTCAAGAACGGGGTAATTTTTACGGCCGATATCGCCGGTAAAAGCGATGGATTTTTCGATGCCATTATCATTTACTTTCAAAATCGCGGCAGCGGCCCCTAATAAATGGCCAACGGGGATGAAAGTAAGCTCTATATCTCCATTTACACGGAAAGGCCTGTTGAAGCCAATGGTAATAAAGCGCTCAACCGTATCCATTACATGCTTTTGGAGGTATAATGGCTGCGCACCTGTGTTAAACTTGCCACGGCGATTTTTGCGCCCGCTTTGCGCTTTACGCATAAACAGGCTTACCGAATCAAGCAATAACAGTTCGGCCAGGTCAGCAGTTGGGGGGGGTGCATAATATTTGCCCGTTGAAACCTAAACGGACAAGCGTGGGCAAGTTGCCCGAATGGTCGATATGGGCATGGGTTAATATAACTACATCAATTTCGGCAGGATCAAAAGGGAAATTTTCGTTGGTTTGAACGTTGCGGTCTTTCTCGTAATCCAACCCACAATCCACTAATATTTTAAATTGGCCAACCTCCAGCAAATGCATGCTCCCGGTAACCTGCCGGGCCGCCCCGTATATGGTTAATTTCATTTTTTTAGTTCATTGGTTCGTCCCGATAGATAGTTGAATGAACCATGTGCAAACTTATTATAAATGTTATAAAATTTTGTATATAAACGCTATTTTAGGCAAAGTTTTTGCAAACAGGCAATAGATAAATTATTAAAAAATAAACATATTTATAATCAGCATTAAACTATGGTAAACCAGGTAAGTTATGATATTGACACTACCGAAGGCCCGGTACATTTGACCATTACCCCGGTTAATGAACCCGTACCAGGCGGTAATTATTTTGCAACAGGCGTTTATAAACTAAGCGATGGCCCCGTAGGCATGGGAAATATAACCTTTGACGAGAATATGGAAGAATGGGAGTACGACGGCATCGGCGAGCTTACTTACGGCGAAGCTGCCGAGATTGCCAATTTTATAAAAAATTATAAAGATCCCGAGGGCGCCGACCCGAGTTTGTTGTGATCGCATGTCCTGGGTAATGTCGTTAATTTAAGGTTTTAATATCGAACACCCAATAACGAATATTGAAGTGAGGAATTTCGAAATTTGATATTCAAAATTCATTATTCAATATTAATTGGCTTGATATTTTCCTTGAGTTAATAATATTGCGCCCCTACGATATATTTTTAAACAATACCCTCCAATAACAGTATTTGTGCTTAATTTTAGGCACCAATTATCTATTACCTAAGTAACACGATACAAAACAAAGCACTATGGCTGAAATAGAAGATTTTTCGGAAAATATACATGAACAGAGCAACGAACATGCGCACCATATACTGTCGGAAGGCAAAGAAAAATGGGTGCTGTATGTGGCATTAACAACAGCTATTATAGCTGTGCTGGCTGCCATAACCGGCCTTATAGCCAACGACCATGCCGACGAAGCTATGCTGGCGCAAATAAAATCATCAGATCAGTGGGCGTTTTACGAAGCCAAAAGCATAAAAAAGCGAAGAGATAGCCACGTCAAATAAAATACTGGTTGCACTGGGCAAAACGGTTGCTCCACAGGATTCTGCAAAGATAAAATCAAACAAAGCCGACCAGGCTAAAATTATGGCAGATGCAAAGTCACTTGAAAAAGAATCGGTAGAGCATGGCGTAAAGCATAAAATACTGGCGAGAGGTGTAACCCTGTTCCAGATAGCGATTGCTATAGGGGCCATATCCATTATCACCAAACGAAAGATATTGTGGATAACGAGCGTGGGCTTTGCCGCGATAGGTATTTTCTTTTTGTTGCAGGGGACGGTGTTTTAACGCCTTGCCCCGAAAAAAGAGCTTAACGTGAAGCGGTTGGTACATTTTATCGGCGAATTAGCTATGTTCCAGGTGTTCCATTTTTACAAGTGGAACACCCGGAACACTGTGAAACACGCTCATTGTCAGCATGTTCCATTTTAACGAATTATTAAACTCACTTAAGTAGCTGATAATCAATTGATATAAAATTTGGTTTTTAGAAATGTTTATGCAATTAGCTGATAATAAACTGTTTAGTATTTTATGACAAGGCAAAATGTGTAAACCTATTTTAAGACAAGACAATTTGTACATTTAAGCCGATGCTTGATTTCTTTAAAAAAATAATAGAATACTTCGAAAATAACCATATCCCTTATATGTTATCGGGCAGCATTGCGATGGGCTTGTATATCGTTCCGAGGGCGACAAAAGATATCGATTTTGTGGTCCGCTTACAGGCTGAGGACATTGAAGGGTTTGTCGGGCATTTTGAAGGGGCTTATTATTGCAGTAAAGATGCCGTGGCCGACGCCATCGACAGACAAAGCTTGTTTAATGTTATCGACCACCAGTCGGGGTTTAAGGCGGATTTTGTAGTCCGGAAGAATAATGAATACAGGCTTACAGAGTTTGAGCGGAAACAAAAAATGAATTTTTATGGTACCGATGTTTATGTGGTTTCGCCCGAAGACCTGTTAATTTCGAAATTGATATGGATACAAGATTGGCAGGCCGCTGTACAAATGGAAGATATTAAAAACCTGGCTTCGCTCCCCAACCTGCAACGTGATTATATAAGCCATTGGATAAACAAATTAAATTTGAATACTTTTGAGTTGATATAACATGGACGATACGCCCGCACATATAAAACAACTCCAGTTGGCTATCTGGCTGGCCAAAACGCCGGAAGAACGGCTACGACTGACCCTGGAAGACAACGATGCCCTTTTTTCGCTTTGGCGGGAAATAAAAAACAATAACCGGCAAACTGATGGCGGCGAAACAACCGATAGGGAAAATATCCTGTTATAAGGCTTGATTGATGCCATGAGCCCGACTTAGGACTTAAAACTCAAGACTTTCGATTTAACAAACTGCTTTCTAAACATGAAGTAAATGATCAGTTCGGCTACCAGTAAATTACCTGTCCAGCCAAGCCATGATACAATGTGGTAAGCATCCATTGGGGCCGGTGCAAATAGTAATACCAGCAGCCATTTCCAAGCCCTTAAACTTATGGCCGAAAGCGTTAATGCATAGCTGCGGTACATCCACCTTTTGTGTTCGGCAAACCGGCGTGCTCTCGCCGCTGCAACAGCCTTCCAGGTAAAAACTATCCATAAAACAGCCAGGATGCAAAAAGCCGACTGGCTTATTGCGCCGCCGTTGCCATAGTAACCCATCACCAAACCCGCAGGGCCTGCAATGAAAATGACCCCGAAAGCATACACCCTTCCCGACCATTTATGAACTACCGGAAAATGCTGCCTGATGTACACCGGGAATTGCAGTATCCCCGAAACCAGCACGAACATGCCCGTGTACACGTGGGCAAAAAAAGCTATACGATAGTGCAGCATGCCAACAACATCCTGTTTCAGTCGCAAAAATGCCACATCGGTGCGGGCCGGGATGTATTGCAGGGTGATGAGCAGCATCAGGTAGGTAAAAAAAAGCAGCAGGCCGTACCAAAGCAGGGAGCTTGCTTTTATAAAGTAGCGATGGTTACTTAGCTGCATAGGTTATCAACGCCCGAAAACACCGTAATATTCTTCCGCATTCTTCTCGTAAGGCGCCATCAGGGCAATGTTTTTCTTTTCAATAGGCGTAAGCTGGGCGGTTACATCCGTATTTAATGGCACATACCAGGGCTGCTGACTGAAATACAAACTTAACAACGGCTTTTTGAAAGTATAACCGTGCCTCGCAAATATCGAATTGCGTAGCACCATGAGGTCGGCTTTTTTTAAATTGGCCACATATTGTTTAGTGAGCGCATCGGCGGATGCATTGTATTTTGCCACATCAGCCGAAGTTGAAAAATATTTTTCATTTTGGTAAGTTTCCCCGTTGTCTAATTTTTCCGTCACCGTTTTCCCTTTACTGAAATCCACGTATTGGCCCGTTGTTATTTTCCAGCCGGGGGTGTATGTAAAATGCCTTTTTACTAATGCAAAACCGTGCGCAGATATGGTGTCGCTTGCGGCGGCCCAGCGGCCTTTTAAAAGGCTGTCGCCTTTGGTTATGCTGAACTTATAGGTGCCGGCGGCTTTTTCATCGGCGCCGCCTTTAAATGTGAACTGGTATTTGGCCCCGGTTGCTTTCATGGTGCATTTAAAAAAGCGCACTTTTCCGGCAATTACCGTATGGCCTTTTACATTGTTGCCGTTTAAGGTATCGATAGAAATGTTTATGGTATTGTATTCGTCTCCGCCATCGCCTTCGTCGTTTTCAACGCTATCGCCAGCTGCTACGTCAGGCCCGAATTCGCCTACCCAATAGCCGGTAAGGTCTTTATCGTCATTAACTACCAGGTTATCGGTAGCCGTTGGGACGGGGACTTTTGACCTTACACCTGCCGACGATGTTTGGCCGCTATCGTTATTTTTAATAAGGCCGCCGCCGCAGCTTTGCAGGTATAAAATTGCGCCCAGGCAGGCGATGCATATCAATTGTTTCATGGTTTGGAATTTGAACTAAATATACATATTCGGAAGGTAAAAGCAAGAGGGGCTAAACAAGCCCTCGGGGCAAACGCATTAAAATAATTTTAATGTTCGCGCCAAATGCCGGAGAGGGACCCCATTTGACGATTTTTTTTACCACAAAGGGCACGGAGATTTCACAAAGGTCACAGAGAAAAGGACTTTGTGGCCTTTGTGATCTTAACTTTGTGTGCTTTGTGGTAAAAACTGACCATCATACAAAACGGCATTTTTGTTATCCGAAATAATTCTTAACGCGTCTGCCCTGAACAAGTCCTAAATATTTATTTACCAGCTTGATTTTTATATTTTTTTCTCCCAAATTTGATCATACTATTAACCCTAAACTTATAAACCTTAAACCCAATCAAAATGGCAAAAACAACAAATTCAACAGGCGGCGGTTCAACAACAAATAACTCCGGCGCCCATGGCACACCAGCGCCTGCAGGCAGGAGGCTTTTTGCAGAACTCCCGGTAACGGTAGATGGAAATGTGACCTTACAAGGCGCTTTTCAACCGGCAACCGATGATCAGTATTACAACTCGCCTTATTATAAAAGCCACGAAAAATCTGTGCTGGCATTTCGGGCTACCCCCTTGCCGGGTATTATGGAACTGGCTAACGTATTGCCCGGTGCTATTGCCGGTATTACAGCAAAAAATCAAATATCTTTTCACGTTGTGGGCGATACAGGCGCAACAACCGATTCGAAATATCAAAACGCCGAAAACGTGGCCAACATGATGGAAGCGGACTTGAAGGCGCCCAATGGTCCTTTGTTTTTCTTTCACCTGGGCGATGTAATCTATAACTTTGGCGAAGAGGCTTACTATTACCAGCAGTTTTATGATGCCTACCGTAACTACAACGCGCCCATTTTTGCCATCCCCGGCAACCACGATGGGATGGTTTACAACGCCCAGATGAAATCGCTTTCGGCATTTGAAGAAAACTTTTGTGCGGCAACGCCTGCGCCGGCCGTAAATGCAGCCAACCTGGTACGTTACACCATGGACCAGCCCGGTGTTTATTTTACACTCGAAGCGCCGTTTGTATCCATCATTGGCCTTTACAGCAATGTGCTTGACGGAACGCCCGGCGGTATTATTGCCCCCGATGGCAACCACTTTACTACCGTAGGCACCGCGCAGCTTGATTTTTTAAAAGGCGAACTGGCACGCCTGAAAGTAAAACGCGAAACTGATAAACGGGCTATAATTTTAGCGGTGCACCATCCGCCATTCTCGGGCGACAGTAAAAATGGCGGATCACCTTTAATGATAAAAGTACTGACTGAGGCGTTTAACGATGCCGGATTATGGCCCGATGCCATACTATCAGGCCATGCCCATAACTACGAACGGTTTACCTGGACGGTAAACGGTAAGCAAATACCTTGCATTATTGCCGGCAGCGGCGGTTTCAACGTAACACCGATATATAACCCGCCAACTGCATATCCATATCCTATTGCGGGCAATCCCGCCCTTATAATGAACAATTATTTACCGGTATATGGTTATTTGCAGGTAACTGTAGATGCTGTTGCCCAAACCCTCACCATAAACTTTAATTCGCCCAGCCAAACATTGCCGGGTAAAACTTATGCGGATACGGTAACGGTGAATTGGCCGTAGGTGGCATTGGCAAGGAGATAAAAAATGCCTGTTTGTGGGGAACTGCAACGGGCATTTTTATTTGATTTCCCAAATGCAACACTGTTCAGACGAAGTTTTTAAACTTCGGACAGTGGGTATTTATTTACACTGTTTTAGCGCGTTTCCTTTTCAAGAAATATGATTGTTTATTAACCCCGCTACTATTCATCCTATATGTAACCATTTCTTGACTAGCATTAAAGTAATCAGCTATTTCTGACGTTGTCATGTTTCTTTTTTTTGCCCAAAGTAAAGCAGGCCTTGGTAATTGGAGAGCTGACCCCAAATATCTAGCTTCTTCTTCCTGAATTAAATTAAAACTTCTCATTCCAACGGGAACTGCAACTTCGTAATCTCTCATAGGATGTTTATGTTCGCAAATTATATGTGCTATTTCGTGCATTAAATTACTTTGCTGCCTGGCCGGGGAATGAAAGGGGTTATGAATGATGATTGTAGCACCGGAGTTAGTATTCATTGTTAAAGCACTCCATTCGCAATCATGGGAAAGTCTTTCTATGTCATCCTTAAGAGTTAGGCACTCGATAGCTGAGTAAACGGGTATTTCTAAACAAATGGCAAGTTTGAAAGCACACATAGGTGCGCAAGGATGTAGACTAAGCTTATTTCTAAACTCGGTGGCTAATCTTTCTGCTTTAGCTTTAAAACCATGTGCAAGTGTACCTTTGGATTCCAATTGTTATCATTTAGATGAATAAGCAAATTCGATCATACGTGTGAGCATATTGATAGTTTCTGGGCTTAATTCCCTATCAGCCCTCAAATGAGCTAATGCTTGGTCTTTATAAGACGTATTTGCATTGTTTGTAATAATAAAAGTATCAGTCGGCACCTGTAACCAGTTGCAAAGGACAATAAAGGTTTCTACATCAGGGACTTTACCCTGCTCAATCCTTGACAATGTTGGTGCACTTATTTTACCTATTTCATCTGCTACCGCCCGTAATCCCTTATTTCCTCGCTTTGAACGTAACATGTCCGCAAGCTTTGTAGTATTTAAGGTAGTACTCATTTGTTAATAAGTTTCATAAAATTGTTGAAAATATTTTTGTTTCATATGTGATACAATATATAATTAATGTATCTTTGATGAAACAAACATAGTCTTTATATAGCGTACTCAATTAACAAATTTAAAATTAATTTATTTAATATGAAAGGATATCAGTTTTATCAAGATCATGCCCATGAATGGAGGTGGCGTTTAATAGATGCCCATGAAAATATTGTTGCCACTGCTGGTGAGGGTTACAACGAAAAGAGCGAATGCGAAAAAGGTGCAGCGTTGTTCACTACACTGGGACCAGATGCCCCGGTGAAAAAAATAAAAGAATACGATGGTACTGGTTCAGGGGATGGACCCGAGTGGAAATATTTTGAAGATAAGGCCTTAAAATGGCGTTGGCATTTCCAAGCCAGAAATAATAAAATTATTGCAGCCTGTGTAAAAGGATTTGAAGATGAGAGTGCGGTAAAAAAGGAAATTGAGCATGTAAAAGTATTACTTAGAGAGATTGGGAGAGAAAAAGGTGGAAATACTTACACGCCTCCTGCGGCTGGAGGGGCAATTTCCGGTGGGCGTTTTGCATAAATTGATATTTTATGAGCGAATTTGATAAATTGGCGCTTGCACAAGCATGTAGTATTCTAAAATCTCATTTTGGAGTAAAAGTGATTGGAGATTGGGTGCCAATTAATGAAATAAAAGTAACGTTCATGCTTTCTTTAGAACTACAGATAGTTGATGCAGAACCTACAATGGAGATTCCAGAGTTTTCATCTTGGAATATCATTGTAGATTTTGAAGATGATAAGTGGGGGAAAGTCCAGCTTTTCCCTTCCTTAGACAATAATGCTGTGAAAGCAACATTTCAGCATCAATTATACAATGGTGGCACTCATCCAACCTGGCCTGTTAGAAACGGACATATTTGTACATTAGAAAATACTCATGGTTTAGCCATATCAAAAAATGCGCTAAAAATTGAACCCAAATATACTGTAGAAAGAATAACTTGGCATGTTGACAGGGCCATAGAATGGCTAACCGCCGCCGCCAGTTATAGCTTAGTAAAAAATGGTGATTATTTCGAGTTGCCTGATTTTGATGTAATTAATACTTCTAAATCTATCGCATTGGCTTATTATGAAAATGTTGAGTCCTATGAACACTGGAATAATATCTCGGAACGAGCGGGTTTAGCCTATATAAGCATATTTAACAACACCGTAATTACTAAAAGGTATTTGGATAAAAAAGATGAAAAAATACTTTATGAACCGTCTTGGGGGAGTCTTATAAAGAAGCTACCAGAAAAAAGAGCTCTATGGCTACGTTTAAATAAGACCCCTGTCATAAATGTATGGCAAGTTCCTTCAACAATGGAAGAATTAATTTCAGTTTTGAAACTACAGGGAATAGATTTGCCCGAAATAGTTAGAATGTTAATGCCAAAATTCAATGATCCGTCAGAATGTTTACTGATACTAGGTATGCCCATACCTCAAATCATTGGAGAGACGTGCGATAGATATCATTGGCAGGCTATGGTTTTATCGCCTGTTTCAAAAAAAATAAAATCTAATTTTGTAAGAACGCAAATGACAATTAATCATTTGCAAAGCCGACAACCATTGCCTTGGCTAGTTTCATCAGAAAATTGGCACCCTGATGAACTGCAAAATAGGGGACGCCTATGCAAGTCATTACTTACCGCCAAAATATTATTAATTGGTGGTGGGGCTTTAGGAGCTATCATTTCTGAGCAAATTGTGCGAATGGGTATTTGTGATTTGACTGTTGTAGACAAAGACATATTTGAACCGGGGAATTTAGTCAGGCATGCATTAGATATAGATAGTATTCGGCACCACAAATCACAGGCCTTGGCAGAAGACTTAAATAAATTAAATCCTAGCGCAAATGTTAAAGGGTTAATCTTATCCGCTCCAAATGATAGTGATGAATTTAAAAATGCAGCAACACATGCATCTTTAATTCTTGATTTAACAGCAGATGATGGACTTATGGATGAGTTTCCACTTAAGGAATTTCATCCAGACTCAATTATTATTAGTTGTTCATTAGGGTTGCATGCTAATCGCGTTTTTTTGTTTGCAGATTTAGCAAAGAACTTTAACGTTGCGTCATTTAATAGTTGGTTCCAACCTTACAGAGATGAGGAACATAAATTGGCGGAGAAAGAAGCATTACCGCGAGGTATCGGATGTTGGCATCCTATTGTACCCGCACCATTTAACCGCATCTGTGGACTTGCAAGTGTTGTATTGGAGTTTATTCAGCAAATTTACAATGATGAAACAATTTTGCCTGTCTCATATTGTCATGAATGGTGTGTTCCAAATTTAAAATCTGGAATAACGAAAGCAGCATAATGATTTGTAGTTCGCCTGATGGTTCTATTTGTATACAATTAAAGTCCGAAGCTAAAAGAATAATTGAACAAGATATCGCTAAATTTCATCCCTATGAAACCGGCGGCATTTTAATCGGAGCTTATAATGAAAACCTTAAATTAGCTACGATTTATTCGGCAACAAGTTCATCTATTGATTCAAAGCATGGGTATACGTCCTTTGATAGAGGTACTGATAATATATTAGAATCCATTGAGAAAGTTAAGATTTCGATTTTAGCCTCTTTGCACTATTTAGGAGAATGGCATAGCCATCCAAATAATTCACCTAAACCAAGCGGGCAGGATTTAAAGCAAATGCAAAAATTTGCCAAAAATAAACTTCATGGCATTCGATCTCCGTTGTTATTAATTGTAGGTGGTATCCCAATGCAAAACTTGTTATGGCAATTTAGTTTGCATCGTCATAAGAAATCTACAATATATTTTGATCAAGTATAATATCATGTACTTATGGGAGTACCTTGCTGTCCGCAGCCTCCATCAACGTATCCCTACGCGCATAATCTTTCACTATCGCCATAACCACAAAACAACGTCAATTACCGAAATCCCCTCCTTGCAAAACCTAAATAAACCAGCTATTTTAGCCTAAACTAAAACCTGTACCACATGCTTAAAAAATATTTAATCCTGGTGGGGATAATTATTGCCCTATTACTGCTGGTGGTAGCCGCATTGTATTACCCGGGCGGGTCGCAGCAGGACAAAAACGCCATAGGTTACGATTGGAAAAATAACTACCTGAGCAACCTGTTTAGCGTAAAAGCAGTTAATGGTGCGGCCAATACAGCACGGCCCTGGGCAATTGCCGGGATGTTGTTTCTTTGTTCCGCTTTCGGCTTATTCTTTTTTGAATTTTCAAAGAAAATACCTTCAAAGCTGTCAGCCAACATAATCAGGTACTTTGGCATTGGCGCTATGCTGTTTGCTTTTTTGGTGGTTACGCCTTATCACGATATGATGGTTACGATATCAAGTACACTGGCGCTGGTAAGTATGTTTTATATTATCATATTCATATTCAAGTCAAAACTGCATTTATTTAAAGTGCTTTCTGTTATTTGTATGGTTGCTTTATACAGCTGCAATTACGTTTATTTCACCAGGACTGACCTGGAGATTTTACCCGTTTTGCAGAAAGCTGCCATGCTGCTTACCATAACCTGGATGTTATGCTTGCAGTATTTTACTGCCAGCATTGATTTTGAACCGCGAAAGCCTGTTGCAGTAAAGGCGGGTGATAAGTGAAGCATGACAATATATTTCCGGCATTTATTAAAAAAATGTAGATTGCCTCGATTCACCACTACTTAAACCATTTATGTTAACCGCTGTCCGTAGATTCCATCTACGGATTAACTATGTGCGTAGTCTTTGACTACCGTTTCCAACCGGCTTATACCCAAATGGGGGATACCCCGCCACCCACTCCCCGCATACCGCTACAATCAAACCCAAAACATACTACCCATATTGGGGATTGACCCGTTTACCGGCATACCATAGCTTTGTTTAGGTATCGGTAGCTAACAATTTCATTAGTAATTTTCAATTAACTGGTAATTATTGATTTGAAATTACCCCGGCCGCCCGAACCTTTGGCAAAAACAACCCTATAGATTTAATTAAATATTAGCGCGATGAAAAAACTTACCCTGCTGGCTATTTTTATTTTGCCATTGCTGTTGCAAAAAAGTATTGCACAGGTAACAAACGTTGGCTCTGTTGCTACAAAGGATGCTGATCAGCATGCCAATAACGACGTTAATTCGACCATTAACAATGGTTTGAATAGTGCCGAAAGCTCGATAAAAGGGCTGTTTAAAAAGAAAAAAAAGCCCACAAAAGCTGACTCAACAAAAAATGCCGCAACCGCATCTGGCCCTACAACTACCGCCACAACTGCTACTGCCACTACAACTACAACCGCTACTGCCGCACCTTCCTTCAGCGCTTACCAGAACTATGATTTTATACCCGGCGAACAAGTAATTTTCCAGGATGATTTTAGCGATGACCAGGATGGCGAATTCCCAACACATTGGAAACTGCTGAAAGGCCAGGCTGTTATTAACAAGGTGGATGCAAAACCATCTCTGCTGCTGTCGGAATACCAGGGCGAAATAATGCCAAGGATGAAAACGGATAACTATTTGCCGGATGTATTTACCTTTGAGTTTGATTTTATATACAAAAAATACCCTGATCCGGGTTATTTGACCAACAATTTCAGCGATGCGCTTGGCCTCGAATTTTATTATAAAGACCAAAAAGGCGCAAGCGGCAGCTACCGGGTAGTGCTAAGCAGGCAGGACGTTAAAATAGGCGACCTGGACAAATCGTACCCTAACGAACTGCTTAATGGTTTTGATGAAAAATGGCACCATGCAGCTATCGTTTGTAAAAACGGGCAAATGAAGGTTTATGTTGATCAGTACCGCATTTGTGTTAACCCTAATATTGATAATAGACCTTTGAGGGTATCATTTGATGACCTTGGCTTTAGTAAAAATAACCCGATAATATTTACAAACCTGAAATTGGCCAGCGGTGGCGGTATGAATATTATCGGTAAAAAATTTACGGATGCCAAAATCGTTACGCACGGTATTAATTTCGATGTTAACAAGGCTGTCATAAAACCCGAAAGTATGGGCACCCTGAACGGCATCGTTAAAATAATGCAGGACAATCCCGACTTAAAATTTGAAGTAGGCGGCCATACCGACAGTGATGGCGGCGATGACGTAAATATGAAATTATCGCAGGCCCGCGCCGATGCCGTTCGCACGCAGCTGATTGCCATGGGCATTGATGGCGGCCGCCTTACTTCAAAAGGATACGGAAGCACAAAACCTTTAAGTGATAACACAACAATAGAAGGTAAAGCCAATAACCGAAGAGTAGAATTTGTGAAATTGTAGATATTTTAATTACCTCATATAAATAAATTGTCGTTCTATCTCGCCGCTCATGGCGAGACGCAAATAAGGCCAACTGGCTTATTTACCTTATCTTTGCCCAATCCCTAAAAGTCTCCCCAACCGGGGGAGATTTAGAGGGGGCTAACACCATGCTCAAACAATCCCTCGAAAACCTCAAAATAGCCCAACTTAACCAAATGCAGCATGCCGCGCTGGAGGCTGCCAAAAAGGGGGATGTGCTGTTGCTGTCGCCGACAGGTTCAGGCAAAACACTGGGTTTTTTATTGCCGTTGCTGAACCTGTTAGATGCAAAAATACCAACCGTACAGGTGCTTATTTTGGTGCCGTCGCGTGAGTTGGCTTTGCAGATAGAACAAGTTTTTAAAGCCATGGGCACCGGTTTTAAAGTGAATTGCTGCTATGGCGGCCACCCCGTAAAAATTGAGCGTAACAACCTTTCGCAGCCGCCGGCGGTTTTAATAGGTACGCCCGGCAGGATAAGCCACCACCTGCGCCGCCACAGTTTTACGACGGATACCATAACAACGCTGATACTGGACGAGTTTGATAAGTCGCTGGAGTTTGGTTTCCAGGAAGATATGGCCTTTATCATTAAACAATTGCCTGCCTTAAAGAAAAGGATACTTACTTCGGCCACAAAAATGCAGGAGATACCGGCTTTTACAGGCATAAACCGCCCGACAACGGTAGATTTCCTTGATAACAAAACCAATGCACCCGATCTTAAACTAAAAGCGGTAATTTCCCCGGCGGCCGATAAACTGGATACACTTTTTTCGCTGATCTGCAGCATAGGGGATAAGGCTACGCTCGTTTTCTGCAACCACCGCGAGGCAGTGGACAGGATTAGCGAGCTATTGTGGGACAGGGGCCTGGTACATGATATTTTCCACGGCGGCATGGAGCAGGAAGACCGGGAACGAGCATTGCTCAAATTCAGGAATGGCAGCCATCGCCTGCTTATCACTACTGACCTGGCTTCACGCGGGCTTGATATCCCTGAAATTGAGTATGTTGTACATTACCAGTTGCCACATACCGAAGAGGCTTTTTTGCACCGCAATGGCCGTACCGCAAGGATGCACGCCAAGGGCACATCGTACCTGATACTTACCGAAGATGAAAAGCTTGCTTATGTAAAACAAAACCCCGAAATTGAGGCCCTGCCTGAAAAGCTGGTGCTGCCAAAGCCGTCGCCATGGGCAACGCTGTATATAGCCGCAGGAAAAAAAGATAAAATAAATAAGGTGGATATTGTAGGCCTGCTGCTTCAAAAAGGCGAACTGGCGAAAGAAGACCTGGGGCTGATAGAGGTGCTTGACCATTCGTCATATGCTGCTGTAAAACGCAGCAAGATTGAGCGGGTGGTGCAGGCTATCAAAGCAGAAAAAATAAAAGGAAAAAAGGTTAAAATAGAGATTTCAATATAATATGAGTAACAACGATATCATGAAAAAGCTCCGTGTAGCTTTAAAATTTACCGATGACGATATTATAAAGGTGTTAGACCTCGCCAATTTTCGCATTACCAAAACAGAACTCGGCGCTATATTCCGTAAGGAAGACCATCCAAACTTTAAACCCTGCGGCGACCAGATACTCCGCAACTTTTTAAACGGCCTCATCATCCATATGCGTGGGCCGAAGGAGTAGTTTGCAGTTGGTAGTGGGCAGTTTGCAGTTGTAACTGCCAACTGCTAACCGAAAACTGCCAACTTTCCCAAAGATCATTCCTTCCTCACAATACTGTTACTTACAGTAATTTCATTAAGCAAACCGGGAGCGTTTTTGGTATAGCCTTTATATTGGTTATCATCTGATTGCGACATTTTTACAATGTCGGAATTGGTTTGGTTCAGTTGTTTTATCAGGCCGTTAAGCTTATTCAGATAAGAGTTAAATAACTTCACTTTGTTATTATAACCATCAATAGCGTTGTTTTTCCCGGTAGCGATTGCCTGTTTTGCCGTATCTGGTGCTTCGGAAATATAAGGCTGTAAATTACTTACGGTAGTTAAAACCGGGGTTAAGGCCGAAGTTGTGTCCTTCGGGTTTAGCTGCACCAAACTTAATTTCGAAGGATCGGGATTATAGCTTACCAAGCCTGAATATTCACCAAGTATTGCAGCCACCAG
The DNA here is from genome assembly GCA_013288235.1 of Bacteroidota bacterium. Classification (GTDB taxonomy): domain Bacteria; phylum Bacteroidota; class Bacteroidia; order Sphingobacteriales; family Sphingobacteriaceae; genus Mucilaginibacter. The sequence continues at coordinate 1,250 of JABDCF010000001.1, read as the reverse complement.
CTGGTGTTGTGTACGATAGGCGTCCTCGATTAACTTTTGTTTTATGCTGTATTTAAAACCATTAAACAACAGGGAGGTAAAATCATAAGCCTTGGTTCGCAACACAGCGTTTTGCACTGAATAGTAATTGCTTAAGGTTTTGCTCTTGGTATAAAGCATGCCGAGGTTAGTACTTAGCAATGAGAAATTAGGGTTGCCGCTGCTCATTAGTGATACATCAGCTTCGTTGCCAAAGGTATAAAACTGCTTCCCGAAAATGTCGAGATCGTCAATACGTTCATATGAGGAAAGAAAATAAAGCCGGTACCGCTGATATTCGGAGTCGGGGTTATCTATCTGGTTATAGCAGGTTTGCAAAAAATCCTGTATCGCTTTGTCGTTAAGTATCTGGTAAATATTAGCATTGGTGCTGGGTTTCCAGCGCAGCAACGATAGTTTTCCTTTAAACTCAATTTCTTCGGCATTATTAACCCTTAACGAATCGAATAATTTGGCGATAAATGATACCTGTAAACCGGCCTGTATCGAGTGGTTATTGTTCACCAGGGCATACAAGCTATCCTGTATAGTAAAATAATTTTCACTGTTGTTCCAATATGATGGCTCAAGCGGTGGTACCAGCATCCGGTTTGTTTTGGTATCCACAAAAATGAAAGTGCCCAAAGGATAAACGTTTTGAAAGTTGTTCTCCAGCATGGAGAGGCTGGTCATGGACGATGAATCCATTTTCAGTAAAAAGTTCAGTACTTTGTTATGCTCCAGTTGCAGGGTAAGGTTTTCGAGTGATTCGAAGCTTGTGTTTTCCTTTTCTGGGATAACGATAGGGATATAATAAACCTCGTCTTTTTGTTTGTTCAGCGTTGCAAAATCCCTGCGTACAATGGCCGAAGTTTCGTCTTCTGCATTCTGGCCATAAAAAGAGATGGTATCACCCTTGCTTACCGAGGCCTCTTTAACTTTTTCTTCGCCCGGTGCAAGTTTTAAAAATGACCTGACTTTAAAGTCTCCCGATTTTTTGCTGATCTTATAAAAAACGGTCACCACATTTTTACTGGTGTTTTTAACTTTAAACTTAAACCCTTCGGCATTTGCCAGCAAAGGTAAAAAAGCAATAAGCAGTAGAACGGCTTTTTTAAGGCTGCTTTTAAATTTACTGTCGGGTTGGGTGTTAGTGGCTGAATTTAGGGGCATCAACGTTTGCCCGGGGTGAGGTACTGATGAAGAAGACATAGATATACTTTTATATTGCC